>NZ_JAFLMY010000005.1:0-422249 GCF_017313375.1 Agrobacterium sp. Ap1
TGGTCGGTGTGCCGTATGGCGATCAGTTGGACATTTCTATTTTGCAAATCGTCGGACATTTCAACCTTGCCGCCACATTGTGTGTGGCTAGGCTGGGTTCAAGGATGAAGTGCGACGAAGACATTCTCTCCGTGTTGCACTTTACGTTTAACCTAACTCGTTTGTCGCAGCCTTCGCCCTGCCCGATGAATTCGGGAACTCAGACAAACTTCGTCCAGTCGATGGAAAATATATAAGTCTGTCCTAAATGACCAAGTGGCCAGTTTGACCTTTGTTCTGCTGAACTGATGTTCGGATTGGCTAACTCTGCTTGTTTAAGTCGTGCATGCCAATTCGTTGCAAACCGGCGTTTCAAACCTGATGATTTTGAACTCGTCAGCGCCTCGCTCGTGAGGCTCGCAAAATGGAGGAAAGAGCTATGGTGAGTGGTCAGCTGAAAGCATTGCTCGGCGTTCTTGCGGTCGCTGGATATCAGAACAGAGACAAGATCGCGGAAATGCTGCGCGGAATACAGAACCCGCAGGCTGGAGATCCGAATATCGCGCAACCGGATGGTCGATCGCCACAGCCTCAGACGGCCGGACTCGATGATCTGTTCGGCAAGTTAGCCGGCGGCAGCGGTGCTGGTGGGCTCGGCGGCTTGGGCGGCCTTCTTGGCGGACTTGCGTCCGGCGGGATTCTCAGCGGCGGTCTGGGCGATCTCTTGAAGACGTTCCAGCAGAACGGGCTTGGAGAAAAGGCCGAATCCTGGGTAAATCCAGGCGCTAACGAGGATATCGACGACGTTCAACTCGAACAGGCAATCGGACCCGACGTGCTCGAAGAGCTTTCGACAAAGACTGGCCTTTCGCGAGAAGAGATCCTCGCGCGCCTGAGCAAGGATCTGCCGCGTGCGGTCGACGATCTGACGCCGGGCGGCCACCTGCCCCGTGACGACGGGGATTTTAGGAACGCCTGAAATCCTGCGTCCGCGAGAGAGCGAGCCTTGCAACATCACGTCATGTCGGCCGAAATCTCCCGTTAAAAACAATTGTATTAAAGCCGCGGCATACTCGAAAAAGCGATGCAAGTCGTGTTTTTGAGCATGTCTCCTCGGATCGCGTGAGGCAGAGGCTTAAGGCCCTGCCCGCTTTTTGGCGAGAGCGGTCAGCGCATCTCCGGCGAGCCGGTAGCGGATCCATTCATTCTGCGGTTCGGCACCGATGGCATCATAGACCTTGATTGCCGGTTCGTTCCAGTCGAGTACGCTCCATTCGAAACGGCCGCAGCCATTTTCCAGTGCAATCTGGGCCAGTCGCTGCAGCAATGCCTTGCCGGCTCCAAAACCTCGCGCGCTGGGCGTCACATAGAGGTCCTCCAGATACAACCCGTTGCGGGCTTGCCAGGTGGAATAGTTGAAGAACCAGATCGCCATGCCGATCGCTTGCCCGTCCTTTTCGCAGATCAGCGCCTGCGTCACCGAGTGGGGACCGAAGATCGACTGTTCGATCGTCTCGACGGTGGCTGCCACTTCGTGCTCGGCTTTTTCATAGATCGCAAGTTCGCGAATGAAGCCAAGCAGGGTTGCGGCATCACCACGCGTGGCGGGGCGAATAGAGAGTGACATCAATCGTCTCCGGAATTCAGTTTAAAAGCTGGATGAGGCTGCCGAACTTATTCGGCGGCGTCCTGGATCTTGGGAATTTCGAGCTCGTAGGCATAACCGTCGAGCATGCCATAGGCCTGTTCGATCGTCTTGATCTCGACTTCGGACTTCGAAATCGCCTCGCCGATCGTCTCGCAACGCGCCTTCAGCATGCGCCCCAGCACGTCGGTTCCGGGCTTGCGGCCCATCCGGTCCATATGATTGCGGATGCGGGCGCGATGCCGTTCCATTTCCAGGATATGGAACCGTGCGCTGACGATCCGGTCGGTCAACTTGCGGCGCATGGAGGCGACGGGATCGAATGAACCAGGCTCGCGCTCGTCGAGGATCATCTCGTTGACGAGCGTTTCCAGAATGACGAGCCCCTGAAGGTCTCTGGTATCCGCCAGTTCCGGATCATAGCCGGTATCGTCGAAAACCTTGCGGCGCACGGGATCGAGCAGCAGTTCATAAGCCCGCTTCAGGTCGCCGAAAGCCTCCTGGTCGCCACCTGCGTCCGGATGAGCCGTTTTCACACGCTTCCTGTAGGCGGATTTTACCGCCGCGTTATCTGCGTCTCGCGAAAGGCCCAGAATGTCATAGGGGTCGATCAAGGAGCGTCACCTGTCTTCGGCATGTCATGCTTGGAGCAATTGCTGGAATTGCTCTAGTCGTAAGCGTTAAGCCCCGACCGCTCAACCCCTTACCCATTCTTATGGCCAATTATGGGCGGGCGCCTGCCCTGCCCGGTCTTGCCCACAGTTATTGTTTTCTGAAGCGAAACGGGCGTTTACCCTCAGCCACCGGCGCCATCAGGAAACTGATGAAAACACAGGGCAGTAGCACGAGGAAGGTGGCCGTGAGGCTCACATGCTCGGCAATGAAGCCAAGAAGTGGCGGAATACCGATGGTGGACAGCATCAAGGTCAGCGCGAGAGCCGCGAGGTTTTCCGATGGCTGGCCCTTGCCGAGCGCGATCGTCGTGGCAACCGCCAGCGGGAATGCCAGAGCGATACCACAGCCGATCAGGAAAAGTGCAACGCCGGCATACATGTAGGAGGCAGACGAGACCAGCAGCACGACGCCGACGGCGACAGTCACCGCCGACATGCGGATCAGTGCCAGTGCGCCGAAACGGTCGCGCAGCATGTCGCCCATCATTCGGGTTGCGCCCATCCCTATCGTGAAGGCAGCGTAGAGCGTGCCGGCGAGCGCCGGATCGACGCGCAGTTCCTCGCGCAGGAAGAAGATGCCCCAGTCATAGATCGCGCCCTCGACGATGCAGAGACCGAAGACCATGACGCAGATCAGAAGGATGGTTCGGTCGGGCAGGACGTAAGCCGAGCGGCGCTTTTTCACTGGTACGGCCGGTGGATCGGCAGGCGTCAACAGGAAGACCGTGAGACAGGCAAGAAGAACAAGCGCAGCCGCCATGCTCTGCTGGATTGTCGGGGAAATGCCCTCCTCCGCCAGAAAGCCGGATGCAAGCGAGCCGACCAGAAGACCGACCGACCAGAAACCATGGCTGCGCGCCAGAACCTTGACGCCTTTGCGCGCCTCGATGCCGGCGGAAATCATGTTCGCCGCGACGTCGAAAATGGTACGGAAAAATCCGAAAAGAAAGAAACAGAAGATGAAACCCGGCAGCGGAAAGATCGTCAGCAGCGGGCTCAAGAGCGCCACGATCGGCAGCATGGTGACCGCGGTCACGCGCGGCGTCAGGCGATCGGTGATGCGTCCGGCGATCGGCAGAGCAAGAAAGGTTCCGACGGGAGCGCTGAGCAGCGCGAGGCCGAGCACCGCCTTGTCGACTTGAAGGGTTTCCTGGATGGAAGGCAGGCGGGTGAACAGTGAAATGAAGAGGATGGCATTGCTGAAATAGAGCAAAGCCGGGGGCAGCAAGGTCATAAAGGGTATCCGATCGAATCAGGCAGGGCATTCGTCGCAAAAGGTCACGGGAACAACAAGCGCGTATGACAGGACCCTGCCCTGCATTGGAAAGAACACAGGTTCAACGGTGCGCGATCTACCGATAAAATTCGCATGCCCATCTTTTCAGCGGTCAGAAACGCGCTACCATCAATCTTCTTGCTGGAGAACGTCTGATGGTCGCTCGCTTTGCTTCGCTGGTTGCTACTCTGGTGCTTGTCGCTCCTCCTGTCGTTTATGCCGAGGACCCTGCCTTGCAGGCCCAATCGGTGATTTCGGAACAAATAAGGGCGCTGATGCGGGACGATGCCGAGAAGGCTTATTCATACGCCTCCCCCGATATCCGGATGATGTATCCCGACGAGAATGCATTCCTGACTATGGTGCAGAAAAATTACGAGGCAGTCTATCACGCCGGAAACTATGCGTTCGGCCGCTCTAAACTGGTCGGCGGCGGCGAGATGGTGTTTCAGGAGGTGATGATCACCGGGCCGGGCGGCAAGGACTGGACCGCGATCTACGAAATGCGGCTGATGGACGACGGCAGCTACAAGGTGAATGGCGTCAGGATGATGAAGAACTCAACGAGCACCGGCATCTGACGAGAAACCGTTGCTAAAGCGGCGCGGCCGACATCATCTCGTCCGCGTCGTCGCGCGTCAAACCGATGACGCGGCGGGCGACATCTGAACCGAAGCCGTTGCGGGCGAATGAGGATAGCTCCTTGATGACGCGCTTCTCATCGGCAGCCTCGCGCCGATAAGGCCCGTAGCCGCGGCGGCGTGCGTAGGCGAGAGCGGCCTGCAGGTCGTCGACATCCTCAAGGGCAGCCGCAGCGGTTTCAGAGGCGATCCCCCTTTCCTGCAGCTTTCGTTGCAGCATGCGCCGTGAGCGCCCCGTCCGCACGCCCGAACGAACCTTGGTCTCGGCATAGTTCACATCATCGAGGCAGCCGAGAGTGCGGCCGCATTCGAGCGCGGCCGCAGCCAAGATCTGCAGGTCTTCGTCGGAAATATCCTCGAACTTCTGCCTGGCCTTTCGCTTGATGGCGTCGGCCAGCTCGCGTTCGGACATCATCCTGCGCGACAGCCGATAGATGGCGGAATTGCGCGCCCAAGCCAGCATGCGTGGCGTGACAACGATTACCTGATCCTGCTCGCTCTCTCCGCTCACGCCGACAAAACTCCTTAGAGTGGGGCGATATCGCCCTTGGCCCAGTTTTCCTGGGTTTCGGCGTAGAAGTCGGCGAACCGACCTTCCTCGATCGACTGGCGGATGCCCTTCATCAGGTCCTGATAGTAGTTCAGGTTGTTCCAGGAGAGCAGCATGCCGCCCAGCGCCTCGTCGGAGCGAATAAGGTGATGCAGATAGGCGCGGGAATAATCACGTGCGGCCGGGCAGTTGGACTCTTCGTCAAGCGGGCGCATGTCTTCGGCATGGCGGGCATTGCGGATGTTGACGCGGCCGCGGCGGGTGAACGCCAAGCCATGTCGGCCGGAGCGGGTCGGCATGACGCAATCGAACATGTCTATACCGCGGGCGACTGATTTCAGAATATCGTCCGGCGTGCCGACGCCCATGAGATAACGCGGCTTTTCCGTCGGCAGAACGGGAAGCGTCGTTTCCAACATCGCAAGCATGACGTTCTGCGGCTCGCCAACAGCAAGACCACCGACCGCATAACCCTTGAGGTCTAGTTGCTTCAGGCCTTCGGCGGAACGAATGCGCAGAGCAGGCTGATCGCCGCCCTGGACGATGCCGAACATAGCCTTGCCCGGCTGGTCACCGAAAGCGACCCGGCAGCGCTCGGCCCAACGCAGCGACAGTTCCATCGCGCGCTCGATCTCCTTCGGCTCGGCGGGCAGTGCCACGCATTCGTCGAGCTGCATCTGGATATCGGAGCCAAGAAGCCCCTGGATCTCGATAGAGCGTTCCGGCGACATATGGTGCAGCGAACCATCGACATGGCTCTTGAAGGTGACGCCCTTCTCGTCGAGCTTGCGCAGGCCGGACAAGGACATGACCTGGAAGCCGCCGCTATCCGTCAGGATCGGACCATCCCAGCGGATCAGCTTGTGCAGGCCACCGAGGCGCGCGACGCGTTCAGCACCGGGACGCAACATCAGGTGATAGGTATTGCCGAGGATGATATCGGCGCCGGTGTCCTTGACCTGGTCGAGATACATCGCCTTGACCGTGCCAACGGTGCCGACCGGCATGAAGGCGGGAGTACGGATCGTGCCGCGCGGCATGGAGACTTCGCCAAGGCGCGCGCCGGCGTCGGTCTTCTTCAGGGTGAACTGGAAATTCTCGGTGCTCATCTAGTCTTTCCGAAATAGCAGGCTGGAATCGCCGTAGGAATAAAAGCGATAGCCTGTCTTGATGGCATGGGCATAGGCGTCCTGCATCGTCTCCAGGCCGCAAAAGGCCGAGACGAGCATGAACAGGGTGGATTTCGGCAGGTGGAAATTGGTCATCAGCATGTCCACCGCCTTGAAGCGGTAGCCGGGTGTGATGAAGATGCCGGTCGGGCCGTTCCACGGCTCGATCGTGCCGCCATCGACGGCAGCGCTTTCGATCAGCCGCAGCGAGGTCGTGCCGACACAGATGATGCGCCCGCCCCTCGCCTTCACGGCGTTCAGCTTTGCAGCAGTTTCGGCGCTCACATACCCGATTTCCTGATGCATCTTGTGGTCGACCGTATCATCCACCTTCATGGGTAGAAACGTGCCGGCGCCGACATGCAGTGTAACGAAATGCCGTTCGATGCCTGCGGCATCAAGTTTTGCAAAAAGATCAGGCGTGAAATGCAGGCCGGCGGTGGGGGCCGCAACGGCTCCGTCCTCGCGAGCATAGATGGTCTGGTAATCCTGCCGATCCTTTGCATCTTCCGCACGCTTGGCGGCGATATAGGGCGGCAGCGGGATATGGCCGACGGACATGATCGCCTCGTCGAGCGCCGGTCCTGAAAGATCGAAGCGCAGGGTGACTTCGCCACCCTCGCCTTTCTCTTCCACCGTCGCCATCAACGAGCCGAGCTGACATGTCTCCGCCGAGTGACCAAATTCGATGCGATCGCCGATCTTGATGCGCTTGCCGGGCTTGGCGAATGCCTTCCAGACATCGGGCTCGCTGCGCATATGCAGCGTTGCCGAAACCTGCTGGCCGCCCGCACCTTCGCGGTGCCTGATACCCTCGAGCTGCGCCGGAATGACCTTGGTATCGTTGAACACCAGCGCATCGCCGGGTTCCAAGAAGTCCGCCAGTTCGGAAACGCGGTGATCCGCGAGAACCAGGTCGGCATCCGGACGCACGACAAGAAAACGCGCGCTGTCACGCGGGTTTGCGGGCCGCAGAGCGATGTTTTCTTCCGGCAGATCGAAATCGAAAAGTTCGACACGCATGGTGTAGTTTCGGGCCTGTTCTTGAAATGCGTAAGCCCGCCCCGTCCTTTAGAGGAACGGAGCGGGCCAAAGGCGAAAGCTCGACTTAGACGTCGGCTGCGACGCGGACCGAGACGATCGAATCCGGATCCTGTACCGGCTCGCCCTTCTTGATCTGGTCGATGATGTCCATGCCTTCGATGACCTGACCCCAGACAGAATACTGCTTGTTCAGCCAGGGAGCGTCGGTGAAGCAGATGAAGAACTGCGAGTTGGCAGAGTTCGGGTTCTGCGAACGGGCCATGGAGCAGGTGCCGCGAACGTGCGGGACGGCCGAGAATTCAGCCTGAAGATCCGGCTTTTCGGAACCGCCCATGCCGGCGCGCGACGGGTTGAAGCTTTCGCCGCCCTTCTTGCCGAACTTGACGTCACCGGTCTGTGCCATGAAGTCCGGGATGACGCGGTGGAAAACAACGCCATCATAGGCCTCTTCGCGGGCCAGCTCCTTAATGCGGGCAACGTGGCCCGGAGCGAGGTCCGGCAGAAGCGAGATCACGACCTTGCCCTTGGTGGTTTCCATGATGAGGGTGTTTTCGGGATCCTTGATCTCCGCCATGTGTATCTCCTTGCTTGCCTCTCGGGCTTTCTTCTAGTGGAAAATCGCGGCTTTGTGCCGTTACTTCTTGGTGACCGTGACCTTGATCATCTTGTCGGGGTTGCTGACTTCGCCATTGCCGCCCTCGCCGCGCTTGATCTTGTCGACGAATTCCATGCCCGACTGAACTTGACCGACGACCGTATACTGGCCGTTCAGGAAAGCACCTTCGTCAAACATGATGAAGAACTGCGAATTGGCCGAGTTCGGGCTCTGAGACCGCGCCATACCGACGGTGCCGCGCTTGAACGGGACCTTCGAAAATTCCGCCGGGATATCCGGCATCTCGGAGCCGCCCATGCCGGCACGCTTGGGGTTGAACTTCGCACCGCCCTGCTTGCCGAATTCGACATCGCCCGTCTGGGCCATGAAGCCATCGATGACGCGGTGGAAGACAACGTTGTCGTACTCGCCCTTGGAGGCGAGCGCTTCGATCTGGGCAACGTGCTTCGGCGCAACTTCCGGCGCAAGCTTGATGACGACCGGACCGTCCTTCAACTGGATAGTCAGGAGATCGTCAGCATAGGCGGCACCCGCCATGGATGCGAAGGCGACCAGACCGGCAAAGGCAGAGTGAAGCAATTTCATTGGAAACTCCGTGTTTCTGAACAAATCAGCGCGCAAATCTCGATTTCAAGGCCGCGAGCACGGTTGGCGGTACAAAAGGTGCCACATCGCCGCCCATGGCCGCGATCTGACGGACCAATGTGGCGGTTATGGGCCGCGACGCGGTGCCTGCCGGCAGGAAGACAGTCTGCACGTCAGGCGCCATCTGGCGGTTCATGCCGGCCATCTGCATTTCGTAGTCCAGATCCGTCCCGTCACGCACGCCGCGGATCAGTAGCTTAGCACCATTGGCGCGAGCGGCATCGACAACGAGTCGATCGAAGGAGACGACATCTATATTGGCAGCCTTTTCCGGCAGCGCTTCCTTGAGCGACGCACGGATCAGTTCTGCCCGTTCCTCGAAGGAAAACAGCGGTGTCTTGCCGGGATGAACGCCGATCGCGACGATGACGCGGTCGGCGACCTGCAGTGCCTGAACCAGAACATCCAGATGCCCGTTCGTCATCGGATCGAAGGATCCGGGATAGAAAGCGGTCGTCATGCCTAGGCCCAGCCCCTGACTTTGCCGATTAAGATTCCCCGGCCTTTTGTCACGTCGCCCCCTCGTCTGCAAGGGTCAGAGGCTATCGATGCCGTGAATGCAAGATGAACGGGCCATTCAAGGTCGTTTCAGCGGCAGTTTGTTTTACTCCACATCAGCGGCAGGGCTTCCTGCCCGATCATGGAGAGAAAAATGCTGGTTATGGTCGTTCTTGGTGCTGTTCTTGCTGCGTTTCTCATCGAAGGCGCCCTTTTCGCCCTGGAACAGAACGACGCCTGACAAATGCAAAAGATGAACGCCAGATGAACAACCCTTTCAGGCAAGCTTCAGAGGCGTTCAGTTAAGTTTCTCTCAAGATGCGGTGGAACCCGTGTGTGCTTGATGCGCCGGGCCAATTAAGAAGGAATGTGGATATGTTTAAGCGGAACCCGATGGCGCTCGACAAGGTCACCATGATCAATGTCGTCTGGACGTCCATGATCGCAGTCATGCTGACCGCGACGGTAACCCTTTACCAGAACAAGTCCGATCCGTCGGAAATGAACTACTCGCAGATGTCCGGTCGTTATCAGGACGTTTCCTACTATTAATCAGGCCGAACTGGCCTGACCCTCGGAGGCAGGTCATGTTCGAGACTCTGGCAATTCTTGCAGTTCTGATCAGCAGTCTGTGTGTCGCGTCAGTGACTCTGATGGTTTCCGCGCTTCACCGCCCGCGCGGAGATATTGAGGATTTCGCTCGCAGACACAGCGCCGTTTGATTGAAACCTCACCTCAGGCGCTGCATAGCTCAAAAGTCACCACAGAGTGTCAGACAGTCAAAATTCAAAAGCCGGAGAACATGTTCTCCGGCTTTTTTCGTATCTGACTTCAAGTTGGGATCAAACGGCGCGCATCACGCGCCGCTATCATCACCTTCCGGCGCCGGATTTTCGGCGGAAGCGGTGCCTGCGGCATCGATGCCGTTTTCCTCTTCGCCCTCGACGCCATTTTCCTCGTCACCTTCCGGCTCGCTGATACGCTCGACGGAAACCACCTTCTCATCCTTGGCGGTAGAGAAGATCGTGACGCCCTTTGTCGCGCGGCTGGCGATACGAATGCCGTTTACCGGAACGCGGATCAGAACACCGCCATCGGAAACGAGCATGATCTGGTCTGCTTCGTCGATCGGGAAGGCCGCAACCTGTTCGCCGATTTCCGCGGTCTTGGATGTGTCGGTGGCGCGGATACCCTTGCCGCCACGGCCCGAGGTCCGGAAGTCGTAAGAGGATGAACGCTTGCCATAACCCTTTTCCGACACGGTCAGAACGAACTGTTCGCGGGACTTCAGGTATTCGTAACGTTCATCGGAGAGCTGTCCCTCTTCGGTGACTTCCTCACCGACCAGAGCAATATCCTCCTCGTCGACACCCGCAGCGCGACGTTCTGCGGCGGAGCGCTTCAGATAGGCAGCACGCTCCCACGGCTCGGCATCGACATGATTGACGATGGTCATCGAGATGATGCGGTCGCCATCGGCCAGGTTGATACCGCGAACACCGATCGAGTTGCGGCCGGCGAACACGCGCACCTCATCGACAGGGAAGCGGATTGCCTGACCAAGTGCCGTCGTCAGAAGCACGTCATCACCCGGAATGGCCAGATCATGGTTTGGCGCCGTGCAGGTCTCTACGGAGAGGATTTCGTCACCCTCTTCCTCGAGCTTCATGGCGATCTTGCCGTTGCGGTTGACCTGAACGAAATCGGACAGCTTGTTACGGCGAACCGTACCGCGCGTTGTCGCGAACATGACGTCGAGGTTTTCCCAGGAATTCTCATCCTCGGGCAGCGGCATGATGGTGGTGATGCGTTCGCCGGGTTCCAGCGGCAGCATGTTGATCAGCGCCTTGCCGCGCGATTGCGGCGTGCCGACCGGCAGGCGGTAGACCTTTTCCTTGTAGACGATGCCACGCGAAGAGAAGAACAGAACCGGCGTATGGGTGTTGACCACGAACAGGCGCGAGACGAAATCCTCGTCACGCGTCGCCATGCCGGAGCGGCCCTTGCCGCCACGACGTTGGGCGCGATAGGTCGCAAGCGGCACGCGCTTGATATAGCCAAGGTGCGATACCGTGACGACCATGTCTTCGCGGGCGATGAGGTCTTCATCGTCCATGTCGAGGCCGGCATCCATGATCTGGGTGCGGCGCGGCGTGCCGAATTCATCACGGACGGCTGCGAGCTCATCCTTGACGATGGTCTGAATGCGGATGCGCGACGACAGGATGTCGAGATAATCGGAAATCTCGGCGCCGATCTTGTTCAACTCGTCGGCGATTTCATCGCGGCCGAGAGCCGTCAGACGGGCAAGACGCAGTTCGAGGATGGCACGCGCCTGCTCTTCGGAAAGATTGTAGGTCGCGTCCTCGTTGATCCTGTGGCGCGGATCGTCGATCAGGCGGATCAGCGATTCCACGTCATGTGCCGGCCAGCGGCGGGTCATCAACTGCTCACGGGCCGTTGCCGGATCGGGTGCACGACGGATCAGCTGGATGACTTCGTCGATATTGGCGACGGCGATGGCGAGACCGACCAAGACGTGGGCGCGTTCGCGGGCCTTGCGCAGCAGGTATTTCGTGCGGCGGCTGACGACTTCCTCACGGAAGGACACGAAGGCGCGCAGCATGTCGAGCAGCGTCAGCTGTTCAGGCTTGCCGCCGTTCAGCGCCACCATGTTGCAGCCGAAAGAGGTCTGCAGCGGCGTGTAGCGGTAAAGCTGGTTGAGGATGACGTCAGCGTTTGCGTCACGCTTCAACTCGATGACGACGCGGTAGCCCTGGCGGTCAGACTCGTCGCGCAGGTCGGAAATGCCCTCGATGCGCTTGTCCTTGACCAGTTCGGCCATCTTTTCGATCATCGTAGCCTTGTTCACCTGATAGGGAACTTCGGTAATGATGATCTGCTCGCGGTCGCCGCGCATCGGCTCGATCGTGGCAAGGCCACGCATCATGACCGAGCCGCGACCCGTCTCATAAGCCGACCGAATACCGTTCTTGCCGAGAATCATTGCGCCGGTCGGAAAATCCGGACCGGGGATGATTTCCATCATCTCGGGCAGCTCGATCGCCGGATTATCAATCAGCGCGATACAGCCGTTGATGACTTCCGAAAGATTGTGCGGCGGGATATTGGTGGCCATGCCGACGGCGATGCCGCCTGCGCCATTGACCAGCAGGTTGGGGAATTTGGCCGGAACCACGACCGGCTCCGACATGGTGCCGTCGTAGTTGTCGCGAAAATCGACGGTTTCCTTGTCGAGGTCGTCGAGTAGCGCATGCGCCACCTTTTCCAGACGGCACTCGGTGTAGCGCTGGGCCGCCGGCGGATCGCCGTCGATCGAGCCGAAATTGCCCTGACCGTCGATCAGCGGCATGCGCAAGGACCAGTCCTGCGCCATACGGGCCAAAGCGTCATAGATCGCCGAGTCGCCGTGCGGATGGTATTTACCCATCACGTCACCGGTGACACGGGCGCTCTTGACGTATTTCTTGTTCCAGTCGAGCCCCAGCTCGTTCATCCCGTAGAGAATGCGGCGATGGACCGGCTTCAGGCCGTCACGAACATCAGGAAGCGCGCGGCTGACGATGACGCTCATGGCGTAATCGAGATAGGAGCGCTGCATCTCCTCCATGATGGAAATGGGTTCGATGCCTGGGGGCAGCTTTCCGCCGCCGGGTGTGCTTTGCTCAGTCAAATCGGATCACGATCTCTGTACGGAATCAGTTGCATTTTTATAACGGAAAGAGGTAACGAGCGCCAATTTCCGCGAGGGTTTTGAACAGCTTTCGACGCCATTCAAGGCAAGACTTTGTCCATCACCGCAAGCGCGGCAAAGGTCCTGACTTCCCGTTAAGCCGGGACTGTCCTAACAATCATCCATCGTGTTCGCAAGGAACTCGACCTATCGGGGAAATTATACATGGCGACGGCCGATGCGCTGATCAACGCAATGACGACAATGCTGGTGACGCTGGACCCACCCGGCCTCGCCCCGGTCTTCCTTGGCCTTACGGTCGGCATGACAGCTGTACAACGCAAGCAGGTGGCCCTGCGCGGCTCGATCATCGGCTTCGGCATCCTGACCGTGTTCGCGCTGTTCGGCGCCGGCGTGCTCGGCCTGCTCGGCATCTCGATGGGAGCGTTCCGCATAGCAGGCGGCATGCTGCTGTTTTGGATTTCCTTTGAGATGGTCTTCGAGAAGCGGCAGGAGCGCAAGGAAAAGACCTCGCAGGCGGCCATCACCATCGACCATATCCGGGACCTTGCCGTATTTCCTCTGGCTATCCCGCTGATTGCCGGCCCCGGCGCGATTTCCGCCACGGTTCTGCTTGCCGGCACGTTCACGAGCCCATTTGACCGCGCGCTTCTGATCTCCGTCATCGCACTGATGATGCTTATTCTCTATGTGACGCTGCTGCTTGCCGAACGGCTGGACCGCATTCTCGGCGTTACCGGCCGCGCGATCCTGACCCGACTTCTCGGTGTGTTGCTGGCCGCACTCTCCGTGCAATTCGTGGTGGATGGCGTTCGCGCAGCCTTCAATCTGTGAACTGCCGACATCGGTCTTTTGACAGACGACAAATCAGTTGCTTCTGATAGAAGCAGGCGCCGCCAAAGATTCCGGCGACGCAATTGTCCGACTGAAGGAAATATCGATGTTGTCCATGCTGCGCCGGATGCTGCCCGATACTCAGCTAGTCAGCAAAACGGAGCGGCTACGCGCCTCGTCGGGTGCGCTTTTGGGAATATTGATCACCGGGTTTGTCGCTGGCCTCGCCGTCGGCCTTGACCCCGCCCTGCCCGCGCTCATTGCGCCGATGGGGGCTTCAGCCGTATTGCTGTTCGCCGTCCCGGCCAGTCCCCTCGCCCAACCATGGTCGATCCTTGGTGGAAATACGGTGGCTGCTATCACGGGTGTATCGGTGAGCCTGCTGGTTGCCGATCCATTCGTTGCAGCGGCGCTGGCGATCGGCATCGCCATCGGACTGATGATGACGCTTCGCTGCCTTCACCCGCCGAGCGGCGCAATCGCATTGACCGCCGTGCTCGGAGGGCCTTCAATCCACGATCTCGGCTACACCTTCGTCATATGGCCTGTTCTTGGAAATTCTTTGGCTTTGCTTGCCGTCGCGCTGCTTTACAACAATGTCACCGGCCGCAGATATCCGCATCGAGCAAGCCTTGCTCCAGTCGATCACCGAACCAGGGATCCAGCGCCCATCCAGCGAATTGGTTTCTCTTCGGACGATCTGGACGAGGTGCTGAAGGACTATGATGCATTTCTCGATATCGATCGGGATGATCTCGAATCCATCCTGAGACGCACCGAGCTGCGCTCCTATCGCCGCCGGGCAGGCGATCTGACCTGCAAGGAAATCATGTCCAGGGATGTCGTTGCGGTGGCACCGGATGAGAGCTTGCGCAATGCCCACGTCATCATGCGCAGCCGTCACCTGAAGGCACTGCCAGTCACCAATGATGCAGCCGAAGTCGTCGGAATCGTTACCCAGACCGACTTTCTTGACAAGCCCAACTGGATAAAAGGAGATCCGACAATCGGTTTTCGTCACCGTTTGCGGCTGATTGCACAGGGCGCCTCGGCGGCCAATGGGACGGTTAAGGACATCATGACATCCCCCGTCAAAACGATCCGCCCTGACGCGTCACTCTCCGATGCGATCATCATGTTTGCGGAGCAGGGGCTGCACTATCTGCCGGTGGTCGCGGAAAACAGGAAAATGGCCGGCATTCTCTCGCAATCGGACGTATTGATAGCCACGCTCGAGGCGGCGACAAAAGGCGACGGTCGCCTATAGAGACGTCGTTAGCGATCGGTCCGCTTTGCCTTCAGGATCCGCTTCCAGATCGTTCCACCGAGGAATTTGTTGAAGACGACAAAATAGGCGACGATCAGCGCGAAACACAAAAGCGCCGGCCATCCGTCAAGTGCGAAACCACCATCCGTGCGACCTCCGAAAATCGACGCCACCAGAAATCCGGAAGCCCAGAAAATCGTGAAGAAATCCAGGATGGCAGCGAGAACGATCCGCCATGTTGCGGGCTGTCTGGTGATATTGGCGGCGTCGCTCATTTATAGTCTTCGATCCTTTATATTGCAGCGCTCATGAAAGAGGCGCCTCGCGGCGCCTCTGATCAGAACGGAATATCGTCATCCAGATCGCGGGAGAAGTTTCCGCCGCCGGACTGGCCGCCACGGCCGCCCTGCCCGCCACCTTGATTGCCACCCTGGCCGCCAGAGCGCGGGCGATCGTAATCATTGCCGCCGCCACCATAACCGCCGCCGAAGTCGTCACCGCCACCGCCGAAGTCGCTCGAACCGCCGCGACCGCCGCGATCACCGCCGCCTTCGCCGCGACCGTCGAGCATGGTCAGCGTTGAATTGAAGCCCTGCAGCACGACTTCCGTCGAATAACGGTCATTGCCGCTCTGGTCCTGCCACTTGCGGGTCTGCAGCGCGCCTTCGATATAGAGCTTGGCACCCTTCTTTACATACTGCTCGACAACCTTGCACAGGCCTTCGTTGAAGACGACGACGGTGTGCCATTCGGTCTTTTCCTTGCGCTCGCCGGAATTGCGATCGCGCCAAGTTTCCGACGTCGCGATGCGAAGGTTGGCGATCGGACGGCCGTCCTGGGTCCGACGGATTTCCGGATCTGCACCCACGTTGCCGATCAGAATGACCTTGTTGACGCTACCTGCCATAATCTTCTCACCTTACTTTGCCGCCACCGCGGCCTAAATCCAATCCGTTCACCATAGACCATAGGCCGGGCAAGGCGCGACCTCCCCCCTACCCCTCATCCACAGTTTACAACATTGCCGAGTCTGAACTTGCGGCCGTCAGCGGCCTAAATTTTGTTCTTTATTTGTTCTGTTTTATTCCTATACTCCTGTCAACGGAGTCGGAACCGTAGCCGATTGCGGCAGTTTCGCCTCGACAGGCGCGGATCAATGACTACATAAGGGCCTTCAAATCCTCCCAGATGGGCCTCTCCAAAGGCATGACGATGAGCGAACTCAAGACCATTTCCATTCGCGGTGCGCGCGAGCACAATCTGAAGGGCGTCGATCTCGACCTGCCCCGCAATTCGCTGATCGTGATGACCGGCCTTTCAGGCTCGGGCAAGTCCTCGCTTGCCTTCGACACGATCTATGCGGAAGGCCAGCGCCGTTATGTCGAAAGCCTGTCGGCCTATGCCCGCCAGTTTCTGGAAATGATGCAGAAGCCGGATGTCGACCAGATCGAAGGCCTGTCGCCGGCGATCTCGATCGAACAGAAGACGACCTCGCGCAACCCGCGCTCGACGGTCGGCACGGTCACCGAAATCTACGACTATATGCGCCTGCTTTTTGCCCGCGTCGGCGTTCCCTATTCTCCCGCCACTGGCCTGCCGATCGAAAGCCAGACGGTCAGCCAGATGGTCGACCGCGTGCTTGACTTCGAGGAAGGCACGCGCCTTTACATCCTCGCGCCGCTGATCCGCGGCCGCAAGGGCGAGTACAAGAAGGAACTCGCAGAACTGATGAAGAAGGGCTTTCAGCGCGTGAAAGTCGACGGCCAGTTCTATGAAATCGCCGATGTGCCTACCCTCGACAAGAAATATAAGCACGATATCGATGTCGTGGTCGACCGTCTGGTCGTCCGGCCGGATATTGGTGCAAGACTGGCAGACAGTCTTGAAACCTCGCTGAAGCTGGCCGACGGTCTCGCGGTCGCAGAATTTGCCGACAAGCCGCTGCCGGCAAACGAAACAGCTGCCGGCGGTTCGGCCAACAAATCGCTCAACGAAACCCATGAGCGCGTGCTGTTTTCGGAAAAGTTCGCCTGCCCGGTTTCCGGCTTCACAATTCCGGAAATAGAACCCCGACTGTTCTCCTTCAACAACCCTTTCGGCGCCTGCCCCACATGCGACGGCTTGGGTTCACAGCAGAAGGTAGACGAGAATCTCATCGTTCCGGAGCCGGCGCGCACGTTGCGTGATGGCGCGATCGCGCCTTGGGCCAAGTCTTCTTCACCCTATTATAATCAGACGCTTGAAGGCCTCGGAAAGGTATTCGGCTTCAAGCTGTCCGACCGCTGGGACAATCTTTCCAGCGACGCGCAGGCGGCGATCCTCAAAGGCACCGAGGAGAAGATCGAGTTCAACTATGTCGACGGCGCCCGTTCCTACAAGACGGTCAAGAATTTCGAAGGCATTGTGCCGAACCTCGAGCGTCGCTGGAAGGAGACCGACAGCGCCTGGGCGCGCGAAGAGATCGAGCGTTACATGTCGGCGGCCCCCTGCCCGGCCTGCGCCGGTTATCGGCTCAAGCCGGAAGCGTTGGCGGTGAAGATCAACAAGCTGCATATCGGCGAAACGACGGAAATGTCGATCAAGGTTGCGCGCGACTGGTTTTCGGCGCTGCCCGAGCACCTGAACACCAAGCAGAACGAGATCGCGGTGCGGATCCTCAAGGAGATCCGCGAACGCCTGCAGTTTTTGAACGATGTCGGGCTCGATTATCTCAGCCTGTCGCGGAATTCAGGGACGCTATCGGGCGGTGAAAGCCAGCGCATCCGGCTTGCCTCGCAGATCGGCTCGGGTCTGACCGGTGTGCTTTACGTGCTCGACGAACCGTCGATCGGCCTGCATCAGCGCGACAATGCCCGGCTTCTCGAAACGCTGAAGCACCTGCGTGATATCGGCAATACGGTTATCGTCGTTGAACACGACGAGGATGCGATCCTGACGGCCGATTATGTCGTCGACATCGGCCCCGCCGCCGGCATCCACGGCGGCACTGTGGTCGCCGAAGGTACGCCGCAGCAAGTCATGGCGAACCCCAAGTCACTGACCGGTAAATACCTGTCGGGCGAACTCGGCGTCGCCGTTCCGGCCGAGCGCCGTAAGCCGAAGAAGGGCAAGGAGATCAAGGTCGTCGGGGCTCGCGGCAACAATCTCAAGAATGTCACGGCATCGGTGCCGCTCGGCGTTTTCACGGCGGTTACCGGCGTGTCGGGCGGTGGCAAGTCCACCTTCCTGATCGAGACCCTCTACAAGTCGGCTGCCCGCCGTGTGATGGGCGCGCGCGAAATCCCGGCGGAACACGACCGCATCGACGGGTTCGAGCATATCGACAAGGTGATTGATATCGACCAGTCGCCGATCGGCCGCACACCGCGCTCCAACCCGGCCACCTATACAGGCGCTTTCACGCCGATCCGTGACTGGTTCGCCGGCCTGCCGGAGGCGAAGGCACGCGGTTATGCGCCCGGTCGTTTCTCGTTCAACGTCAAGGGTGGTCGCTGCGAAGCCTGCCAGGGTGACGGTGTCATCAAGATCGAGATGCACTTCCTCCCGGACGTCTACGTCACCTGCGATGTCTGTCACGGCAAGCGCTACAATCGCGAAACGCTCGACGTGCATTTCAAGGGCAAGTCGATTGCCGACGTGCTCGACATGACGGTCGAGGAAGGGGTCGAGTTCTTCTCGGCAGTCCCGGCTGTGCGAGACAAGCTGCAGGCGCTGTTCGATGTCGGCCTCGGCTATATTAAGGTCGGCCAGCAAGCGAACACGCTGTCGGGTGGTGAAGCGCAGCGCGTCAAGCTCGCCAAGGAACTGTCGAAACGCTCTACCGGCCGCACGCTCTACATTCTCGACGAACCGACCACCGGCCTGCATTTCCATGATGTCGCCAAACTGCTGGAAATGCTGCAGGAACTGGTCAACCAGGGGAATTCCGTCGTGGTCATCGAGCACAATCTCGAAGTCATCAAGACGGCCGACTGGATCATCGACATCGGTCCCGAGGGCGGCACCGGCGGCGGTGAGATCGTCGCACAGGGTACGCCAGAACAGATCGTCAAGGAGAAGCGGTCCTATACCGGTCATTTCCTCAAAGAGCTTTTGGAACGGCGCCCGGCGAAAAAGGTCGAGGCTGCAGAGTAACGCAGGAAGCCATCAGGAGGGAAGATGAGCAAGAGTGGTACGATCCGCAGCGGTATCGGCGGCTGGACCTTCGAGCCTTGGGAGGGCACATTCTACCCCGAAAAGCTCGCTAAGAAACGGCAGCTGGAATATGCCGCGAGCAAGCTCTCGGTGATCGAGGTCAACGGCACCTATTACGGTTCGCAAAAACCTGAGACCTTTGCCAAATGGGCTTCGGAAGTGCCGGACGGCTTTATATTCTCGCTCAAGGCCAGCCGCTTCACCACAAACCGCAAGGTTCTGGCGGATGCTGGCGAGTCTATCGAGAAATTCCTGACGCAGGGACTGGTTGAGCTGGGAGACCATCTCGGCCCCCTGCTCTGGCAATTCGCGCCGACCAAAAAATTCGAGCCTGAAGATTTCGAGGCGTTTTTGAAGCTGCTGCCGGAAAAGCTGGAGGGCCTGCCACTGCGCCATGTCGTCGAGGTTCGCCACGATAGCTTCAAGGTGCCGGAATTCGTGGCGCTTTTGGAAAACTACAATATTGCACCGGTCTGCGCCGAGCATTTCGACTATCCGATGATCGCCGATGTCACTGCCGATTTCGTTTATGCGCGCTTGCAGAAGGGCTCGGACGATATTCCGACCTGTTATGCCGATGGAGACATGAAAGAATGGGCAAAGAGGCTCACCACCTGGGCCGAAGGTGGCGTGCCGAACAGCTTGCCGCTGGTCGATGAAAAACGGACGGTGAAAAGAGAACCGCGTGACGTGTTCGCCTTCTTCATCCACGAAGGCAAGGTGAATGCTCCGCAGGGTGCGATGGCCATGCAGGCGCTGATCGGCTAATGCAAATCCAGCAAAGGTGGGAACCGGTTCTGCGTCCAGAATTGCGTTGAAAGAAGTAGATAGAGCGGTTTCGCGTTTCAAAGAAAGGCGGAAACGCTCTAAAAACGGGCCACAAGGTTGGCCATGGCGTGGCCTGCTTGTCCGGCAAGATCCTCGGCTGTCATATAGGGTCCGGCCAGTCCGGCAGCCTCACCGTGCAGATAGACACCTGCGGCAGCCGCCTCGAAAGCCGGCAGGCCCTGCGCCAGAAAAGCGCCGATCATGCCAGCCAAAACATCGCCGGATCCCGCGGTGGCAAGCCATGGCGGGCCGTTGGTGTTGATCGCAACGCGACCGTCAGGCAAAGCGATAACCGTGTCCGCCCCCTTATAGACGATTGCCGCATGGGCACGCCGCGCCGCTTTCAACGCCTTATCCGGCTTACTCAATGTCTCGTCGGCAGCGATATCGGGAAACAGGCGACCGAACTCCCCCTCATGCGGGGTCAAAACCAGGTGTATCTCGCCATCCTCAAAAGCATCGAACAAGATGGCAGGATCATCCCTGAACGAGGTTATGCCGTCTGCATCCAGCACGAGCGGGTTGGCTTTCAACGCCAGCACGAAGTCGCGGGCGCGGCTGCCGACGCCAAAGCCGGGACCAAGAACAAAGGCCGACAGTTTGGCGCTCTCCAGCCAATTGCTCAATTCTGCGTGGGTATCGACCTTTTTCAACATCACGGCCGTAAGCTGCGCAGCATTGGCCGCCATCGCGTCTTCAGGTGACGCTAGCGTAACCAGCCCCGCCCCGGTCTTCAGGCCGGCGATTGCCGACAAGCGTGCGGCGCCTGTTTTGGACGTCTCTCCCGAAAATACAGCAAGGTGCCCTCGCCGGTATTTGTGACTATCAGCACTGACAAACGGCAGATGCGCCGACCAGATCGGCGGCCCGTTTTCAGATATCGAGCCTCCGGCAGCCTCGATAATGCGCCGAGGAATGCCGATGTCGGCAACTTCGATGTCTCCGCAGAGAGACTTTCCGGGAAGCAGGAGATGGCCCGGCTTCCTCGTCATGAAGGTTATGGTGCAATGCGACTTGAAAGCGGCGCCGAGAGGCTTGCCGCTTCGTCCATCGACACCCGAAGGCAGATCGACCGCCAGCACCGGCACTCCGGCTCTCTCCACCGAGGAAATCACGCCCGCGATCTCGTCTGAAACCTTGCGCGATAAGCCTGCGCCGAAAAGCGCATCGATAACGACATCACCGGGCTGCGGCTGGAACTTGCGAAGCGGAGCGACGCTGCCGCCCCACAACTGGAAAGCCAGCGCGGCATCTCCTTTCAGATCATCGGGATCTCCAAGAGCATGAACCGATATCTCTGCGCCACTATCCGCGAGCTGTCGCGCGGCGACATAGCCGTCTCCCCCATTGTTTCCCGGTCCGCAGAGAACGGCGAAACGCACCGCAGCGGGAAAATGAGACAGTGCAGTTGCCGCAACGGCGTAACCGGCACGCCGCATGAGACCGAAGGATGGAATCCCCGATTCCGCCGACATGCGATCGGCGCGCGCCATTTCGTCAGGCGTCAGCAGAATATGCGATGGAAGGTAGGCCATACCGTACTTCATCTCAAACCCGCATAAAATACAAGCAAAACTGGCCGACCTCAAAATGAACAATAAAAGTTCATTTGCATACTCAATGTGCAAATCGATTTCGATTGTATCCGTTCGAGATTTCGCATTTCTGTCACGAAACGAGCCGGTGCGGCGTCATTTCACATCGGACTCGGTGAAAATGGAGTGCTGGCGAGGCTTTCCGGCATGGAAACGGACAGGAATACGTGCAAAATGAGAATATCCTTTTGAAAGTCCAACATTAGTTTGGCACGATATCTGCATTGGCATGGCCGAGTGGGTCGACGACCCGCGCATGGGGAGAAGCGGAGATATAGTTTCTCATGAAGAAGATCGAAGCGATCATTAAACCTTTCAAGCTCGACGAAGTGAAGGAAGCCCTTCAGGAAGTCGGATTGCAGGGTATTACGGTAACCGAAGCCAAAGGTTTCGGTCGCCAGAAGGGCCATACCGAACTTTACCGCGGCGCCGAATACGTCGTGGACTTCCTGCCCAAGGTTAAGGTGGAAGTGGTTCTTGCCGACGAGAATGCCGAAGCCGTTATCGAAGCGATTCGAAATGCGGCACAGACTGGACGGATTGGCGACGGCAAGATATTCGTTTCCAACGTCGAGGAGGTCATCCGTATCCGCACAGGCGAAACGGGTGTAGACGCGATCTAGCCGCTCGGCGTGACCGTTCATATCGTTACTGAAATCGAGGAACCTGTAATGACGAGCGCAAGCGAAATCATGAAACAAATCAAGGAAAACGACGTAAAGTTCGTTGACCTTCGCTTTACCGACCCGCGCGGCAAGCTGCAGCATGTGACGATGGATATTTCCGCCGTCGACGAGGACATGTTCGCCGATGGTGTCATGTTCGACGGTTCCTCGATCGGTGGCTGGAAGGCGATCAACGAGTCCGACATGGTGCTCATGCCCGATCCGGCCACCGTGCATATGGACCCCTTCTTCGCCCAGTCGACGATGGTCATCTTCTGCGACATCCTCGACCCGGTTTCAGGCGAATCCTACAACCGCGACCCGCGCGGTACGGCCAAGAAGGCGGAAGCCTATCTCAAGGCATCCGGTATCGGCGACACGATTTTCGTTGGTCCTGAGCCGGAATTCTTCGTCTTCGACGACGTGAAGTACAAGGCAGATCCGTACAATACCGGATTCAAGCTGGACTCATCCGAACTGCCGTCGAACGATGACACGGATTACGAGACCGGCAATCTCGGCCACCGTCCGCGCGTCAAGGGCGGCTATTTCCCGGTTCCGCCGGTCGACAGCCTGCAGGACATGCGTTCAGAAATGCTGACCGTGCTCACCGAAATGGGCGTGGTCGTTGAAAAGCATCACCACGAAGTGGCTTCCGCCCAACACGAGCTTGGTGTCAAGTTCGACACGCTGGTGCGCAACGCCGACAAGATGCAGATTTACAAGTACGTCGTGCATCAGGTCGCCAATGCCTACGGCAAGACGGCCACCTTCATGCCGAAGCCGGTTTATGGCGATAACGGCTCAGGCATGCACGTACACCAGTCGATCTGGAAGGACGGCAAGCCGACTTTCGCCGGCGATGAATATGCAGGCCTGTCGGAAAGCTGCCTCTATTACATCGGCGGCATCATCAAGCATGCCAAGGCGATCAACGCCTTCACCAACCCGACGACGAATTCCTACAAGCGTCTGGTTCCCGGTTATGAAGCTCCAGTTCTGCTTGCCTATTCGGCTCGCAACCGTTCCGCTTCCTGCCGCATTCCGTTCGGCTCCAACCCGAAGGCAAAGCGCGTCGAGGTCCGTTTCCCCGATCCGGCACAGAACCCCTATCTCGGTTTTGCCGCCATGCTGATGGCGGGCCTCGATGGCATCAAGAACAAGATCCATCCGGGCAAGGCGATGGACAAGGATCTTTACGACCTTCCGCCGAAGGAATTGAAGAAGATCCCGACCGTCTGCGGTTCGCTGCGTGAAGCGCTCGAAAGCCTCGACAAGGATCGCAAGTTCCTGACAGCCGGCGGCGTGTTCGACGACGATCAGATCGATGCCTATATCGAACTGAAGATGACCGAAGTGATGCGTTACGAAATGACGCCGCACCCAGTCGAGTTCGATATGTATTATTCGGCGTGATCGGCCGGATAAAACGACATGCGGTTTAAACCGCATCCAGAAACGGCGGGCTTTCCCGCCGTTTTTCTTTTCAAACGGTCTCAGCCGCACGCGGCAATATTTTATTCCTGGTGAAAGATGGCTCCCCAAGCAAAGCCTGAAACAGGCCGGCCTGTCGACTGGCTGATTTTCTCCCTCGTCCCGATTTTCTTTTCCAGCAACATGATCTTCGGTCGCGGCATTATCGGTGATGTCGCGCCCTATACAACGGCTTTCCTGCGCTGGGCTGGATCGACCGCGATCATGCTACCTTTCATCTATTCCGATCGCCGCGCCAGCGCGCTTTTCGTGCGCAACCACTTCTGGCTCTGGCTGCTGCTAGGCGGGCTGGGCATGGGTATCTGCGGTGGCCTCGTCTACTGGTCGCTGACCTATACGAGCGCTGCCAATGGCACGCTGATCTATACAACCTCTCCGCTTTTCATCATCCTGTTCCAGTGGATGTTCAGCGGCCGCACGATCAGCGGGCGGGAACTGGCCGGCATGCTGGTGGCCTTTGCCGGCGTGATTTCGATCGTCTTGCGCGGCGATCCCGCAGCGCTTCTCAATCTCAGCTTCAATATCGGCGATCTCGGCATTCTCGTCGCCGCCATTTCCTTCGCTATCTATTCGATATTGTTGAAGAACCCCGCCCTCCGGCAACTTTCCCCCCTGGCGCTGTTCGGCATCATCGCTCTTTCAGGTGCGCTGGTTCTGCTGCCGCCGAGCATTTGGGAGGTCCTGCATGCAGAGCCTGTCCCGGACTCGGCCTCAGACTGGTGGAAAATCGCCGGCATGGTCGTCTTTGCTTCTCTTGCCGCCTTCTTCTGCTTTCAGCATGTGGTGCGTGTATTCGGGCCGGCGACGGGCGGCATAACGCTCTATCTCATGCCTCCGGTATCCATTGTCATGGCGATGTTTTTCCTTGGAGAGCCATTCGAGACTTACCATGCTATCGGTATCGTGCTTGTATTGGGTGGTGTCGTACTTGCATCTCTTAAAGGCAGGAAACACATTAAGGAGTGAAAGGCGGCGGAAGAGCTTCGGAAACACCACATCTTGATGTTTCAGCCGCTCACCACCACATTATTCTGTGAAAGGACATCGCACCATGAAACAGAAAAACGCAAAATTCACGATTGGGGAGGTCGTCCGTCACAAAGTATTCCCGTTCCGTGGCGTCATATTCGATGTAGACCCGGAATTTGCGAATACTGAAGAGTGGTGGAATTCGATCCCGTCGGAAATCAGGCCCGCCAAGGACCAGCCATTCTATCATCTGCTCGCCGAAAACGACGACACCGAATATGTCGCTTATGTTTCGGAACAGAATCTCGAGCACGACGAGAGCGAACAGCCGCTGCGCAATCCGCAGGTCTACCAGATTTTCGAACCGCGTGACGGCGGCCAGTTCAAGCCCAAGATGATCCTGGCGCATTAGGCCGTCTACAGCCCGAACGAAAAAAGCCCGGCATGACCGGGCTTTTTTCATGACAGCGGATCACCGCCAGCGACAGGAAAGTGGCTTGCCGCGCATGCAGCTTACTAGCCGAAGATTTCGTGGCTAAGGAGCTTCCAGCTCTCTTCGTCGGTTGCAAGCAGCAAGCCGCCGTCGACATGATGAGGGAGATAGGCGGAGCCATCCAGCCTGCGGATGTAACCGCCCGCTTCCGTGCCGATCAATGTCCCTGCAAGATGATCCCAGGGCATCAACTTGTTATAGATCGCGAACTGGACATGACCGCCCGCAAAGGTGCGGTATTCATGGGCTGCACAGCGATAGCTGGCGAAAAGCCGAACCTTGGCGAGATTGGCCAGGATCTTCTCACGCTCGTGACCGAAGAAATAGCCTGCCGAAGCCATGCCGATCATGTCGCCGAGGGGCTGGGGGGCTGCGACGGCCAGTTTTACCGCCTCTCCATCCGGGCGACGAAGGAATGCACCGGCACCTTTCTCCGCCATGACCCAGTCATCACCCATCGGATCGTAGATGATGCCGGCCACCGTTTCGCCCTTGTAGACGACTGCCGCCATGACTCCGAAGGCGGGAATGCCGGAGGCGAAATTGAAGGTTCCGTCGATCGGATCCACGACGACGGCCAGTTCCGCATCGGCCAGTTTGCCGAGCAGAGACGGATCTGCCGCAACGGATTCTTCGCCGACGAAAAGTGCGCCCGGCACCACATTGTCGATCTCCCGCCGGATCATGCGTTCTGCCGCTTCGTCCGCCTCCGTCACCAGATCCGACGGCTCGCTTTTGGAGCGGATGTCATCGCCACCCAGACGACGAAAGCGAGGCAATATTTCGGCCTTGGCGGCAGCTTTCAGGAGGTCGGCAAGCTTCAGGACGTCGAGCGGCAAAGTCATTTGAAATCCAATCTGCGTTTTAAGATGGCAAGATCAGTCGCCGGCCGAGGCCGACAGGCCGGTAAAGTCAAAGAGTTTAGGGTCAAGAAGGTGGGACGGGTTCACATGGGCAAGCGCGCGCAGCATCGTGTCCTTGCGGCCCGGCATGCGCATCTCGATATCCGCTAGCATCTGCTTCATCGCATTGCGCTGCAAGCCATCCTGCGAGCCGCAAAGGTCGCAGGGGATGATCGGGAACTGCATTGCGGCGGAAAACTTTGCCAGATCGTCCTCGGCGCAATAGGCCAGCGGCCGCAGCACCATAAGGTCACCCTCGTCGTTCAAAAGCTTGGCCGGCATGCCGGCAAGACGGCCACCGTGAAAGAAGTTCATGAAAAAGGTTTCAAGAATGTCCTCGCGGTGATGACCAAGGACCAGAGCCTGACAGCCCTCCTCCCTCGCCACGCGGTAGAGATTGCCGCGGCGCAGCCTGGAACAGAGCGAGCAATAGGTGGCGCCCGAAGGCACCTTTTCCTTCACGATCGAATAGGTATCGCGATATTCGATGCGATGTTTCACACCGATCGAGGTCAGATAATCCGGCAGAATGTGTTTGGGAAAATTCGGCTGTCCCTGATCGAGATTGCAGGCGATCAGTTCGACCGGCAACAGTCCACGCCACTGCAGATCGAGCAGAACGGCGAGCAGCGCATAACTGTCCTTGCCGCCGGACAAGCCAACCAGCCAGCGCTGCTGATCCTTCAGCATGCCAAAATCTTCGAATGCCTGGCGAACCTGGCGCAGCAAGCGCTTACGCAGCTTGTTGAACGAAACCGAGTTCGGCGCATCGCGAAACAATGCAGGCGCAAGACCGGTTACGGCCTCGTCCATCTCGTCTTCGATGACAGCGTTCAATCCCATGGCAAACCTCATGCAAGACGGGCGGCCAGAAGCCGCCCGGTCGTTTGTTTCAATCAGGCGCCAAGTGCGGCCGCAACCGACTCGATTGCCTCATCAGCCTTGGCACCATCCGGACCACCGGCCTGGGCCATGTCCGGCCGGCCACCGCCGCCCTTGCCGCCGAGAGCGGCAGACGCGATGCGGACCAGATCAACGGCGCTGAATCGGCCGACGAGATCTTCTGTTACCGCGACAACGGCACTTGCCTTGCCATCCTCGGACACGCCGATCAACGTCACCACGCCGGAGCCAAGCGATGCTTTGCCTTCGTCCGCGAGGCCCTTCAAGTCCTTGGCATCGATACCGGCCAGCACACGGCCCATGAACTTGGTGCCGGCAATCTCGCGCGCTTCGGCCACCGAGCCGCCTTCACCGCCGCCCATGGCAAGGCGACGCTTGGCATCCGCAAGTTCCTTTTCGAGCTTGCGGCGCTCTTCGACCAGAGCCTCGACGCGCGACACGACTTCCGATGGCTGCACCTTCAGCGCGCCGGCAAGCGACTTCACCCGCTCGTCCTGTTCGGACAGATAGGCGCGAGCCGCCTCTCCCGTTACGGCTTCGACACGGCGAACGCCGGCGCCGACAGCGCTTTCCGACAGAACGCGCACAAGGCCGATATCGCCTGTCGCGTCGACATGCGTGCCGCCGCAAAGCTCGATCGAGTATGGCTTGCCGGCCTTGGGACCGTCGATTGCCGTTCCCATCGAAACGACGCGAACCTCGTCGCCGTATTTTTCGCCGAACAGCGCCATCGCACCTTCGGCAATCGCGTCATCGACGCTCATCAGGCGGGTGGTGACCTTGGCGTTCTGGATGATGATGGCGTTGGCCATATCCTCGACGCGCTGCAGCTCTTCGGCCGACATCGGCTTGGGATGCGAGACGTCGAAGCGCAGGCGCTCGGGTGCCACCAGCGACCCCTTCTGGGCCACATGGGTACCGAGCACTTCGCGCAGCGCCTCGTGCAGAAGATGGGTTGCCGAGTGGTTCGAACGTAGGCGCGAACGGCGGGCGTGATCGACCGTCAGGATGACGGCATCGCCAACCTTCAGCTTGCCTTCGGAAACCTTGGCAAGGTGAACGAACAGGCCCTCCCCCTTCTTCTGGGTGTCGGAGACCGAAACCTTGCCGTTATCCGTCGCGATGATGCCGGTATCGCCCATCTGACCGCCGGATTCACCGTAGAACGGCGTCTGGCTGACGACGATCTGGACTTCCTCACCGGAAGCAGCGCTGTCGACCGCCTTGCCGTCCTTGACGATCGCCTGAACGACGCCTTCGGCTTTCTCGGTGTCGTAACCGAGGAATTCGGTTGCGCCGTGCTTTTCCTTCAGCTCGAACCAGATCGTCTCGGTTGCCTTGTCGCCGGAACCTGCCCAGTGCGAACGGGCTTCCGCCTTCTGGCGCTCCATCGCATCGGTGAAGCCTGCAAGGTCGACGCCGATTTCGCGAGCGCGCAGCGCATCCTGCGTCAGATCGAGCGGGAAGCCGTAGGTGTCGTAAAGCTTGAAAGCGGTCTCGCCGTCGAGCATGTCGCCCTTGTCGAGATCGGTCGTCGCATCGGAAAGGAGCGTAAGGCCGCGCTCCAGCGTTTTGCGGAAGCGGGTTTCTTCCAGCTTCAGCGTTTCGGACGTGAGCGCCTCGGCACGAACCAGCTCCGGATAGGCGCGGCCCATTTCCTGGACGAGCGTCGGCAAGAGCTTGTACATGACCGGCTCCTTCGCACCCAGAAGCTGGGCGTGACGCATGGCGCGGCGCATGATGCGGCGAAGGACGTAACCGCGCCCTTCATTCGACGGCAGGACACCATCGGCAATCAGGAAGGCTGAAGAGCGAAGATGGTCGGCGATGACGCGGTGGCTGGCGCTACCTTCCGCCTTGACGCCCATGACGTCTTCGATCGTGCCGATCAGCGTGCGGAACAGGTCAGTATCGAAGACGCTCTGCTTGCCCTGCAGCACGCAGGCCATACGCTCGAGGCCCATGCCGGTATCGATCGACGGACGCGGCAGAAGCGAGCGCTCGCCCGGTGCGGTCTGCTCGAACTGCATGAAAACGAGGTTCCAGAATTCAAGGAAGCGATCGCCATCCTCTTCCGGCGAGCCGGGAGGGCCGCCCCAGACGTTTTCACCCTGGTCGATGAAGATTTCCGAGCACGGACCGCAGGGACCGGTATCGCCCATCTGCCAGAAATTGTCGGAAGTCGGGATGCGGATGATCTTGTCGTCGGAGAAACCGGCGATCTTCTTCCACAGTGTCGCTGCTTCCTCGTCCTCGGAATAGACAGTTACCAGTAGCCGGTTCTTCGGCAGGTCGAAACCTTCGGTGACCAGCTTCCAGGCAAGCTCGATCGCCTGCTCCTTGAAATAGTCGCCGAAGGAGAAGTTGCCGAGCATCTCGAAAAAGGTGAGATGGCGGGCGGTATAACCGACATTGTCGAGGTCGTTATGCTTGCCGCCGGCGCGCACGCATTTCTGCGACGTGGTCGCGGTCGAATAGGGACGCTTTTCGAGGCCGGTAAAGACGTTCTTGAACTGCACCATGCCGGCATTGGTGAACATAAGCGTCGGGTCGTTGCGCGGAACGAGCGGACTCGAATCCACAACCTCGTGGCCGTTCTTCTTAAAGTAGTCGAGGAAGGTCGACCGGATGTCATTCACGCCGCTCATGCTACGCCCTTTTCAACCGCCGATGCGGTACCAGTATTTGAAGTCAAAAGGCTTGTATCGTCCACATAAGCGACTGTCCAGCCGAACGGAAAACCGGCCGCACATCTTGCGATGGCGGCCGGTAAAAAGTGACATCAGGGAAACAGAAGAGGTGTTCCGACTGCGGCGGAATGCCCCTCAACCAATCAAATCAGTCGTCGGCGGATCCGTCACCGTCATTGGCGTCCGGGCCGCCGTTCTGCAGGAAGCGATCTGCGATCAGACCGGCATTCTGGCGCAACGAAGTTTCGATCTCGCGCGCAAGTTCCGGATTTTCGCGCAGGAAGGTTTTGGCGTTTTCGCGACCCTGACCGAGGCGCTGGCTGTTATAGGAGAACCAGGCGCCCGACTTCTCGACAATACCGGCCTTGACTCCAAGATCGACAAGTTCGCCGGTCTTCGAAACACCTTCGCCATACATGATGTCGAACTCGACCTGCTTGAAGGGGGGGGCCATCTTGTTCTTGACGACCTTGACGCGGGTCTGGTTGCCCACGACTTCCTCGCGCTCCTTCACCTGGCCGATACGACGGATATCGAGACGAACCGAGGCGTAGAATTTCAGGGCGTTACCGCCGGTCGTCGTTTCCGGCGAACCAAACATCACGCCGATCTTCATACGGATCTGGTTGATGAAGATCACCATCGTGTTCGACTTGGAGATCGACGCGGTCAGCTTGCGCAGCGCCTGGCTCATCAGACGAGCCTGAAGACCCGGCAGGCTGTCGCCCATCTCGCCTTCGATTTCGGCGCGCGGCGTAAGCGCAGCAACCGAGTCGACGACCAGAACATCGACAGCGCCGGAACGGACCAGTGTGTCGGTGATTTCCAAAGCCTGCTCACCGGTATCCGGCTGCGAGATCAGGAGGTTCTGCAGGTCGACACCAAGCTTGCGGGCATAGACCGGATCAAGCGCGTGTTCAGCATCGACGAAGGCGCAGATGCCGCCCTTCTTCTGGGCTTCTGCAATCGTCTGCAGCGCGAGTGTCGTCTTACCCGAACTTTCAGGACCGTAAATTTCGATGATACGGCCCTTGGGGAGACCGCCAATGCCGAGCGCAATATCGAGGCTGAGAGAGCCGGTAGAAACCGTCTCGATCTCGACGATACTGTCGTTCGAACCGAGCTTCATGATCGAGCCTTTGCCGAAGGATCGTTCAATCTGCGAGAGTGCTGCTTCGAGCGCCTTACTCTTGTCCACGCCTTTTTCCTCTACGAGCCGCAATGTGTTCTGTGCCATGAGATCCCACCTTTAGGTTATTGCCGCCGCGCAAGCAATGAAGCAGCCGATGGGATATTCGTACTCATTTTGTTCTCATTTTGCAAGCCCCGCCCAAGTGCCTGCAACGAAAACATTATTTCACCTTTGTTCCATTAATGTTCACGCCATCTTCCGGCTGTGGAAAGATCGATTGGAATCAACAGCTTCGGTAATCGGATGCCAAGGTCGATACGCTCTCGGAAAGGCCGTTGGGCACTATTCCGAATCAAGCATTTCGCGCACGGCGACAGCCAGTTGCTTGAGCGAAAACGGCTTCGGCAGAAAGCCGAATTTCGCATCCGCTGGCAGGTTGCGGGCAAAGGCGTCTTCCGCATATCCAGATACGAAGATGAACTTCAGGTCGGGATAGGTCTTGCGCAATTCGCCGAGCAGCGTCGGGCCGTCCATCTCGGGCATCACGACGTCGGACACCACGATATCAACCTTGCCTTCAAGCTCTTCCATGATGTCGAGCGCTTCAGTGCCTGAACCGGCCTCATGGACAGTGTAGCCACGTGTCTCCAGCATGCGCTTGCCGCCGCGACGGACTGCTTCTTCGTCTTCGACGAGAAGAACGACTGCAGATTTTCCCGTCAAATCCACATGCTCAGCGGCGGCGACAGCCGTCTCGGCCTTCACTCTGTTATCAGTAACCCCTGCGAGAGTGGCCGGGGCATGAGAGACCTGCTGAACCTCAGGGATATGGCGTGGCAGGAACATACGGAAGCTCGTTCCCTTGCCCATCTCCGATTCCGGATAGATATAGCCACCAGATTGCTTGACGATGCCATAGACCATCGCGAGACCGAGGCCCGTTCCCTTGCCCACTTCCTTGGTGGTGAAGAACGGTTCGAAGATCTTGTCCATGATTTCCGGCGCAATACCCGTACCGCTGTCGGAGACTTCGATCATGACAAAATCTTCGGACGGCAGATCAGCCTGCTGGAAGCTTGCGGCATCGCTGGCCGTCACGTTGCGAGTTTTGATCAGAATGGTGCCGCCGCTGGGCATCGCATCGCGCGCGTTGACGCAGAGATTGATCAGTACCTGCTCGAACTGCGAGAGGTCCGTGCGCACCGGCCAGAGATCCCGACCATAGTCGACCTCCAGTTTGACATTGGTGCCGGAAATCAGGCGATCGACCAGCATGCGCAGGTCGCCTACAACATCGGTCAGGTTGAGCACAGCCGGGCGCATCGTCTGCTTGCGCGAGAAGGCCAGCAGCTGGCGCACCAGTACGGCCGCCCTGTTGGCGTTCCGCTTGATCTCCATCAGATCGGCAAAGCTGGCATCGGAAGGCCGCGCCTGCAACAGGAGGTGATCGGAAGACAGCAGGATCGCCGTCAGCACATTGTTGAAATCGTGCGCGATACCACCCGCCAGCGTGCCGACCGCATTCAGCTTCTGTGTCTGCGCCATCTGCGTTTCGAGCGCCTTCTGCTCGGTGGTCTCGACAGCATAGACGATCGCCACTTCCTCGGGCGCCTCGTCGCTTTCGTCGATCACCGCATTGACGTAAAAACGCACATAGCGGTTTTCGTCCGCCGGATGCCGCGATTCGAGCGGCAAGATATCGCCCTGCCTGTCCTTGGCAGCGGCAAGTGCCTCCATCAATGTTTCCCGGGCGCTCTCGTGGACGATGCGCTCCAGTTCTGCAGCACCGGCATCAACGTCGTCGCGAGACACGACGCCGGCGAAAAGCCTCAGGAACGGCGCATTGATGCGCAGTATCTTGCCATTCCCGTCCACCGAGGCGATCGCCATCGGCGTATTGTTGAAAAACCGGGTAAATCGCATGGCGGAGGCGGACTGGTCGGTTTCCGTGCCTTTCGCCCGCATCAGAACGACAGTGCGGCTTTCGCCCGGCGCTCCATCGCGCATGGCGCTGACATTGTGAACCAGTTTCGCCGGAAGACTCTGACCGTTTGCGCGGCGAAGGTCGAGTTCCAGTGTTTCCGTACGCTTCAGCCCGGGCGCTGCCTGCACGGATTGGATGAGAGCCATACCCTCACCTGCAACCAGATCCGAAATCCTCATGGATTGCGGCGTGAACTTGGTCAGGTCCAGCCCAAGCCACTCGGCAAGCGTCGCGTTCAGATAGAAGATCTCGCCCTTCCTGCCGGCAGAGAAGAACCCTACAGGCGCGTGATCGAGATAGTCGATCGCATTCTGCAATTCGCGGAAGAAGCGCTCCTGATCGTCCCGCTCCGAGGTGATGTCGGTTATTTCCCATATGTCGAGCGCGTTACGACCGCCCGTGCCGAGCAGACGGGCCTTGAGGCGATACCAGTGCGCATCCGAACCGTTGCCAGTCAGCCGGCCGAGCGGCTGCAACAAGCGAAATTCCTCGTGTCCCTCCCGCCCTTCGCGAAGGGCGGCCGTCAGGCGATAAAGAGCTTCGGTCGATTCGCGCGTTTTCGACAGCAGGGTTTCCAGCGATTGGACGTTGTGGCTGCCCGAAGCACCAGTCATCCGCCCATAGGCGGCGTTGGCATAAACAATCCGCCCCTTGGCATCGGTCACGACAATTCCATCGGGATGACTGGCCAGAAAGCTGCGGGCCAGTTCATCGGAGCGCGACTGCGGCATGACCTCGACAAGGCCGATCAGTGACGAAACGATGAAGAAGATTCCCACCATCGCCAGGATGCCCAGAATGCCGAGAACGACCTCGTTATCCAGCGCCCGCTGAAACACGATAAACGCGATGGCGACTCCCAGAAGCACCATCGCCAGAAGCACGATCCTGACAGCCGTACCACCGCGGCTGCCGCGATCAACCAATGGCGCTTCGTCGTTGCCGGCTTTCGGCGAACTGGTCATCGATACCTCTTGCTCCGATGCATGCACCGGCGTCACAAATGCACCCCGTGGCGCTTGCGATTCTCTCTTAGCAATTTGAAGATGAAGCAAAAAGCTCCTGAAAGCCACAAAAGGCGGGACAGCGCAGCACCCTGCCCTATGTGAGATGCGAATGAGACACATTTTAGCGTTGACGGGCAGGCCCGACACTTGCCTCGCGGGGCAAAAAATCGTCTGTGTCAGAAGCATAGATCGCATAAGGAGTTACATAAATGGTCGCAGAACTGTGGGGCGAATACGGTCGCAACCTCCTCGTGGCGGTCATTGGCGTAGGTTTGGCCCTTGTCTGCCTCGTCGGAATTCTGTGGATAGTGCGCGGACGCCGGGGGCCATCGCCTTTCGTGCGTGGCGGGCGCAACCGTCAACCGCGATTGCAGGTGCTCGACGCGGCAGCCGTCGATGCGCGACGTCGGCTGGTTCTTGTCAGACGTGACGATGTCGAACATCTGATCATGATCGGTGGACCGACCGACGTGGTCATCGAAAGCCGGATTGTCAGTTCAAGCCAAAGCGCCGAACCTTCGGAACAGGAAGTGCAGCCTGCTCCACGGTCAGCCATCCCTATGTCCGCCACTGCAAGACCATCCGCAGAAGAGCCGGCAAGACGACCGGTCCCGGCCTCCGCTCAAAGGGTGGAAATGATCAACGCGCGTGACACCAATATTCCCTCGCGAGAAAACCGAGGCGCAGTCTCACCGCCGCAACCTGCTGCCACTGTCGCGGCAAACACCATTCCGGCGCAGCGCCTGGAGCCAGTTGCGGCAACTCCAACCGTCAATCCGGCTCGCATTGACAATTTGCCTTCTGAGCCGCGCGTGGAATCAAAGGCGTCCGCTCAGCCGTCGCTCGACGATGCCGCCCGTTTTCTTGACAGTCAGCGCGAGCGCGTATTTGTCGATCGCAATCCGCCAGCAACCGCTTCGGCACCTGCAGTACAGGCGATATCTCAGCCCGCCCCGGCTGCTGTTGCGAAGCCCACAGGTCTCGGAAGCGATTTCGAGAAAATTCTTGAAGAGGAAATGGCGCAGAACATGGCTGCGCGCGAAGCATCCCTCGCCAATCGGACGAATCGCCCGTCGCAGCCAGCAGGCTCGGCCATCGCCATGCCTGTCGTCGCTGCGCCCGGTAACGCCACGCGGGACGAGCCGTCGTTGCAAAGCGAGGTTGCCCGCATATTCGGTGAAATGTCCGCCAGCCGCGAAAAGTAACGGCGCTCACGAACAGTAAGATGCAAACAAAAAAGGCACGTCAAAACGTGCCTTTTTTGTTTTCTATACTGACCCGGCGAACATTATTCGTCGCGATAGACCTTTTCACGTCGCTCGTGACGCTCCTGCGCCTCGATCGACAACGTTGCGATGGGACGGGCGTCCAGTCGCTTCAGGCCGATCGGTTCGCCGGTTTCTTCGCAATAGCCATAAGTCCCATCATCGATACGCTGCATGGCGGCATCGATCTTGGATATAAGCTTGCGCTGCCGGTCACGAGCGCGCAATTCGATTGCACGGTCCGTTTCCGATGAAGCGCGGTCTGCGAGGTCCGGATGGTTTGCACTCTCCTCAGCCAAGTGCCCGAGCGTTTCTCGCGCCTCTCTGAGGATGTCATTCTTCCATGCGATCAGTTTGGCCCTGAAGTATGCCTTCTGATTTGCATTCATGAACTCTTCGTTTTCCGAGAGCACATAGTTACTAAGATCGATCTTCTCACTCAACGCGATTCTCCTGAAGAACATCTCATGAGGCCCCTATACTCCATTAACCAGTCCTCATTCAAGCCTTTCGCCCAGATTTGCAGCAGTTTTAAATTTGTCACAAAATTCGGCTAAGTGACTAATTTTTATGCTTTTCCCCTAATCGCATGGGTAGCCGGCTTCAAAACACCTCAACCGGCGGCACATGATCCGGTTGACCAATCGACCAAAGCAACGTTACGCCTTTTACTCAGCGTTTCATTTTGGCGAGCCGAAGATGATCGAACCTGAACCATTCCGTATTTATCTGATGCGCCATGCTCAGGCGGCCTCGGCAGTGCCGGGCGGACGGGATTTCGACCGTGTGCTCGACGAACGCGGTTATGCGCAGGCTGAGATGGTGGCCGATCGCGCGGCAGACCTCGGATACGTGCCGGATCGCCTTATCAGCTCGACGGCCGAGCGCTGCCGGCAGACTGCGGAAATCGTGCGCAGGGCGGTTCGGGAAACGCTGGAGATCACGTTCGTCGACGAACTCTATAACGGCACGCCGGATCTTTATGCGACGATCATTGCCGGGCAGCGCCCTGCCCGATCCGTCATGCTGATCGGGCACAACCCGAGCATAGACCTGTTGCTGGAAGGACTGATAGGCAAGGCAGAGCGGCGGGCCGCCATGCCGGGAGGATATCCGACGGCGGGACTTGCCGTGCTCGACTATGGCGCGCAGGCAGATTCCGGCGGTTGGACGCTGACCAACCTGCTCAGCATCTGAGCCGGTCGACATTGCGGGCCAGCATCCCACGCCTATATAGCAGAAAACACTTTTTCGGGATCCCGCCTTGGCGCCTTCGCTGACCAGTTTTACCGACGACGCTCGAATTGCCCTCGACAACATCGCCGACCGCGCGTCGGGGCTCGTCAACCCGACGATACGACTCGGCGTGACCGGCCTTTCCCGCGCCGGCAAGACGGTGCTGATTTCGTCGATCGTGCAGAATTTGCTGAATGGGGGTCGTTTGCCACTGTTCGAAGCGGTTCGCTCCGGCCGGGTTTCGGGTATCCGGCTCGAAGAGCAGCCGGACGACGCCATTCCGCGGTTTCAATACGAAGATCACATCCAGGCGCTCGTTCGCGATCGCATATGGCCTGATTCGACGCGCGCCATTTCCGAATTACGGCTGACAATCGACTATCAGAGCGCCAGCGGCTGGAACCGCCTGTTTTCGCCCGGCAGGCTTTCCCTCGATATCGTCGATTATCCGGGCGAGTGGCTCCTCGATCTGCCGCTTCTTGCGCAGGATTATCGCGAATTCAGCAATACCACTGCGGAGCTGGCGCAGACGGGCATCCGCAAGGAACTCGCCCAGGACTGGATGCAGCTTGCAACCACGATCGATATGGACGCGCCAGCCGACGAAATGAAGGCTCGGCGTCTTTTCGAGGTGTTTTCCGCCTATCTCAAAGCCTGCAAGTCCGACGAGCGGTCGCTATCGACGCTGCCTCCGGGGCGTTTCCTGATGCCCGGAGATCTCGAAGGCTCGCCGGCGCTGACATTCGCGCCGTTGCCCGGCATTGCCGAGACACCTGCGATAAAGGGCTCATTGCGGGCAATGATGGAGCGCCGCTTCGAGGCTTACAAGACCGTGGTCGTGAAACCTTTCTTCCGGCATCACTTTGCGCGGCTAGACCGGCAGATCGTGCTCGTCGATGCGCTTCAGGCGATCAATCGCGGTCCGGAAGCGCTTGAGGATCTCGAACGGGCGCTTGGCGATGTTCTCGGCTGTTTCCGGCCGGGACATAACAGCTTCTTCTCATCGTTCGTCACACGCCGGATCGACAAGGTTCTGATCGCTGCCACCAAGGCAGACCATTTGCACCATGAGAGCCATGACCGGCTTGAGCGGCTGACCGGTCGCCTGGTGGACCGCGCCATTCAGCGCATCGGTCTGTCGGGTGCCGGTTTCGAGGTTATGGCCATTGCCTCGGTGCGCGCCACACGCGAAGCCAGCATCAAGGAAGGCAACCACATGCTTCCGGTGATCGTCGGCACGCCGATGGCGGGCGAAACGATCAATGGCGAGCGATTTGACGGCACGAAGACGACGGCGATTTTTCCCGGCGACCTGCCGGCAGATCCGACTCATATGTTTAACACGCTGGACAGCGACAGCCCCGATCTGCCGGACATCAATTTTGTCCGTTTTCGGCCTCCGGCACTGGAGGGCCGTCCGGGCAGCCTCAATCTCGCAGTGCCGCATATCCGGCTCGACCGTGCCCTGCAGTTCCTGCTCGGAGACCGCCTCGCATGAGACCGCCCTACACCAACGATCCGTCCCGACGCCGTCCGGCTGCATTTCAGGTGGAGGATGATGCCTCACGGGAGACCGAAACGCCTTCCTCCGTGCGCCGTCCCAAAAGTTTCGACCAGCCCGTTACCGTGGTGCCGGACGAAGACGATCCGTTTTCCGGTGCGGATCTCGATGCAGCGAGCCTTCCGGTTGCGGAACCACGCCCGCGCAGAGGTTTCTCGTTTGTCGGATTGGCTACGGCGGCACTCGGCACATTCCTGTCGCTCGCCTTCGGGCTCTGGGCGGATCAGATCGTTCGCGATCTTTTCGCGCGCGCAGATTGGCTCGGTTATGCTGCGATCACGGCGCTGGCGCTGGCACTTTTTGGATTACTGGTCGTTGTCGGGCGCGAGATCATGGGGATAGCCCGGCTCGCCGCCGTGCAGAGCCTGAAGACCGAAGCGGAAGAGGCGGCAGCGTCCGTGCCGGCCCATCCTGCGCGAAAGGTGGTGGAACGCCTGACATCTCTCCTCAGCCATCGGGCAGAGACGGCTAAGGGACGTAGTGTTCTCGAAGGCACCAAGGACGATATTATCGACGGGCCGCACCTTCTCGATCTGGCCGAGCGCGAATTGCTGACGCCGCTCGACCGTAAAGCCCGCGGCCTCATCCTGAACGCCTCGAAACGAGTCGCGGTCGTTACCGCCATCAGCCCTCGCGCGATCGTCGACCTTGCCTATGTGCTTTTCGAGGTCACCCGCCTTGTCCGCGCCATGGCCGAACTTTATGGCGCAAGGCCCGGAAAACTGGGGCTTTTGCGGCTGATCCGCGATGTCATCGCGCATCTGGCAGTCACAGGCTCCATCGCCGTCGGCGACGGTCTGGCGCAGCAGGTTCTCGGTCACGGACTTGCCTCGCGATTGTCGCGGCGACTTGGTGAAGGTGTCATCAACGGGCTGCTCACAGCTCGTATCGGGATCGCCGCCATGGACCTGTGCAGACCGCTGCCGTTCCGTGCCCTGCCCCGCCCGGGGATCGGCGATTTCATGTCCGATATCGTCGCTGCGGGACGCACTGACGAGAAGGATTAGCCCCCTTCGGGACACCTGGCGGGCGTCAAAAGATACGAAGCGTTAACCATTCTCGCTTAATTTCGACCCCACTAAACATTGCCGCTGACAGCGGAACGTCCCAAGGGGAAAGCCTCATGTATTCGCGCTTCTTTTCGCTTTTCGGCGGGCTTGCCGCTTTGACTTTGGTCACCGCAGTTCCGGCCTTTGCTCCGCAGGCGGAAGCCGCATCCCGGGACCAGGTCTTCTTCCAGTCCGTTGCAGGCGCATGGAAAGGTCCGGGTGAGATCGTCGCCGGAAAATACAAGGGCACGAAGTTCAACTGCAACCTGACCGGCTCGCCGTCTCCTGATGGCGACACGGGCATAAAGCTCGACGGCACCTGCCGGGTTGGCGTCTTCCAGCAGCCTATGTCTGCGGTCATCACCCAGAGCGGTCGCGGCTACACCGGCAAATTCCTCGATGGTGCCGAAGGCAAGGGGCTCGACATCGTCTCCGGCTCGGTCAATGGCGACAAGGTCGTGATGGGCATCAACCGCGCCAAGCTCAACGGTGCGATGGTGGCCAGCCTGCGCGGCGACAACAAGATGAACATCACCATTTCCGTCAAGGTGGAAGACCAGATGGTGCCGGTCATCGGCCTGTCGCTCGACCGTGACCTCGATTCGATCGCCGTCGGCTCGATCAAGGAGTGATGAAGCCTCGGGCGCAGATCATGCTCGCGTCCGGGCTAATTCAATTCATCAGGATTTACAAATATCCTATTCTTTGAAAACGTTCTTTTTGTTTTCAAAGACTTTAATTCAGCCTGCTGTCGCAATCTGCCGCCACCAGAGTCCGTCCGGCTTTGCGATGCTGATTCCTGTCGAATTCAGGCTACCCGCCCAGCTTTCGGCCTTGCGTTCATTGATCATCATCTGCGGCGCAAGATCCGCGAGCGGTAGCATGACGAAAGCACGTTCCGTCATGCGTGGATGCGGCAGTTCCAGCTTCGGTGACTTCTGAACGCGCTCGCCATAGGTCAGCAGATCGATATCGAGCGTCCGCGGCCCCCAGCGCTCCACCCGCACCCGCTTCATCTCCCGCTCCAGCGCGAGACATAGGTCGAGCAGTTCTTCAGGCTCAAGTTCGGTCTCTACCAGCGCACAGCAGTTGAAGAAGTCTGCCTGGTCGGTCTTGCCCCATGGCGGCGTCAGGTAAAGCCGGGATACAGCCGAGACGCGACAGTCCTTTCGCGCATCAAGCGTCTGCAGCGCGTGCGCCATAGCCGAAGCCGGATCGCCAACATTGCCGCCTAGTCCAAGTGCTGCGACTTCCCAGGGATGATCAAGCCCGATGCTCAAGGCGCACCTCCACGTAATCGAGAATGCCGGCGATCGGTGCGCTCGGCTTGCGGATCGCTACCTCGACGCGGCGGATCAACGGCGACCATGCGGCAAGGCCAACAGCCACGTCATTGGCAAGCGTTTCAATGAGGTTGCGGCGGCTGCCGGTCATGATCTTTTCAACCAGTTCATAGGCCAGCCCGTAATGAACCGTCTGCTCGACCTGGTCGGACACCAGCACATCCCCTGCTTCGACATCCATGACGACATCGACGAAGAAACGCTGACCGAGCGCGGATTCCTGCTCGAAGACCCCGTGATGCGCGTAGAAGGCGCAGTTTTTCAGCGTGATCTGATAGGTGGCCATCAGCGTTCTCCTGCCTCTTTTTTCATTTCGCCAGCCTCCAGGACCGCGTCAGCCATGCGCAAGGCATCGAGATTGCCTGCCACGTTGTGAACCCTGAAAATCGATGCACCGGCAAGCCGCAGCATCGCGGTGGTGGCGGCTGTCGCAAAATCCCGTTCGATCGCCGCCTCGCGCAAGGCGATGGCGCCGACAAACCGTTTTCTCGATGTGCCGACCAGAAGCGGCAAACCTGAAGAATGAAGCTCGGTGAAACGCGCCATCAATTCGCTGTCCTGTTCCCGCGTCTGGACGAAACCGAAACCGGGATCGAGCACGATTGCATCCTCCGCAATGCCGGCCGCCTTCGCCATGCCGAGCGAGCGAGCGAAAAACATCCGTTCGTCCTCGATAATATCCTCATGGAGGTCTTCACGCCCGCGAGCGGTGTACATGATACAGAGGCCGGCGCCGCTTTCAGAAACGACATCAGCCATCTGCGGATCGTGGCACAGCCCGTAGACGTCGTTGACGATATGGGCGCCGGCGGCGATGGCAAGCCTTGCGGTGTCAGCGCGATAGGTATCGACGGAAATCAGCGCGTCGGTTTCCCGCGACAGTCTTTCGATGACCGGCAGAACGCGGGCCTGCTCTTCAGCGGCGGTCACGGGTGCGGCTCCCGGCCGCGTCGACTCGCCGCCGATATCGAGAATGGATGCGCCGTCCCGGACGCAGGAAAGGCCGTGTTCGACTGCGCTTTTGACGTCGATATAACGCCCACCATCGGAAAAACTATCGGGCGTCACGTTGACGATCGCCATGATGTGGCCGCTCGCACCAAGCGTCAGGCTGCGACCATGGGCGAGACGCCAGGTGCTGTTGCGCGACGATGCCACAGGCGATCCATCTTTTTGAAAGTAACGCAAATTTTCATGCCTTCATGTTGCACTTGCGCAGCCTATGCCCCAAGCTCGTTTCAACTTCAACGTACCAGGCCTGAGAATGTTTTTGATGCGCAGAGTCCACCGGCTTTTCGGTGCAGCCTTCCTCCTCTGCGTGATCTCTATCCCGGCGCGGGCGGAACCTGTCATCTCAAAATCCTATTCCTATTTCCGCATCGGCGGCCGTACCGCCGAGGACCTCGACAAGGAACTGGAGCGCCATGGCCCGGTCACCAGGACCAGCGGACACCGGCATCCCGGCGCGACCGAGATCAAGTTCGGCGGAGAGGTGACCTATGTGGAGCGCGGCGGCCGCTGCTCCGTCGGCGGCGCCAAGGTGACGCTGCGGACCCACATCATCCTGCCGCGATGGAATAATGGCGGTAAGGCCGAGAAAGATCTGCGCTTCATCTGGGCGACCCTGTCGGCAGATATCAAGCGGCACGAAGAACGGCACGCAGAAATCGCCCGAAATCATGCCCGCATGCTGGAGAATGAGCTGCTTGCCCTGCCTGCCCGCAAAACCTGCGACGGTGTTGAGGCTCTCGTCACGGAAACCACGCGGCGCGTGCTTGCCGAACACGACAAGCAGCAAGCCCTTTTCGACCGCGTCGAAGCCAAAAATTTCGACGCTCGCATGACGAGGCTTCTGCAATACCGCATCGACCAGCGTCAGCGATAGATACGATCATAAACGAGCCGTTACCCGGCCTTGCGCCAGGCTTGCGGAGACACTGGTGAATAAAGGGTAATTTATTGCGGTGGCTTGGTGAAAGCCATTCCTGTATATTAGGCAGCAATTACCTATATATGTATCGGACAAGCATCCAACATTATTCGCTGCATGAAGCATGGCCTACTTCAACTCAATCCGAGAGCAAGGTCGTCGGTCAGCGTCCATTTTCGTGTTGTTTCAGTTTTCCGTGTTCCCTGGCGCGTAACCGAGCCGCAGGTGTCACCTCCCTCGCCTGCCGGCCTTGCGCCCACCTCGCCTCGCTCGACTCTGTGGAGCGAGGCTATTTTTTGGCGCCGCAAACTGTCTTTTATCAGGCCTGACGCTCAGGAATATTGACGATGAGGCCGTCGAAATCAGCCTTCATCTTGATCTGACAGGAAAGACGTGAAGTCGGGCGAACATCGAAGGCAAAGTCCAGCATGTCTTCTTCCATCGGCGCTGGCGCGCCAACCTTTTCCGTCCATTCCTCGTCGACATAGACATGACAGGTGGCGCAGGCGCAGGCGCCGCCGCATTCCGCATCGATGCCGGGAACAGAATTGCGTACAGCATTCTCCATCACCGTCGAACCGTTGTCCGCGTCGATCTCGAAGCGTGTGCCGTCGAAGGCTACGATGGTCAATTTCGTCATTTTTGGAAGATCCGGGTTTTCGGGCATTGCCCTTTGGAAGCCTTGGGTAGACCCCGTCTGTGCCACCAAACTGCCGGTTCAGTCAATCTCACGGACGACGCCGGCTTTGCTGCCGGCGTCCACGTGATGCAAGGTAGTGTCAGCGGCAGAGGCCGGTGATGAAGTTTTCAGCCTCTATGACCGCCGCGTAAAGCGAGGCCAACGCCGCCGCCTCGCCGGGCTCTGCTTCCAGACGTGCGGCTGCAACCGATACACCGAAGGCGCCGACGGCATTTGCTGACCCCTTGAGCCGGTGCGCAAGCGCGGTCACCGTTGCAGCCTCGGCACTAGCGATTTCCTGTACAAGCGCGCGTGCCTGTCGTGCGAACATCTGCAGGATTTCGGCCTCTAGCGCCTTATCGCCCATCGTCTGTTTCGCCAGATGGACTAGGTCAACCGGACGATCCTTCGACGGGCATGCCGTCTTGTGATTGTCGGGAGATTCAAAAGCGATACGCGCGGCCGTTGCCATCTGCTTGGTTCCTTGCTTTATAATGATCTCAACTCCGGATTGTCCGTCGGAGCCATGGCTATCCCGTTAAATTTCGGCACAACCGCGGCGCAAATCTTCGCAAATGGTTAATTTGCATTAAAGTGCCGTGATTGCAGGGGTTTCACTCTGAGACGTGGTTTAAATCCTGTTAACAAGACGATGATGCCGGTATCATGATGACGCGTTTCGTTTGTGCGAAAAGGCTGATTGTGCCACTACAATACGGTTCAATGGCTCACTGGAACATTGCAGTGACCGATGTGGGACGGTCGGTAAGCTTTCATTATCATCCATTTGAAAGAACGGCCGTCGAATGAATTTGTAATAGGCGATCCAAAGCTCTAGGGCTGGCGATCTCCGGCATGAGTATTCCGCTCATCGATCTGCAGGCGGCAGCAAGTCGAGTGGGATGCCGGGCGTGTATGTAACGAGGCGTAACCGCATGGCGAAGAACACTAACAATGAATCCATCGATGAAACGGCATTCCAGGCATTGGAAGATGCGCTGAAGATCGACTTCAACGATGAACCGCCCCGCGATAAGCCCGCCTCGGAGGCCAGAGTGTCAGACAAGCCGCGATCCCGCCCTGCCCCGTCTCAATCAGCGTCGCCCCGCCGCGAGGCGACCGCGGAAGCACCGCGCCAATCTTCGAATGAGACGTCGCCGCGCCAACCCGCCTTTGAGCCTGCCAACGATGCCGGACGCAGGAACACGGCGTCTATTATGCGCGCGCTGGACGGCGGCTCTGTTCGTGGCGCAATCCGCAATGCTCTGATCGTCTCCGTTCTCTGGGCGGTGGCCGGTATCGGCCTTGGTCAATTAATCTATGGTGGAGCGCTGTGGGAGATCACATCGGTTGCCGGCGTTCTGGCCGCTCCGGGTCTGGTCGCGCTTGCCGTCGGCATCCTGGTCCCCATCCTCCTTTTCTTCGCTTTCGCCATTATGATGGCCCGTGCGCAGGATCTCAGGAACGCTGCCCGCTCCATGGCTGAGGTCGCCCTGCGCCTGTCCGAGCCGGAAACCATCGCATCTGAACGGATCATGAGCGTCGGCCAGGCCGTACGCCGCGAAGTCTCGGCCATGAACGAGGGCATCGAGCGTACGATCGCGCGTGCAGCCGAGCTGGAAGTGCTCGTCCACTCGGAAGTCAACGCACTCGAACGCAGCTACAGCGACAACGAGATGCGTGTTCGCGGCCTCGTTCAGGAACTGGGTTCCGAGCGCGAAGCGATCGTCAATCACGCAGAGCGCATTCGCTCCTCTATGGTCGGAGCGCACGACCAGCTCAAGGAAGAACTGGCGCTCGCGACCGAGGAAATCTCTATCCGTCTCGCGACATCCGGCGAAGCCTTTGCCTCGATGATCGATACGCGGGCCGCAGCCCTGATGGAGAAGTCGGATGCAGCCGGCGAAGCACTCGCCTCATTGCTCGCAACCAAGACCGAAAATCTGATCGACACGCTGACGACCTCAGGCATTGCGCTGTCGACCGAGTTCGATATCCGTCTGGAAATGCTCAGCTCGACCTTGTCAGACAAGGGCGATGCGATCCTGTCCAATTTCGAAACCCGCGCATCGAGCCTCGATGCCAATACCGAAAAGCTCAATGCGGCACTTGCCGACCGCACGCGCCAGCTGAACGAAACCCTGATCGCGCGCACGCGGGAGATTACCGAAGGGCTGACGAACAGCGAAAAGACGATCACCGGTTCGCTCGACGGCGTGCTCACGGCCCTCAATCGTTCACTCGACGACAAGAGCAGCTCCTTCCGCCAGAGCCTGCAGTCCGCTGCAGACGATGCGGTGATGGATCTGGACCTGCGCACCGGCTTCTTCGAAGAACGCCTTCACACCACGATCGGCCACCTCAGCACCTCTTTCGACGAGGGTCTGTCGCAGTTCACCACGGCCTTCGACCAGCGTGCCGGCAGCCTCGACAGCAAGCTGATGGACAGCCTTGCACGCATCAACGAGACCGTAGCCGGCGGCCACGAAGCGATCGACGGCATCCTGTCGTCGAGCATCGAACGGATCGGCAATGCGCTGACCGACCAGCAGTTGGCGCTTGCCACGACGCTTGGAACGGGCCAGGAAGTTCTTGATTCGATGCTGGAAAGCCGCTCGAAGGAGTTTTCCGACGCACTCGCCGCACGCAGCAGCGAGATCAGCGGCGCCTTTGGCGATGCACACAACAAGATAGACATGATCATGGCAGCGCGTGGCGGGGAAATTTCCGCCAGCCTTGCCGATAGCCAGAAGCGGTTCGAAGACAGCATTTCCAGCCGCACCTCCGCGATCATCGAATCGGTCACGGAAAGCCACGAGCGCTTCGCTGGTGCTGTCGACGAAAAGGCTGGTGCATTGCAGGCGCTGATGGCGGAAACGCCGGATCGCCTTGCCTCCATTCTCGACCAGAAGAGCGAAGCGATCACGCGCGCACTGTCTGAAAGCGAATTGCGCCTGACCGACGAGATGGACAAGCGGGCGGCTGCGCTCGACACCACGCTCGCCTCCAGCCGCGATCGCATGTCGGAAATGCTCGACGACAAGTCCATGGAAATCGCAACCTCGCTGTCGCTGCACGAGGATCGCCTGACGACTACTCTGACAGACCATACGTCGAATGTCGTCAACAGCGTTGCAGATGCGGATATCCGCCTCGAACAGGCGTTTGCAAAGCGCGCCGAGGCCATCCGCGAGGCGTTTGCCGACAACCAGCTCAATCTCGACATCTCGCTGGAAAGCCGCACGTCCGAGCTTGCCAGCCTTCTACAGAGCGGCAGCGATCGTCTCGAACAGACTGTCGGCGGCGCGGCAGGCCGGATCGAAACGGCTTTGTCCGAAGGCACGGGGCGCTTCGATGCGACGATGAGCGATGGACTGCAGCGCATGGATACGTCGCTTGCCGCATCCCACGAACAGCTCACCACCTCGTTCACCGCTGCGCATGAACAGATTACATCGTCTCTTGGAAACGCCCATGAGCAGATGAAGTCTTCTCTGGGCACCGCTCACGAACGGATGGCCTCATCGCTCGACGCCGGCCATGAACGGATTTCCGGAACGCTCGATACGGCTGCGCGCCAGATCGGCGATACGCTTTCTATCAGCGGCGACCAGCTTACCGATGCCGTCGGTTCCGCTCATCTGCGCATGGCGGATGTGCTCGGCCAGGCGAGCCGTGACATGTCGGACGCACTTGACTCCGGCCATGACCGCCTGCGCACGACGCTTGACGAACGTGCAGCAACGATCGCCGGCACGCTGACCGACGCCCGCGACCAGATCGACAACCTGATGATGGATCAGGCGACCTCGATCGGCACAACGATTGCCACCAGCGCCGGCATGCTCGAAATGTCGCTCGAAAGCCAGCAGGAAGCCCTGCGCGCTGCGATCGATACCGCAGGTGAAACACTGGACACCCGCCTTCGCGACAATGTCGGCTCGATTGCCGGCCAGATCAGCGATGCGGCTCGCGAAATCAGCCAGTCTACCGACGCCTTCACATCACGCGTAGAACAGACTGTCGGCGGTGTTTCGACCGCGCTGGATAGTGCCGGAAGCCGCATCGAAGTGACCTTCGGCGGACTGGAAGACCGTATCCGCAACGAAGTCTTGAGTGTCAGCTCGATCGTCGACACGGCCGGCAGCAGCCTGGCGGATGCTCTCGGTGCCCGTACAGCCGAGCTCGAGCGTATTTCGAACGCTGCCGCTGACCGGGTCTCCGATGCAGTCAACAGCCGCGGTATCGAAATTGAACGTGCGACAGGTGAAGCAGCCGAACGCATCGCCCGCACCATCGACGAGCGCACCATCGCACTCGAACAGACAAGCACCGATGCCGCCGCCCGTATCGCCGAAACACTTGATGGTCGCACAGCCCATATCGAGGAACGTTTCGGCACCATGGACCGGGCACTGTCCTATGGTCTTGAAAACGTCGCCAAGACGATCGAAGGCAAGGCCGTAGGTTTCGCCTCCTCGCTTCGCGAAGCAGTCGTTGAAGCCGGTCAGGGCATGAATGACGAAGCCAGCCGGTCGGCAGAAACGCTGTCTCGCGCCGGCTCCGAATTCACCCAGGAACTCAGCAGTCGCAACGAGGAATTCACTCGCTCGATCGAGGAGCGCTCCAACGAAATCGTCGGACGCATCTCCGAGACGCAGAGCCGTCTCGCCGGCCAGGCTGCGACTGTCGCCCAGGCGTTCTCCGATGCCGGCAGCGCGATCGTCAACAAGGTGGCCGAAGCCGACAAGCTGGTAAAACAGCAAGTCGAGGCGATTTCGACCGCGCTCGGCGACGCCGAACAAGCGCTCGATAGCCGTGGCCAGTCTATCCGCTCGACCCTGTCGGACGCGGCAGGCGAGCTCGATGTCGCACTGGATGCCGTCGATCGCGCACTGGCCGCTCGTGGTGATGCCATCCGCACCGCGCTCGACACCCGTTCCCGCGACCTCAACTCGATGCTTGCAAGTCGTTCGGAGGAACTGTCCCGCCTGCTCGACGAGAAGGCAAAACCGATGGTGGAGGCCTATGCCGAAACCGGCAGGACCGCAGCCGAGCGCATGGAAGCGGCAGCGCAGCAGAGCGCAGAACGCCTGACCTCTGCCACGCAGCAGAGTGCCGAGTGGTTGACATCTGCGTCCCAGCAGAGCGCCGAACGTCTCGCCTCCGCTGCCAAGGAAACCAGCGCCCGTATCCGCGAAGAGAACGCCGCCCTGGTCGACGCCATCGCAGCCCGTACCAACGAGACGCTTGCGGCACTCAATCAGCGGACGGAAGCTGCCGCCCATGTTGTTCGTGGTGCCGAGCAGAGCCTGCTTGCGAATGTCGAAGGCATTATCGAGCGGCTGTCGAGCAGCAATGTCAACATAGCCTCTCTCGTCGAAACTGCAGCCGAGCAGCTGGCCGCAACGGACCAGAAGCTTGACCAGACTGCTTCGCGCTTCGCCCATTCGGCGGGTTCGGCGGCTGATCTGGTTGCAGGCTCCACCCGCCTGCTCGAAAACAACATCGACCGCCTCGTCAACATCTCCGGCCAGACGCTGAGCCAGGTCGGCGGCATTGTCGGTCGGTTCGAGGATCACTCCAAGGTTCTCGCCCAGGCTTCGGAGCTTCTTGGTGCAGCCCAGTCGAACCTCGTCAGCACGCTCGACGAACGCCAGGATGCTCTGCGCAACCTGTCCGTCGGCCTGGTAAAGCGCTCGGATGAGATCGAAGCAACGCTTCGCAACCTCACCGCGCTCGTCGACGGCGCCTTCGAACGTGCCGAGGAGCGGACAGCCCATGTCGGCGACAAGCTGCGCGAAGGCCTGCATGCCTCGTTTGTTGATATCGGTCGTCGTCTTGGCGAGACCCAGCAGCGTGCCGAGCAGACAGCGCAGGTCATGCGCGCCGCCCTTCTCGACGCAGGCGAGGAAGCCAACCGCACGATCGAAACGACACTCTCCGACGCCGAAAAGCGTGCCCGCGAACTGGCCGAGCAGATGCGCGGCAATATTTCCGGTTCGCTCACCGATGTCGAACGCCTGATGGGTGAAGCCTCGCAACGATCCGATACAGCTGCCAAGCACCTGCGTGAGACGCTGCGCCAGTCTGTCGAGGAAGCTGTCGGCCGCTTCTCCGGTGCCACCGACGAAATCCGCCGCTCCGCGCAGGATATCCGTCAGGAACTCGATGCCACCCGCTCGGAACTGAAGCGCGGTGCCTTCGACCTGCCGGAAGAAGCCAAGGAAAGCGCGGCAGCCATGCGACGCGCCGTATCCGAGCAGATCAAGGCGCTTCAGGAGATCTCCCAGCTCGTCGGCCGCTCGTCGCAGCAGCTCGAAGTCGCCGAGGCTGGTCAGCCCAAGGTATCGCTAGCACAGAGCGGGCCGACGGCTCCGATCCGGCCGCAGCAGCAGATCACTCAGCAGCCGGCTCCAGCGCCGGTCTCGGCCCCGGCAACACCGCGCAACGATGCCTATTCAGCTGGCGTGCTTCGAGGCAGCCTGCCCGCGAGCAAGCCGGCTCCGGCGGCAGCACCCGCTGCGCGTCAGGCAGACACTTCGGCCCCTGCCGGCCAGGGTGGCTGGATCAGCGACCTCCTGCGTGGCGCGTCCCGCGATGAAACCGTGGGACCGGCCCCGGCGCGTGCGCCTGCTGCCCGTCCGGCAGAACCGGCCCAGGCGCCGCGGACCGCCAATGGTGACAATCGAAACCCGCGCCACATGGTGGAATCGCTCAACTCGCTGTCCGTCGATATCGCCCGCGCTATCGATCATGATGCCTCTGTCGATCTGTGGCGTCGTTACCAGCGCGGCGAGCGCGATGTCTTCACCCGCAGACTCTACACGCTGAAGGGCCAGCAGACATTCGACGATATCAAGCGCAAGTATGATCGCGAGCCGGAATTCCGCACCGCCGTCGACCGCTACATATCGGACTTCGAAAAGCTTCTTGCAGACGTCGCCCGCACCGATCGCGACCGCACGGTTACCCAGAGCTATCTGACTTCGGATACCGGCAAGGTCTACACGATGCTGGCCCATGCTGCCGGTCGTTTCGGCTGAGCCGGAGCGTAATCGACGAGACGAACAAAAAAGGCCGCCTTATCTGGGCGGCCTTTTGTTTGATAGAGCCGGTAAGGCTTACGGCTCTTCCTGAACCGCGATAAAATCCTGATCGATCTGCAATGCCGAGATCAAATCTACAACGGTCTGCTCCGGCGATCTGCCAGCTGTATCGATGACCAGCGGCTCGGTCTCCCAGTCCTCGAAAATACGCGCCTCGGTGGAGGTCCAGCCTGGCTTGATCAGACCTGGAACATCACTCACGCGTGTCTCGACACGATGGCGATGTTCGACCTTGTCCGAACACTTGACCCAGATTTCAGAGGCCGGCACACCTTGCCGTTCCGCGACGGCCCGCCATGCCCTGCGAGTTATTGTCAGGCTGTTCACCGAATCCGCGATAACGATATGTCCTAGCGATAGATTATCCTCTGCCACACCATAGGCTACCATATATCCAGCAGGGCCGACTTCGACCCCGGCATTGCGGATATTCTGCTCGATTGTATCGACGCGCACATGAACGGCGCCAAGACGGCGCGCCAAAGCTTTTGCGAGGGTCGTCTTTCCGCTACCGGGCAAGCCTGCAAGAATAATCAGCATCGGCATCTTTCCCCAATTGTCGCGAACGATTCGGACCTGGGAAAGTTTACCGCGCCGGCTGCAAAATCACATCGATTTCAAAGCCCAGTCGACGATCTCGCCACCGACCTTCGCATAGGCCCGGTCAAGCGCTTCGATAAAGTCGCTATTCTCTGTCCCGCGAACCGGCGAGCTTCCCTTGAACACTGACTGAGCTCGGACGCTGCCATTTCTATCGTTGAGAATCTTTGCCGAAATCTCGACATTGGCAACTCGGCTGCCGCCGGTCGTAACCTCGAAAGCCCGGATATCGGTGACGACCTGATAATCAATCGCCAGCCCCTGCCCCGGTTTGCCGACGCCGCCGACTCGGCCTGAGTTTTCAAAAGCCTCGACCAGCTTCGACTGAACCAGCCGCGGCAGGCGATCACCCCAGCGGGAATTGGCAAGATACTGCACCTCGGACGGAGACACGCGGACCACGACCTGCTCGCTATCCAGCATTTTTACCGCAGTCGGTTCCGGTACGAGGATCTGCCGGTTCTTCACCGAAGGACCATCGGTTGCAGGTGTCAGCGACAGATCGAAGGTGTCGTTGTTCGCCTTTGTGCCGCAACCGCTGACCAGGACGGCCAGCAAGGGCAAGGTCAACAGCAAGGAACGATGCGGAAACTTGGATGCACTCATAAACGTCCTACCCTTGGCCTTTTGCCTTAGCGTCTCGTTCTGCCGTCATATTCCTTGACGGTCTCGCCGCCGAAGATAAGCCGTTGCGGATTCTGATCAAAATTGGTGATGGTCTGGTTGAGCGAATTCACCGTACGGCGCGTATCATCCACGAGAGCCTTCACGTCACCGAGGCCGCTAGACGAAAAACGCTGCAGGTTATCCGCAATAGGCCCCACGCGCGCATTGATGTTGTCAGCCACGGTGCGGAAGGATTCGAGCGTCTTGCGTGCCTCGGCAAACAGGCCTTGCGAGTCGTCGCTCGACACGAGGCCATCAACCTTTGCGAGGATGCCATCGACGCGGCTGGACGCGTTGTTGAGCTTGGTCGCCAGTTCGGTGAAATCGGTGATCGCCTTGTTGATGTCTTCTGAGCGGTGCGAAACATCGTCGACCACGCTGCGAGCTGAAGCCAGCGTCTGGCGGGCATCTTCAGAGGCTGCCGAGATGTTCTGGATCGCCGTACCCACCTGGCTCGGATCGACGGCCGCAAGCAGGCTGTCAGCCCGTGACAGAACCCCCTGTGCGTCGTTGCCGACCTGCGCAAAGCTCGTCGCTGCCGTCCTTACGGTCTCGACGAGCGGGCCGAAATTGTCGGACGCATTGGCGACGTTGCGCGTCACCCGCTCGGTATTGCCGACGATCTGGTTGATGCGTTCGGCATCGATTGCGCGAACCAGCTGGTCGGCCGCCTCAAGCGTAGAATTGAGCGTGCCGGACACGCGATCGACGGTCGCAGACAGGGTCGAAAGGCTGTGCAGGAACTCGTCGATATTGCCGGAATTGTTGCTGAGCGCGGCCGTAAACGTCTCGACGTTGCGGATTGTTTGCGTCAATGGCCCGCGCGCATCACCGACAAATCCCTGGATGTCGCCGATTGCCTGATCGGCTCGCTCAAGGATCTTGTCGGCCGTCGCCAGAAGGTTTGTCACGCTCGACTGGTCTGCGATCAGCACGGCGGGTCGCCCCGCTTCCATCGACTTCTGAAGGATGTTTTCCTCGCCCTTGGCGCCGCCGGAAAGCTCGATATAGGCAGCACCCGTCAGGCCCTGCACTTCCAGCACCGCCTTCGTAGACTGGTAGACCGGCGCATCGGCGCGCACTTCGGTAAAGGCGATCGAATAACGCGGATCGTCCGGATCGATCGTCAGGCCGCGCACAGAACCGACCGCAATACCGTTGAAACGCACCGGAGATCCGACCGAAAGACCATTTGCAGAGCCGGGAATGCGAATCGCAAGCTCGGCCATAGGCCCGCCGCGACCGGATTGCGCCATCCAGTAGACGAAACCGAAGGCGGCCGCGATGACCAGCAGTGTGAAGAAACCCACCAGGGCGTAATTTGCTTTGGTTTCCATGGGTTGGATCACTTCCCTGCGTCTGTCGGGCCTGCGTCTGCCGGCGGCTGGTTTTCATTGGTCACGACGGTGCGCGCACGCTTGCCGCGGAAATAGGACTGGACCCACGGATCATCGAACTCGAACATATCCTGCAGCGTACCTTCCACCAATACCCGTTTCTGTCCGAGCACGGCAATACGGTCACAGACCGAAAACAGGCTGTCGAGATCGTGGGTGACCATATAGACGGTCAGGCCCAGCGTGTCGCGAAGCTTGGCGATCAGCGCGTCGAAATCAGCGGCACCAATCGGATCGAGACCCGATGTCGGTTCGTCAAGGAAGACGAGATCGGGATCGAGCGCCAGAGCGCGTGCAAGTGCTGCACGCTTGATCATGCCGCCGGAAAGCTCCGACGGATACTTGTCCGCAGCATCTGGCGGCAGACCAACCATTTCGAGCTTCACGTAGGCGAGCTCATCCATCAGCGACTGCGGAAGATCGAGATATTCCCGCATTGGCAGCTGGATGTTTTCCTTCACCGTCAGGGCAGAAAACAGTGCGCCGTGCTGGAAAAGCACACCCAGCCGGGTGTCGAGCGCCATACGCTCCTCGTCCGACGCCTCCTCGTAATTGGCGCCCAGGATTTCGATCGTGCCGGAGCGGTGCGGGAGAAGGCGCAGCACGGTGCGCATCAGCACCGACTTGCCGGTACCGGATGCTCCAACGAAGCCGAGAATTTCGCCGCGATAGATATCGAGGTTGAGATTGTCGAGCACGATCTTGTCGCCGAAGCCGACGGTCAGATCCCGCACGGAAAGCACGACCCGCCGGTCGTCCTTTGCTGTCCTCTCCATGGTCTGCTGCTGGTCTGACAAATCCATGCCCCTTAGAAATCGATCGCGGAGTAGAAGATGGCAAAAAGCGCATCGATGAGAATGACGGCGAAGATGGCTTTGACGACCGATGCGGTGACATGCTGGCCAAGAGATTCAGCGCTGCCGCCGACCTTCATGCCCTCGACAGCAGCAACGATACCGATGGCCAGCGCCATGAACGGCGCCTTGATCATGCCCGACGCGATCGAGGTATGGTCGATCGCCTCATGCAGGCGAGAAAGATAAGTGTCGAAGGTAATGCCGGAATAGAGCAGCGCGACGATCGCCGCACCATAAAGAGCGGCAAAATTGGCGATGATGGTCAGCAGCGGCAGCGCGATGGTCAGCGCCACGAGACGCGGAAAAATAAGAACGCCGATCGGATTGAGGCCGATCACGGTCAGCGCATCGATCTCCTCACGCATCTTCATCGAGCCGATTTCGGCCGTGATCGCACTGCCTGAGCGGCCGGCGATCATGATCGCAGTCAAAAGCACTCCGATTTCGCGAAGCTGAAGGATACCGACAAGATCGACGACGAAGATTTCCGCCCCGAAATAGCGCAGCTGGAATGCGCCCTGCTGCGCGATGATCGCGCCGATCAGGAAAGACATAAGCACGATGATCGGCACGGCGCGTACGCCCATGCGGTCGATATGGGTAACAACGGAAGCCGGAGAGACACCGGCGCCGCGACCGAATTTAAGCTGGGCGCCACGGACCGCCGAGCCGAGAATGTTCATCGCGGCGTAAAAATCGCGGCCGACTTCATAGACAAGCTTTCCGGGCGGCGTGAAAACGCGCTCGAAAAAACTGCGCTTGTCGGCGGCGGGAGCAGGCGGCGCAGGTGTTGTCTCGGGCAGCGCACCGATCAGTTCCTCGATCGTGCCATTGCCGCCGGAAAGCGATGCCTCCCGCCCCTCGCCGCTTTTCGCCGTCATCAGACGACGAATCAGCCAGGCGCCTGCAGTGTCGATTTCGGAGATGCCGGAGAGGTCGATTTCGACCTTGCCCTGTCCTCCGGACTTCTCGAACTGGTCGAGATCCTTGAGCACCGGGGCCACGGAATGATTGCGCCAATCGCCCGTCAGAACATACCGTTCACCGCCATCCGGCAAGGCTTCACTATTGATTTTTGCCAGATTGGAACTCACGGGGTGCGGGTGCTCGCTTCAAATGGTCTCTGCCGCAATGCATTGATTGCGCTTCGGGAAAACGCAATATAGCCGCATCGGCCGGATTTGCCACAACAGGACGCTTAAAACCATGCCCCGTCACCTTGAAGCAACAATCGAGGCTTTCCCGATCGCAGGCACATTCACCATTTCGCGCGGGTCAAAGACCGAGGCGGATGTCATCGTCTGCACCATTTCGAAAGACGGAGTTTCCGGCCGCGGCGAATGTGTTCCCTATCGCCGTTACGGCGAGACGATGGACGGCGTGATGGCCGATATACTGGCGGTTTCAAAGGCGATCGAGGCCGGGCTGACGCGGAATGAACTGCAATCCGCGATGAAACCCGGCGCTGCCCGCAACGCCGTTGACTGTGCTTTGTGGGACCTCGAAGCGAAGCAATCCGGCCGCAGCGTCGCAGCATCGATCGGCGCCACAGGTCAGGATCCGATCGTCACCGCCTTCACATTATCGCTATCGGATGCGGCGGCGATGGGCGCGGATGCCAGGAGGAACCGCGAACGACCGCTCCTGAAGATAAAGCTCGGCACGGCGGACGACGAATCGAGGTTGCGAGCCGTGCGCGATTCGGCCCCGGATGCGCGGATCATCGTCGATGCCAATGAGGGCTGGACCAGGGATAACATAGAGCGGCATCTGGCCATTGCCGCCGAGTTGGACATATCACTGATCGAGCAGCCGCTTCCCGCCGGCAAGGACGAGATGCTTTCTCGGATAAAGCGGCTCGTACCGATCTGCGCCGACGAGAGCGTCCACTCGACTGCCGATCTATCCTCCCTGCGCGACCGGTATGACGCAGTAAACATCAAACTCGACAAGACCGGCGGGCTGACGGAAGCGCTGGTGATGAAGGCGGAAGCCCAACGGTTGGGGTTTCAGATCATGGTCGGCTGCATGGTTGGAACATCGCTTGCCATGGCGCCAGCCGTGCTGCTTGCGCAGGATACAGATTATGCCGATCTCGACGGGCCGCTGCTTCTTGCCCGCGACCGTCCGGGCGGGCTTCGTTATGAAGGCTCGCTCGTCTATCCTCCGCTTGCCGAACTCTGGGGCTGAGAACGGGTCGCGAGCACCAGAACGACAAGGCCGATCACGGCCAGTAGAGCCATGGCGAAATAACCGTAGATTTCCAGCTGCCGGTAGATGACGCCGGCAAGCAGGGTCGAGATCGCCAGAAATGCCCCGTTATACGCGACGTAGACGCCCTGCGCCGATGCCTGCTGATCCTCCGACACCATTTCAGACAGACGGTATTGCAGCCCCAAATGAACGCAGGCGAAGCTGAATGCGTGAAAGATCTGCAGTATCCCGTAATACCAGACATCCGAGCCGAACGGAAAAAAGACCCAGCGCAGGATCGCCATCAGGCAACCGAAACGCAGCAGCCCCAAGGGTGTCAGGCGTCTTGCAAGGCTGCCTGAGATGAAAAAGATACCGATCTCGGCAATCACGCCGATACACCAGAGAGCGGAGATCACGGCATTCGAAAAGCCCATGCCCTGCCACTGGATCGTGCTGAAACCGTAAAACATCCCGTGGCTCGACTGGATGAGCGATGCCCCGATCAAGAGGAGATGGACGGAAGCGCCGAGCGGACGGCGTAATGTCCTCGGAGACGCTGCGACCGTGCGCCTGCCGATCTCCTGGTCGAGCCGGGGCGCGATGAAGGCGACGGCAAATGAGGTCAGGAGGACCGCAACCAGCATGAGCGGGATCGCGATATTGCCGATGGCCGTCGAGAGACTTCCGGCGATCAGCGTCGTCACCACAAACCCGACCGATCCCCAGACCCGCATCTTTCCGTAATGAAATCCCCAGCGCTTGACGCCGGAGATCGAGATCGATTCGACGATTGGCGTATAGGGGCCAAACAAGGCGGCCTGTACCGCCACGGCGGCGAGCACGACCCAGAAATCACCGCTGAGGAGCAGGCCGAGGATGGAGAATACCGATGTCGCCGCGGACCATGCGAGAATATGGCGTGGATCGCGAGCACGGGCACTGAGAGAGCCCGTCCCCATGGCGACAAAAACGCGAAACACCACCTGGGCCGCGAGGATCGCGCCGATCTGCATTGCGCTGAAGTTCAGGCCATTCAGCCATACGGGCAGATAAGGCACGAGAATGCCGTTGAGCGACATCGGTGCGGCATAGGCGAGCGAGCAGCGAAGCTGAAACCGCGGCGGAGCGGCAGACGATTTTGCGGCAATGTTCACGGAATCACAAACGGCGATGAAAGTCTGCGAAGACTATCATCGCCGTTTGCAATGAAAACCGAATTACACGTTTTATGCGAAAACAAAGTGTATCGGTCGTGAAGATTTCGTCAGGTCAGGCAGCCTGCATGTTCTTCGTCTTCGCCGGTGCCGGCAGGGCATGCAACTCGGCTGTCACCTTGATGTCGCGCCAGGTAATCAGTTCCAGCGTTCCGTCATGATGTTCGGCAATTGCCGTGCAGCTTTCCACCCAGTCACCGGTATTGACGTAATGGATGCCGTCGATATCGGTCATCACCGCGTGGTGAATATGACCGCAGATGACGCCATCGACCTTGTTGCGCCTTGCCTCGTCGGCGACGACCTTCTGGAACTCACCGATGAAATTGACCGCATGCTTGACCTGCAGCTTCGCCCAGGCAGAAAAAGACCAGTAAGGCATGCCGAGACGACGGCGGGCCGCCGCCAGCACGACGTTGATGGCGATTGCCGCGTCATAGGCCCAGTCGCCCAGATAGGCGAGAAGGCGAGCGTTGCGCACGACCACGTCGAATTCGTCGCCGTGAAGCACGAGATATTTCTTGCCGTCAGCCATTTCGTGGATGGCGCGATCCGCAACTTCGATGCCGCCGAAATGGGTGCCGGGAAAATCCCGCAGGAACTCATCGTGATTGCCGGGGATATAGACGATGCGGGTGCCCTTGCGCGCCTTGCGCAACAACTTCTGAACCACGTCGTTGCAGCCTTGCGGCCAGAACCAGCTGCGCTTCAGTCGCCAGCCGTCGACGATGTCACCGACTAGGAACACCGTATCCGCTTCATGATATTTGAGAAAATCCAGCAGGAGTTCCGTCCGCGCCGCCTTCGAGCCGAGATGCACGTCGGAGATGAACAAGGTTCTGAAATTCCTGGTCTCACCTGTCGCTGTCACGGAAATCGTCCTTTCATAGCCAGCCCCGCCGCCTGAAAACCAGAGTCTTGTTTCAGGATGATGACAGGAGGTCTTTTCGGTGTGACAGCTGCCCTCGCGAATTCCTTACATCGATCAAATTAGCTGCTGTTACGCGGCGCTGTTTGATGTAATGAGGGGCCGCATTCTCCCTATATGGACAGGGAAAACAGACTAAAGCAGGAGCGAGCATGGACGCGCAGGATAAATCAAAGTCGGCCCCACCGAGCAGTGCGGATCTTGACGAACAGGCGCTGTTCTTCCACCGACATCCGCGTCCGGGCAAGCTGGAAATCCAGGCGACCAAGCCGCTCGGAAACCAGCGTGACCTGGCGCTCGCTTATTCTCCGGGTGTTGCAGCCCCTTGCCTCGCAATCCGCGACAATCCGGAAGCCGCTGCCGATTATACGGCGCGCGCCAATCTCGTCGCCGTCATTTCCAACGGCACGGCAGTCCTCGGTCTCGGCAATATCGGCCCGCTTGCATCCAAGCCGGTGATGGAAGGCAAGGCTGTCCTGTTCAAGAAGTTCGCTGGCATCGACGTGTTCGACATCGAGATCGATGCCGCCGGCATCGACGAGATGGTCTCGACCGTCTCTGCGCTCGAGCCGACCTTCGGCGGCATCAACCTTGAAGACATCAAGGCTCCGGAATGTTTCGAAGTCGAGCGCCAGCTGCGCGAGAAGATGAATATCCCGGTCTTCCATGACGACCAGCACGGTACCGCGATCATCGTTGCAGCCGCGATCCTGAATGGCCTGGAGCTGGCCGGCAAGTCGATCACCAACGTCAAGATCGTCACGTCGGGCGCCGGCGCGGCAGCGCTTGCCTGCCTCAATCTCCTCGTATCGCTCGGCGCGAAGAAGGAGAACATCTGGGTCCACGATATCGAAGGCCTCGTCTATGAGGGCCGTACAGAACTGATGGACGAGTGGAAGTCCGTCTACGTGCAGAAGAGCGACAATCGCGTTCTGGCCGACAGCATTGACGGCGCCGACGTCTTCCTCGGCCTCTCTGCTCCGGGTGTCCTGAAGCCGGAACTGCTTGTGCGCATGGCGGAAAAGCCGTTGATCATGGCGCTTGCCAATCCGACACCGGAAATCATGCCGGAACTCGCCCGCCAAGCGCGCCCCGACGCGATGATCTGCACCGGTCGGTCCGACTTCCCGAACCAGGTGAACAACGTTCTCTGTTTCCCGTATATCTTCCGCGGTGCGCTCGATTGCGGCGCGAGCACGATCAACGAGGAAATGAAGATGGCCGCAGTCAAGGCCATCGCAGCGCTTGCCCGTGAAGAAGTATCGGACGTTGCAGCAAAGGCCTATTCCGGCGAGACGCCGATCTTCGGCCCGACCTATCTTATCCCGTCACCCTTCGATCCGCGCCTCATCCTGCGCATTGCCCCGGCAGTGGCGCGTGCCGCTGCCGAAAGCGGTGTTGCTGCCCGTCCGATCCAGGATTTCGAAGCCTATCTCGACCAGCTGAACCGTTTCGTCTGGCGCTCCGGCTTTGTGATGAAGCCGATCTTCGCGACAGCCAAGGCGTCTGAAAAGAAGCGCGTCATCTTTGCCGAAGGCGAAGACGAGCGTGTACTGCGCGCGGCCCAGGTTCTGCTCGAGGAAGAGATTGCCCGCCCAATCCTGATCGGCCGTCCTTCCGTCATCGAAGCGCGTCTGGAACGTTTCGGCATCCGCATCCGCCCCAATGTCGATTTCGGCGTGGTCAATCCGGAAGACGATCCGCGTTACCGCGAATATGTCGAGGATTATTTCGCGCTGGTCGGCCGCAACGGCATCAATCCGGAAGCTGCCCGCACGATCGTGCGCACCAACAACACGGTGATCGGCGCGCTGTCCGTCAAGCGTGGCGAAGCCGATGCGCTGATCTGCGGCGTTGAAGGCCGTTATGATCGCCACCTGCGCGACGTCAACCAGATCATCGGCAAGCGCGCCGGTGCCTGCACCAATGCCGGCCTCAGCCTCCTGATCTCCCAGCGTGGCGCGATGTTCTTCACCGACACGTTCGTGAACTACAATCCGACCGCCGAGGAGATTGCCGAAATCACCATCCTCGCCGCTCAGGAAGTTCGCCGCTTCGGCATCGTGCCGAAGGCCGCGCTGATCTGCCATTCGAATTTCGGTTCCCGCGATTCGGAAAGCGCCCGCAAGATGCGTGCGGCTCTGGAAATCATCCGCAAGGATGCGCCGGAACTCGAAGTCGATGGCGAAATGCAGGGTGGTTCGGCGCTGGACGAGGCGCTGCGCAAGCGCGCCATGCCGAACAGCACACTCACCGGCGAAGCCAATCTTCTGGTCTTCCCGAACCTCGATGCTGCCAGCATTTCACTCGGTCTCGTGCGGACGATGATGGACGGACTGCATGTCGGTCCGATCCTGCTCGGCACAGCCAAACCGGCGCATATCCTGTCGCAGACCGTAACCTCCCGCGGCGTCGTTAACATGGCGGCTCTGGGCGTCGTCGAGGCGTCCCAGGCGGAACCGCTTGCGCTGGTGAAATGACAAGAGATGCGGGAAGCTTCAAGGCAAGCTTCCCGCATGCTCGACATGCCAGGTTGATCCCCGCAGAGCCATGCGACAGGTGAGACATGACATTTTCCAAGCCGCAGATGCTGACATCGCTGATGCTTGCCTCGCTGCTTGCGCCTCAAGCGGCCTTTCCGCGCGATGTCGAGGTCTGCGCCAATCTCTATCGCCGCCTTAACAGCACCCCACAGATCATAGGCACGAGCAGCAATGTGCGTAGCTACGCGCAGGATCTGAGCGCACTCAACGCGGATATCCGGCAACTCAGGATCGACATGCGCAGGCAAGGTTGCGGCAGCGGCAGCATCGTGACGTTGGGAGCGCCTTCCGACGGCGATGATGAATGCGGTTACATGCAGGACACGCTACAACGGCTGGAAGATGAGCGCACGGCAATCACCGAGCAACGCAACAATACCCGCTCGCTACTGCAGCCATCGGAAGAGCGCGTTGCGATCTTGTCGGCGATCCGCTCCAACAATTGCACGCCCACTGACCTCGATACCCAGACGGAACTTGACGATAAAGAACGCCTGCGGATCCGGGGGCTGGCACTGCCAAGGCCGGGAGAGGAGACGCAGACTGGGCCAAAGGTGGACGATCCGAATTCCAGCATCACCCATCTCGGCAGCGCCTCACCTGCGCCAGCGAGAGAAGCACCCGTCCAGTTCCCGCCGGATCGTCCCTATGATCCCGGCAAAAAGATTCGCTCCGTCGGGCCGCAGTTCTTCCCCGAAGAAGACATCGACCTCGCCAATCCAAAATCCAGCGGCCCCCAGCAGCTGCAGCCTTGATTATTTCTGGCCCCAACCGTCCTGAAAGACGAGATCTTCCAGAGGCAGACGCTGGCGCCAGCCCTTTATCGCCAGTTCGGGTTCTCCATACAACTGATCGACATAACCGAGGCACAGCCAGGCTACGATCTCGACGCGGTCCGGAATGCCGAGGAGCGCTCGAACATCTTCATCATGAAAGATACTGACCCAGCCGACGCCGATCCCTTCCGCGCGGGCTGCCAGCCAGAGGTTCTGGATGGCACAGACGGTCGAATAGCTGTCCATGCGGCTGTTGTGTGTACGCCCCAGAACCACCGGACCGGCACGATCCGGATCGCTGGTGACGCAGATCGACAGCGGCGCCTTTCTGATGCCTTCGAGCTTGAGGCTCCTGTAGGTGCTGCGCTTCTCCTCCGGAAACATCGCCTCAGCTTCCCTGTTAGCGCGCGAAAACGCCTCCCAAGCGGACTGGCGAACCGCCTCGTCACGGATGAGGATAAAGTTCCAGGGCTGCATGAAACCAACCGACGGGGCGGCATGGGCGGCATCCAGTAGTCTGCGCAGCACATCATCCGGGATCGTATCGGAGAGAAACTGGTCACGCACGTCGCGGCGGGTTTCGATGGCGCGATAAACGGCGGCACGCTCGTCATCGGTAAAAGCTTCGGCGGCCACGAGGCCATTGTTCAATTCATCAGGTCGCATCGTCTTTCCCCAACAACGCCTGCGGATTGCTGCCACCGTCACGGCGTGGCGCAATCCACTCAACCTGCCCGCCGTCCGCGCGGATCGGTCCATCTCGTCAGGCCGGTCTTCTGACTGGGCTTCATCCGCTCATCGCCGCCTTCCCGGAGAAATCCAGTGGCATGAATACGATAAGCGTCAGCCTCACAGCGTTGGGCACGTGCCGGAATTTCACCGGCTTCCCGATTCTCCCATCAAGGATGGGCACCTGACGGAGGCTCTTATGCTGACTGAACCCGGCCGAAGCAAGGCCGTTCACGCCGCAGGGAAATAACGCACATAGGCGAATTCATCACCCTCCGGTGACCAGTTGGGCGAGTTCATCGTGCCCTGCCCGCCAAAAAGCTCGAACAACGTTTCGACATTGCCGCCATCGGCATCCATAAGCCGAACGCGAACATTCTGATCACGCGGATGATCGAAGACTTCGGCGTCATAGGATACGAAAACGACCTTGTCACCCTTGGGTGACGGATGCGGAAACCAGTCGCCATAGTTACTGTCGGTGATGCGTTCGGCAGCGCCGCCGGTCGCCGGAACACGCCAGATCTGCATCAGCCCTTTGCGGCTGGAGTTGAAATAGATCCAACGACCGTCCGGCGAATAATCCGGCCCGTCATTGCGGCCCTCGCCGAAGGTCAGCCGGGTCTCGTTCTTTCCGTCGATGCCGATCGTATAGATATCGAAGACCTGATCACGGATACCGCAATAAGCGAACGTCTTTCCGTCCGGCGACCAGCCATGCCAGTAGGATGGCAGGTTTTCGGTGACGAGTTTCGGCGTACCGCCTCTGGCCGGCAGGACATAGATCGCCGACTTACCGAACTCGACCTTGTCAGAGATCGCAATCAGCGCGCCGTCTGGCGAGATGCCATGGTCGTTGTTGCAGAGTGTCGCGAAGTCCGTATCGACCCGGATGGGACCGGAATCACCATCCGAAGACAAACGGTAGATCAGGCCATCTGCATTAAGCATCAGATAGTCACCATCCGGCGACCAGTTGGGCGCTTCGAACAATTCCTCCGTCTGCCAGACAACCCAGCTCTGGCGGGTTCGGACATTGTAGATCTCGATGGAGCTTCGCAGTGCCAAGGGCGCCTCCCTCTCAACGATCCCGGAAACGGTTGGTGATCGGGTAACGGCGATCGCGGCCAAAATTCTTCTTGGTGATCTTCACACCCGGAGCCGACTGTCGCCGCTTATACTCAGCGAGATAGAGCAGATGCTCGATGCGGTGGACGGTTGCGACGTCATGGCCGCGGGCCACTATGTCTTCGGTGCCCATTTCCATTTCGACGAGGCATTCGAGGATATCGTCCAGAACCGGATAGGGCGGCAGCGAATCCTGGTCCTTCTGATCCGGCCGAAGCTCGGCGGAAGGCGCCTTGGAAATGATGTTTTTCGGGATCACCTCGCCGGACGGGCCGAGAGCGCCTGCCGGCACATTTTCATTGCGCCATTCGGCCAGCGCATAGACCTGCATCTTGTAGAGGTCCTTGATCGGGTTGAAGCCGCCGTTCATGTCGCCATAAAGCGTCGCGTAGCCGACCGACATTTCCGACTTGTTGCCGGTCGTCACAACCATCGAGCCGAACTTGTTGGAGATCGCCATCAGGATAGTGCCGCGCGTACGGCTCTGCAGGTTCTCTTCGGTAATGCCCTGGTCGGTGCCTTCGAACATGTCGGACAACGATGCCAGGAACCCTTCGACCGGATCGGAAATCGGCACGATATCGTAGCGGCAGCCGAGCGCCTTCGCGCAGTCCGCGGCGTCCTTGAACGAGTCTTCGGACGTGTAGCGATAGGGCAGCATGATGGTGCGCACCCTCTCCTCGCCCAGCGCGTCAACGGCGATCGCGGCGCAGACAGCCGAATCGATGCCACCGGAGAGGCCCAGCACGACCGACTTGAAGCCATTCTTGTTCACGTAGTCGCGGAATCCGAGCAGGCAGGCGTGGTAGTCAGCCTCTTCCTTTTCGGGAATACGGACCATCGGGCCGGGCTGGCAGCGCCAGCCATCCTCTTCACGTCTCCAGTCGGTGACGATAAAGGCTGTCTCGAATTGCGAAAGCTGGAAGGCCAGCGACTTGTCGGCATTGAAGGCGAAGCTTGCGCCGTCGAAGACAAGCTCATCCTGGCCACCGAGCTGGTTTGCAAAGATCAGCGGCAGACCGCTTTCGATGACCTGGCGCAAGGCCACCTGATAACGGACATCCAGCTTGCCGCGATAATAGGGCGAACCGTTCGGCACGAGCAGGATTTCCGCACCACTCTCGGCCAGCGTCTCGCAGACGCCCATGTCGTTCCAGATTTCCTCGCAGATCGGAACGCCGATGCGAATCCCTCTGAAATTGTAGGGGCCTGAAATCGATCCTTCGGTAAAGACGCGCTTTTCGTCGAACTCACCGTAGTTCGGCAGATCGATCTTGTCGCGGATGGCGATGATCTTGCCGGCATCGAGCAGCGCGACGGAATTATGCCGTCCGGTCTCGCCCTGGCGCGGGAAGCCGATCAGTACGCCGGGTCCACCATCCGCGGTTTCCGCCGCCAGCGTCTCCACGGCCTTGAGGCAGGCCTTGAGGAAGGAAGGCTTGAGCACCAGGTCTTCGGGCGGATAGCCAGAAATGAAAAGCTCCGTCAGCATCAGCAGATCGGCACCCTCGCGGGCGGCGTCACGGCGAGCCTCGCGGGCCAGGGCAAGATTGCCGGCGACATCGCCGACCGTCGGATTGAGCTGGGCAACAGCGATACGCAATGTCTTGGGATCGGTCTGGGTCATGACCGAGATTTAATGCGGTGACGCAAATGCCGCAACGGTCTTTGGCGGCAATTTTCCACAAGGATTGCCAGCTCGTACTCGATCATCAAATCCTATTGTCACAACTTCAGGTCACTTTACTATATTCAATGCATCTATTTTAGCGATGCCTTAATTGATGATGCCGATAATCCGACAAAAAAGCTCGGAGGAGACGGATGCGTATCCGGCGGTTCATCACCAACAGTTCAGGTGCGGCGGCGGTCGAATTCGCCATCGTCTCACCTCTTTTCTTTATCGCCCTGCTCAGCATGATCGCCTACGGCATCTACCTGTCCGCTGCCCATTCAGTTCAACAACTGGCGGCAGACGCTGCGCGCACCGCCGTTGCCGGTCTGAGCGATACAGAGCGCAAAACCCTCGCTAGCGATTTTATCAATCGCTCGATGATAGACAGCACGCTGCTCGACAAATCAAAGCTGACACTGATCGCACAGGCCGACCCCGGCAATCCGAACCAGTTCACCGTCGCCCTCACCTATGACGCCAGCAACCTGCCGATTTTCAATCTGTTCACCTATGCGATGCCGAGCAACCAGATAAAACGGTTCGCAACGGTTCGCGTCGGAGGCATCTGATGCAACAGATCAACCGATGGTACCGTGACCGTCGCGGCAACGTCGCTATCACGGCCGCCTTGTCCCTGCCGATCATGATCAGCGCACTGGCACTCGGCGTCGACTATGGCTACCTGACGCTGCAACAGCGCGAGCTGCAGACGACTGCCGACCTTTCGGCAATTTCAGCCGCGGCGAACCCCAGCAGCCCTGAAACCGGGGTCGTGGACTATATGGCCCTCAACAACAAGAACGTCGCCGTCCTGAAGAATGGCCAGTTATTGAATAAAGGTGCACCGGTCGCCTTCAGCCTGGAAACCGTATTCGACAAGTTCGAGGCTTATGCCGAAGTGATCGCCGGAAAATATCAGGCCGATTCCTCCGTTGCCGTCGGCACCCGATTCCAGTCCGGTGTCGCCCCCTATGACGCGGTCCGCGTCACCGTCTATCAGAAGGGGGGCCTCTTCTTTGGCGGTTCACTGGCGAAGGCGCCTATGCTGAACGCCAGCGGAACGGCCGCGATCGACAAGATGGCGGCATTTTCTGTCGGCTCGCGGCTTGCGAGTCTCAATGGCGGCGTGGTCAACGCCTTGCTCGGCAATCTCCTCGGCACCACCTTGTCGTTGTCGGTTATGGACTATCAATCGCTGGCCAGTGCCAATGTCGACCTGCTCAAGGTCTTTGATCAGCTGGCGATCAAGCTGAACCTGACGGCCGGCACCTATAATGATCTGCTCAACACCGACATTTCTTACGGTACCCTTCTGAATGCCATCGGCCAGACGACGGGAGTGACGCCTGCCGTCGCAGCGACCGTCAAGTCGCTGGAGAAGACGCTCGGCACCACCAAACTTACCGTCAAGCTAAAGGACATCATGGATATCGGTCCGCTCGGATCCCGGCTGATCGGCAAGAGCGATGGCCTGGCGGTTCAGACCGACATATTCAACGTTATCAGCGCCACGGCAAACGCCGCAAACGGCGGCACCAACCAGATCGATCTCGATCTCGGCGCTACAATTCCCGGCCTCGGCGGCCTGACCTTGTCGGTTGCGATCGGCGAGCCGCCGGTCGGATCCAAGGCTTTGGGAATAGGCCGGACCGGCTCGATCGTAAGAACTGCCCAGACCCGCATCTCGCTGACGACCACGGTCGACGGCATTACCGGCCTGCTGGGCATCAGGATCAAGGTGCCGCTTTATCTCGAAGTCGCGCATGCGGAAGGTCGCATGGCGTCGATCAGTTGCCCCAGCGGATCGACAGGCGCGACGGTGAATGTCGAGGCGGTTCCCGGAGTGCTGGAACTGTCGCTCGGCGATGTGGACAAATCCGCCTTCGCCAATTTCGGCAAGGACCTGCGAGTGACCAAGACCAAGATGGTTGCTACACCTGCACTAAACCTGACGGCGCTTGCCTATGCCAACGCAACGAATGTCAACGCAACGCAGCTGTCTTTCTCTCCGTCTGACATATCGAGTCAGAAGATAAAACAGGCATCGACGAAAAATACCGTCTCTACGCTTGTGGATTCGTTGCTCAAGAACCTGCAGCTCGAAGTCGAAATCCTGGGACTGAGGGTCGAGGTGCCATCCGCATTGCTCGGTGGCCTCGCAGATACGTTGAGGCTGCTGACCACGCCACTCGATCAGGTTCTTTACAGCGTGTTGTCCACCATCGGCGTCAAGGTCGGGGAAGTCGACGTGCGGGTCGGTGGCGCCTCATGCCGCAACCCGGTCCTCGTCCAGTAGGTCAGTCGCTGAACCTTATCCCAATTCGCTTGCGTCATATTTCGCACGTGCAGCCTTTACGGCAGCGTGGTTTTCTCCGGCCCAGGCGAGCACTTTCGATAAGGGCGCAAACAACGAATGGCCGAGGTCGGTCATGCGATATTCGACGCTCGGCGGTTTGGTCGGAAAAACCTGCCGATCAATATAACCGTCGCGCTGGAGATCGCGTAAAGTCTGTGTCAGCATTCGCTGGGAAATATCCGGCACAAGCCGTCGCAACTCTCCGAACCTGTATGGCCGCTGCGCAAGCGCCTCAAGAAGAAGGGTCGACCACTTGCCGGCAATCTGGTTCATCACGTCGCGAACCGGACAGTTGCCCGCATCCCAGGTGGACATATCACACGGCTCGCCCGCAAGCGTGTTCACTCGTGCTATGTTGTCCATTCTGGTAGTTCCCTTTTGGTAACGATCTCCCGGAAATGTGCCTCCTTTACAGAGGCGCGTCAATTCCTATTCTAGTGCTAGTCTCTTTTTGAGACCAACAATTATGCCGGGATAATCCGGCGGCATTGCAAGAGGAAACGACATGACCAAACTTCTCGTCACCGGCGCCGCAGGCCAGCTCGGCCGCGCAGTCCTCAATCACCTTCTGGAGACATCGAAGGTTTCGCCAGGCGACATTGTCGCAGCAAGCCGCGACACGTCCAAGCTGGCCGATCTTGCCGCCAAGGGCGTCGAAACCCGCAAAGCGGATTTCACCGATGAGGCGGGCCTTGCAGCAGCCTTCGCCGGCATTGATCGCGTCCTGATCATCTCCACCGATGACCTCGCCACCCCGGGTAATCGCCTGAAGCAGCACAAGACGGCAGTCGCCGCCGCCATCAAGGCCGGCGTCAAGCATATCCTCTACACGTCCATGCCGAACCCGGACAAGTCGCTGGTAAGTTTCGCACCCGATCACCTAGGCACCGAAGAAGCCATTAAGGCAACCGGCATTGCCTACACGATCCTGCGCAACGCCTGGTATGACGACAACTATCTGATGTCGATGCCGCACAATCTGGAAACCGGCACCTGGTACACGGCCTATGGCGCAGGCAAGGTCTCCAATATCAGCCGTGACGATTGCGCCCGCGCCGCCGCCGCCGCCCTTGCAAATCCGCCGGCCGGTAGCACCACCCTCACCCTGACAGGATCAGAAAGCCTGAATGCCGAAGAGATCGCGGCGCTCGTCTCCAAGGCCTCTGGCAAGCCGCTCAATATCGTGCATGTGACCGACGAACAACTGGCTGGCGGATTGACCTCGGCCGGCCTGCCTGATTTTCTGGTCAAGATGCTGGTATCTGCCGACGCCAACATCCGGGCCGGAAATTTCGATCTGATAACGAGCGATTTTGAAAAGCTCACGGGCAGCAAGCCGCAGCCTCTCTCCGTTTACCTTGCCAATAACAAGGGTGCGCTTCTGAGCGCACACTGAGCCATAACAAGGGCATAGAAACAGCAACGCCGGCAAGCAATCTCACGCCCTGCCGGTGTTGCGGTATCTACGCCTCCGATCCGCTCAATGAGCAGCGACCGCAAACGTATGATCGGAGACGACTTGATTGCGGCCGGACATTTTTGCCATGAACAGAAACTGTTCCGCCGCATTGAGATAATTATCGAACGTTTCAGGCCCGTAGACTTCGGCAACCCCGACCGAAACGGTGATATTGATCATCTCGCCCTTCCAGCCGATGGGCCGTAGCGACAGCTCGTACCGCAGGCGATCAAACGCCTCCGTCGCCCTATCGGAGTTCAACCCGACGAGAAGAAGGCCGAACTGGTCCTGCCCGAGATGGGCGACGGATATGTCCAGATCAGAGGAGAGCTGGATAAGATTGCTGCCGAATTCCTGAAGCACGTAATCAGCACAATCCGGACCGTGCTGCTCGGAAATCCTGAACAGCCGGTCTATGTCGATGATCGCGATAGAGCACGCCCGCTCCCCATCGATGCAATCGGACACGATCGGCGCCCCCAGCCGATAGAAGTCCTCTATAGACAACATTGTACGACCTGCAGCCACGTTAGGGCTATACGCTCCGTCAATCGCTTCGATGGCGCCTTGCACCGTAAAGCTATTAGGATCTGACCGTTGACGTTTCTGGCTTACAATGTAGGGCATGGGGCACCTGTCTCAGCGTTCAGGCGACATTCTTGATATCGCCGACGCTTCGAGCCGACCGCATCGAACGGATCTGTATGAGCGTGTCGAGGTTCTGGTTGACACGGCAATAGAACTCTTCGTCGATGAACGGTCGCAACATGAAATCGTTGCCGCCAGCTTTCAGGAAGCGGGCGGACAGATGCCGGTCGGAAGACGAGGACACGCCGATGATCCGCAACTCGTGTGAGCCGCGAACCGACCGAATGCGGCGGGTGAGTTCGAAGCCGTCGATATCGGGCATGTTGTAATCGGTGATGACCAGGCCGATATCGCTGTTCTTCTTGAGTATTTCGAGCGCCTTGGCACCGTTTTCGGCTGTGCTGACGCGGAAATTGTACCGCTTCAGACGGCTGGAAAGAAGCGCCCGCGCAGTTGGACTGTCATCGACGATCAAGACATGATGGCGATGATTGGTAAGGAACCTGCATACGGACTCGGCCAGCATCTCGACGGCGAACACGTTGTCCTTGAGAATGTAGTCGACAATGTCCTTTGTGAGCAGCTTGTCGCGCGTTTCCTGATGAAACGTACCGGTAAATACGATCGTCGGAATAGATAGATCGATCAGGTATTCCAGCGCCTCTCCGTTTTCCGCTCCGGGCAGATTGATATTGGAGATCGCGAGCATGATCGGATCGGTCGACCGATCATATGCGAGCTGAAGATCCTCGAAATTACGACATATCTCGATGTCGATGTCGAACAGCTCCTTGAGCCGCATGCCGATCATCGATGTGAAGACATTGGAGTCCTCGGCCAGAAGAATGCGGGATTTACCAAGCGATTCACCGGAATACTGCATCCCGGAAATACCAAGGAATGTCATTGTCGACCCTTACAAAATAAAATCATGCCCCTAAACACGGTTTTATTCGGCGTGATTTGCAGAACGGTTAACTCGCCGGCTCAATTCAAAACAAATCGAGCCGGGAGAACGATCTCGTTATCAATTAGGTCAATGAATCATGGCGATGTATGCTTAACCGGAAGAAAAGCCGTTGGTTAAAGCAAACTCTCGTTACGCTCCGCCTCGTACGTCAGGCTCTTCCGGAAGAATAGGAAGACCGCGGTGATAGACGACTTCCGACCGAGGGAACGGTATCTCCACGCCCTGCTCGCGGAAGCGTTTTAATATCTCGATACGTATATCGTTGCGAATACGCAGCCCTTCGGACATGTCGGCCAGATGGAAGCGCAGTTCGAAATCCAGCGACGATCCGCCAAATGCCAGAAACTCGACATGCGGCCCAGGATTCCGAAGGATCTCCGGCACTTCCGAAACGATATCCAGCAGAATCGCCATCACCTTTTCCGGGTCGCTTTCGTAGCTGGTCGAAACCTTGATTTCGGATCTTTGTATCCGGTTCTTCAGCGTCCAGTTGCCCACGGCCGCATTGATGAGGTCGGAATTCGGAACGATGATCGCCTGCTGGCGAAACGTCTCGATTTCCGTGGCACGAACGGAAATTCGTTTCACGATGCCTTCCGTTGTTCCCGTCACGACATGGTCACCGACCTTGAAAGGTCGTTCGACCAGCAGGATCAGGCCGGACACGAAGTTCGACACGATGTTCTGCAAGCCGAAACCGATACCGACCGAAAGCGCCGAAGCAACGAGAGCGAGGTTTGAAAGGTTGATACCGGCCGCCGAAACGCCGACGATTACCGCGAGCCCGACACCCAGATAACCGATACCCGTCTTTACCGAGTTCCGTACGCCTATATCGACATGGCTGCGGGCAAGAACGTTTCCGTCGATCCACTTCTGCGCCCAACGGGTAAGGATGTAGCCCAGCGCAAACAGAAGCAAGCCGCCGAATATGCCGACGATCGAAATCGAGATGCTGCCGATCCGGAATTCCGTGAAGAAGCTGACGACCCAGGACTCGATATCCGTGATCTGGAAACCCCAGGTAATCAGGATCAGCGGAATGCCGAGCGCCAACGCGATGGCGTAGATTCCGAGACCGACCAGCAGCCCCGCCTGGTCAAGCCCGACGTCGCCGAAGCGATGCCGCTCCACCAGCCGCCGTCCAAGGGCAGTATCATTGAATGCGCCGCGCTTCGAAATCGCCTTGCCTGACAGGAGACCGATATAGATGAGCGCAAGCACCGCCCCGGTTAGAACGATCTGCGTTGAGGCGAAGCGCGCAAGCCCGACATATCCCGCAATCACGCATAGCAGCAGCAGCCCGCCCATGACACGCAAGGTGACCGAGAAATAACGAGGCCAGGGACGCCCCTGCCCCGTAGCATCCTCACCCTCGGCCATGACCGGGCGGATGAACGATATTGCGATAAGAATGAAACCGATAACGACCGAGGCGATCAGGCTTTTTGCGATCGTCAGCACCAGCGGCGAACCGAGCGCCACGCTGACGGCACCCAACAGGTAATCCAGTCCGTTTGTCACCGCCATGGCGATGATCGCCAGACTGAGCAGGCGCGCGCCCCTGTCCGTGATCCTGACCAGCCTCCAGCCAGTCTCGTGCGGAGCAAGCGCCGCATAGGTCAGCTTCCAGACGAAATGCACGAACCAGATAAAGCCGAAGAATGTCGCGATCATGGGCGCCACATCCGGGCGCAGCACGTTGAATCCTTCAAGGAAAAGATAGGAGGTTACCAGAAATGCCGCGAAGGTGATGCTGTGCATGACCGTCGACCAAAACGTATAGGAAAGGCGCTTGATATAAGCGGGGTTATCGCTGTTGCTGCGCTGAAGAAAACGGCCGAAGAGCCGATATCCGCCAGCGAGGAAAAGGAACGCCGCTCCGACGGAGAGGGCAATCGCACCAAGCAGCGAAAACGCCTTGAACCTGAAGACGAAACTTCCCCAGCTTCCGATCGTCGAATAAAAATTTCTCATTTCGGTGACGAACGCATTGCCCGCATCGACAAAAACGTCGGGCGTCAACTCCGTATGCCGGAATAATGTCTGCGCAAATAGCGTTCGGCGCAGGTTGGTGATCATGTTGGCGAGTTGCGTCGCGCTGTTTGACAGGCTGCCCGCATCATCGACGATCAGGTTGAGCTGAGACCGCTCGTTCTCCAGTTTGCTTCTCTCCTCCGCGACTGCCGGCGCTTCTGCCGGCTGACCCGCGGCAGGCGGCTCCCCGAGGCTGGTGAGGCGGCCCTGGATCTGTTCGACGCGCACCTTCATCGCATCCGAAGCGACGCGCATCTCCTCGACGATCGCTTCCGCCTTCACTCTTATGTCCGCAAGCTTTGCATCGTCATCCGGCGTGCTTTGCACGCTTTCGCGAAACGCGTTGAGCTGCTGCCTCAAGCCATCCAGCTTGTCCTTCATCTCGATATTGATGGAGTCCCTCGTGACATCGGTCGGCGTGGACTGATCCCCTTGGGCCTGCACCGATGACTGCGCCTCAGGCGAAGACTGAGCCACTGCATTGTGAACAGAGATCGAAGAAACGGCGAGCAACAGGGTCAGGACAATCGGCAGGCGCCCGTGGCGGCGATCAAAAGCTGTGCCGAAAAGGCGTCCGAGGAAAAAGGATGGGGTCACTGGTCTCTCGTCTTGCTAACCGAATCGGCTGGCAAAATAGGGGCTGTTCAAGGCGAAGAAAAGGAATGTTGCCTTTCTAAAAAAACGAACGGGAACTCTGGAACATTTTGGCGCGTTACCTGCCGCACCCCAAGGACAGGATTAGGAAAGGGTAAGGACATGGAAGACGCAGGTATCGGCTGGATCGCAGCCATCATCATCGGCGGCATCGCCGGCTGGCTCGCCGAAAAATTCATGAAGAGCGACATGGGCATCTTCATGAACATCATACTGGGCATCGTTGGTGCAATTGTTGCGAACGCCATCCTTGGCGTCTTCGGCGTCGTCCTGGGCGGCTGGATCGGATATCTGATCGCCGGCTTTATCGGCGCCTGCATACTGATCGCCATCGCCCGCGTCTTCAGACGCTGAGAAGCGCGATCACGATGTCGGCCGGCATTGACCGTCCGACAGAGGCCTTTCAGGCCGCAAGCGCGATTTTCAACGCATCGTGACCCAGTATCTCGGCGAGAACCTCGACCACGAGATTATGATCCTCCCGTTGCGGCAAGCCCGAGACAGTTACCGCGCCAATACAACCGGTACCGGCAACGGTAATCGGAAAACTCCCCCCATGGGCGGCATAATCCGCATCTGAGAGACTGAACTTGTCTTCCAGGGTCGCACCCTGCAGCTCGAGCTTGCGTCCGACAGAGTAGCTCGAACGGAGAAAATGCAACGCGACATTTCGCTTGCGGCGTATCCAGCGCGCATTGTCGGCAGTCGATCCCGCCAGGGCGCTGTAAAAAAGGGGCATGGCATGCAGCGTAACGTCGATCGCAACCGGCAGAGCACGTTCGCTTGCGACACGCCTCAACCGCTCCCCAAGACTCCAGCCGGCATCACAATCGAACCTGTCGAACACCAGCAGTCTTTCCTGCTCGGCGATTGCCTTTATGTCGTTTTCCAATGACATTTCTTTCCCTCCCTGACCTGCCTGATAATTAAGGTCGAATAGCGCTCTGGTGCAGAGCTAATCGCCTATCGGCCCGCTCTTACGGGAAACGAAGGCCGCGAGTTCGTCGATAGCAAAACCGATCCGTTCCAACAGCGCCGAGGAGACGATCTCATGACCGGAAAAATCCCGTTTGGATGCATAGATCGCCGTCGGGATCGTATGCGCCATGAAAAATCCGAACAACGGGCGCAGTTGATGTTCGACCATCAGTGCATGCCGCTCACCGCCACCCGTGGCAGCAATGAGAACAGGCTTGCCGCGCAATTGCTCGGGATCGATCAGATCTATGAAATGTTTGAACATCCCGGGATAGCTGCCCTTGTATGTCGGCGAACCGATGACAAGCAGGTCAGACTCGACGACCGCCTTCAGAACATCCGCGGCATCTGCGTCGAGATCATTCTGTGATTTAGCCAGACCCAGCGTATCCCCGACATCCGTAAGATCGAAGACGGATCTGGTGAGGTTGTACCGATCGCAAGCAAGGTCGGCGATATACTCCACAAGTGCAGATGTCTTGGACGGCCGACCGTAACTTCCCGAGAACCCAACAAGTTTCAACTGCGTCATTCAATTATCCAGTTACAAATCTCCGCAAGGACAGGACATATCACCCGACCTACCCTTTCAACAACCATCCGCAAGAGTCAGATGCTGTTGTGGCCCTGACACCTCGTCGCCGGGATGAAGGAACCGGAAAAATTGACTTAATCGGGAGGGCTTTGGGACAAAATTATAATCGCGGGTGGCAGGCAGCAAGCCACTGGAGTTGATGTAGACACTCGTTTGGCCGCCAAAAAATCTCGGGTTCGTTAGCACCACGCAGCGTCGGCACATCATCAGCAAGCTTGTCCGGGAAAGCGAAGGTTACAAATCGAATCATCGGCCTGCCGTGAATGATGACAAAAACGACAGTTAAGCCCCCTCCGCCTCCTCTTACGGCTCTAAAGTGCGACAAATTATGAAATCTTCACATCGAAAATTCGAAATATCCAAGCCGATAGAGAGGGTAGCTCCGTGATCAAAAAAGCAGATCAGCAACCATCACGTTATCTGGATAGGGAAAACGCGCGCCGAGTCCGATCATCACAACCATAAGAAGAATTAGCCATTGGAAACCTGAGCATAAATCACCCTAAGGTGCGACGGGTAATGCGCTTGCCATGCCCTCATTAGGCGAATAATTGCCGATATCGTTGACGAGCACTCGCTATTCGCTTGCCGGGAGCCCATCCGACACTCCTGCTGCAATCTCATGTCAAAACGATAACGGGCATAAAAGGTAACGCCTCATGATGGAACTGTTCACGGCCGCCGGATTCATGGCGCTACTAGAAGTCATCGCGATCAATCTTGTTCTTTCCGGTGACAACGCAATCGTTATCGGGCTTGCCGCCGCCGGGCTTCCTGCGCATCTGCGGCAGAAGGCTATTCTCTTCGGCATTATCGCTGCCACCGTCTTGCGGCTCATCTTCGCGGTCATCACCACATATCTGCTCGGCATTCCAGGGCTGCAGCTCATCGGCGGCCTTCTCCTCGGTTGGGTGTGCTGGAAGATGTGGTCGGAACTTCGCGTTGCGCATCACGACGGCTCTCCCGACACCGCAGATGGAGCCGCATCGCGCGCGCCGGAAAAGACATTTTTCCAGGCAGCCATGCAGATCGTGCTCGCCGACGTCTCGATGTCGCTGGATAACGTCCTCGCTGTGGCAGGCGCTGCACAGGGCCATTCCACGGTCCTGGTCATCGGCCTGATCGTGTCGATCGCGCTGATGGGCGTCGCCGCGAATTTTGTCGCAAAGCTTCTCTCCCGTTTCCGCTGGATCGCCTATCTCGGCCTGATCATCATCGTCTACGTAGCCCTGAGCATGATTTACCACGGTTTCGACGAGGTTCTGCCGATGGTCTACAGCTATGTTTCCGGCGCCTGAACACGTCGCCTGACAAAATTGGCCCGGCAAGTTCTTGCCGGGCCAATTTGCGTTATAACGCCTTCACTGCCGCCAGAACTTCTTCTGCGTGGCCGGCAACTTTCACCTTCGGCCAGATCCGGGCAACCTTGCCTGCAGGATCGATCAGGAAAGTTGTACGTTCGATCCCCATATACGTCTTTCCGTACATGCTCTTCTCTTTCCACACGCCATAAGCCTGCGAGACCGCCGTGTCCTCGTCGGATCCCAACGCGATGGTCAATTCGCGTTTGCTGACGAAATTGTCATGCTTCTTCACGCTGTCGGCGGATACCCCGACAATCGCCGCGCCAGCTTTGTCGAACTCTGGCAGGAGTTGCGAAAACGAGATCGCTTCGGTCGTGCAGGCCGTTGTGTCATCCTTGGGGTAAAAATAGAGCACCAGCCGCTTGCCGCGAAAACTCGCCAGAGAAATGGTCTGGGCGCCATTTCCGGGCAGCGTGAAATCCGGTGCGTCGTCGCCGATATTCAGGTTCGCCATGGTTTTCCTTTCTTTTGCCAGCATCTTGAGTGAATGTTGCGGCCATGGGTATATACAGCCCGAAGAGGCGTCCAGATCAGCTTGGATGTGAAAAGAACGAGTTCTTCACTGAATGGCGGAAATACGTGGCGAGAAGATCGATTTCAGCAGGAAGGACATTGTCCCACTGCATGAGCTTCCGTCCGCCCAGGCTGAAGACCCGATCATCGTTCACTGCCCTCCGCACAGCACGAGAACCTGGCGTTTCTGCAAGTCCATAGTGCTTTTCGCCGTCTTGATTATGGTCGCCATCGGCAGCGCTGTGTTTGCCATCGAAGGTGGCATAGTCGACGGTACGCTGACCAGCCGCGCTCAGTCTGCCCTGAACAATGCGATCGGTCCCCGCTACGTTTCCAACGTCGGCTCCGCGGCGATCCGTTTTGATTCGGATTTCCGTCTGGCGATCGAAGCACGCGACGTCGACATCGTTGAACGCGCAACCGGTCAGCACTTGAGCCGTGCAGGCGCCCTGCGAATGGCCGTGGATCCACTCGCGCTGCTCGGGGGGCGCATATCGATCAACAGCATATCGGCGCAGTCGATCCGCCTCGAAACGGCGCAGCTGCCGGAAGGCGACCCAATCGCGCTCGCCAAGGTTCGGGTCGACGCGGTTCCGCAGCTGCTTGAGCAAGCATTCCAGAGGCTCGATGAGGCACGGGGCCTGATCGAGCGAACGGGTACCGCCTCCATCCGCCTCGCAGGCATCGAGATCGTCCTTCCGGCAGCCCCCGGCCGCAAACCAACGGTCGTCAAGGTCAACGATCTCGAGCTTGCGCGCAATGCAACGGGCGAGATCGGTATTGACGGCACCGTCAGCATCAACGACCGGGAAGCGAAGCTCACGGCCGCATCAAATACGGTCGATGGCGTAACAGCCGCCCTGTCCGCGCGCCTGTCCGGGCTGGAGGTAACCCCATTCCTGTTGCAGCGAACAGAAGATGGTCAGCCGCGTGAAGGCCTCGAGAGCTCAGTCGATTTCGACATGTCCGCAGAGCGCTCCCGCGGTGATGCCCAAAAGCCGGCGATGACGGCAACCCTGACCAATTCGCCAGGCAATTTCTACTTCGATGGCATCCAGCAGACATTCAGCGGCGCCACCATCAATGTCGCCTATGACTTCGCCAAGAACTCTATTGAAATCATGAATTCGGAGGCAAGTTTCGGTCCGACTGTCGTGCCGTTCACTGGTGCGGTTATAGATCTTAACCGCTTGAATGAGGGCGATAAACGTTTCGGCTTCGGCCTCGATCTCCTCGTTCGCGGAGGTAGAGCGATCGGCGCTTCTCAGGGAGAACAGCCGGCCGATTTCGACCTTAAGGCAACCGGGCGTTATCTGTCTGCCGACCGCCAGCTTGAATTCGACGAGATGACGGTGGCAAGTCCACTCGGTCATATGGCCGCCGCCCTCAAGGTCCGCTTTGGCAAACAGTCTCCCGAGATCAGCTTTGGGGGCCAGATCCCCCAGATGCAGGTGACAGGCGTAAAACAGCTCTGGCCCTTCTGGATGGCGCGCAAGCCGCGCGACTGGGTTATGGCGAATATGTTTGGCGGTAACGTCACGAATGGCACGATCGCTGTCTTCATCCCCGCGGGGCGCATGAAGGGTCCGGGTATTCCCATGGAGCTCGATGCGAACGAATTGCAGATCGGATTCGGGGTTACCGACACACGTCTCAACCTGCCGGGTGAAGTCCCGCCTCTGCGCGATCTTGCGGGAAAATTCTCTCTGAAAGGCCAGGAGATGCTCGTCGATGTCAGCAAGGCGGCATCCTATGCGCCTTCCGGTCGGGTCGTCACCGTCGAGAGCGGACGTTTCGCCATCCCGTCAACATATGCCAAGCCATTGATGGCAGATCTGACGCTGAAGATTTCTGGACAGGCAGACGCGATCACCGAGCTTGCCAACTTCAAGCCGATGAATGCCTTGAAGGGCACCAGCTTCAAACCTGAAGATTTTTCGGGAAATGCCAAGGCAGATATTCATGCTCGCTTCGGACTGATCTCGGATCATAATCCGCCCAAACCTACCTGGAATGCCCAAATCCGCCTTGATGGCGTTAATCTCGCGACACATATGGAAGGGCACAAGATCGGCGCACTGACCGGGCTTTTGACCGTAGACAACCAGTCTGCAAAACTGGCCGCGAACGGAACCGTGGACGACATTCCCGCCGAATTCGCCGTTACCGAACCTGTCGATCAGAACTCTGGCGTAAAGCGCGAGCGCGTTATCAAGGCGACGCTCAATAATGCCCAGCGCGATAAGCTCGTGCCTGGCCTCTCGGACATGGTAGAGGGCCAGATCGTTGCCGAACTCACGCGCATCGATGAAAAGCATCAGGCAGTTACGCTCGATCTCAGCCGCGCCGAGCTAACTGTGCCATGGATTGGCTGGACCAAGGGTAGCGGCATCGGCGCCAAGGCCCAGTTCGAGGTATCCAGTGATGCCGGAAAGCAGACGACCTTAAGCGGCTTTCAGCTCACCGGTGAGAGTTTTGGCGTCAGGGGCGACGTGCAACTGGCCGATGGGGCCTTGACGACGGCATCGTTCTCCCACGTGCAGCTGTCGCCGGCTGATAATTATAGCCTTAGCGTCAAGCGCTCGAAAGGTGCCTACGAAATCTCGATCGGCGGAAACGCCGTAGACATGCGGCCAATCATCACCATGATGCGCGCCAACAATGGCAATGCAGCGGCCGGCAGCAATGAGGGCAGCAGCACAATCTTGCGCGCACAGGTTGATCGCGTCGTGGGTTTCAACGACGAGCAGCTTTCGAATGTCGCATTGAATTTCTCCTCACGGGGGTCAAACATCGTCCGTGCTGATTTGAGCGCCATAACAGGAAGCGGACAAGCACTCGTCAGCCAGATGTCCCGCGGCGATACCATCTCGGTCACGAGCGGCGATGCAGGTTCGGTAGCACGCTTTGCCGACCTCTATGACAACATGAGCGCGGGATTGCTTAATCTGAAACTGAAAGCGCGAGGAAGCGATTGGGTTGGCTCGCTGGACATCCGCAATTTCCAGCTGCGCAACGAAGAGCGCCTGCAGTCCCTCGTGTCGACACCAGTCGGCGAAGATGGCCAGAGCCTCAACTCCGCGGTGAAAAAGGATATTGACGTCAGTTCGGCACGTTTCCAGCGCGGCTTCGCTGCATTGGTCTATCGCGACGGCGCGCTATCCGTCGCCAATGGCGTTGTGCGCGGAGAACAGATCGGTGCCACTTTCCAGGGCAAGTTGCGGGACGCCAACGGCAATATGGAGATGACCGGTACGTTCATGCCTGCTTACGGCTTGAACAGGCTTTTCGGCGAACTTCCGCTGATTGGCGCGATCCTTGGAAATGGCCGGGATCGCGGCCTTCTGGGCATCACTTTCAAGCTCGAAGGTGCTTTCGACAAGCCGCGACTGACGATAAACCCACTTTCGCTCATAGCCCCCGGCGTGTTCCGCCAGATCTTCGAATTCCAGTGACGAAAAAGGCCGCTCGAAAGCGGCCTTTGATCTTCTGTTTCCGAGGTCTAACTCAGGCCGGACGAACCAGGATATGCTTCTTCTTGCCGAGCGACAGCTTGATCACGCCATCGGCAGTCACTTCGCCGGAACCGATCACCTTGCGCTCGTCGGAAACCGCCACGTCATTGATCCGCACCGCACCGCCCTGAACGTGACGACGGGCTTCACCATTCGATGCGGCAAGACCAGCCTTTACGATCAGCGCCAGCAGGCCGACCCCGGCTTCCAGCTCGCCCTTTGCAACATCGATCGACGGCAGATTATCGGCAAGCGCACCCTCCTCGAAGGTCTTGCGAGCCGTTTCTGCCGCCTGCTCGGCATTTTCGCGACCGTGCAGCATGGCCGTCACTTCGGTCGCGAGGATCTTCTTGACTTCGTTGATCTCAGAACCAGCCAGCGCCGAAAGCCGTGCGATCTCGTCCATCGGCAACGTCGTGTAAAGCTTGAGGAAGCGCGAAACGTCGGCATCCTCGGTATTACGCCAGTACTGCCAGAAATCATAGGCCGACAACATGTCGGGGTTCAGCCAGACAGCGCCGTTCAGCGACTTGCCCATCTTGGCGCCTGAGGCGGTCGTCAGAAGTGGCGAGGTCAGCGCGTAGAGCTGCGGCGTGCCCATCCTGTGACCGAGATCGATGCCGTTGACGATATTGCCCCACTGATCCGAGCCGCCCATCTGCAGACGGCAGTCGTAACGCTTGTTCAACTCTACGAAGTCGTAAGCCTGCAGGATCATGTAGTTGAATTCGAGAAAGGACAGCGACTGCTCCCGGTCAAGGCGCGTCTTGACGCTGTCGAAGGACAGCATGCGGTTGACCGAGAAATGGCGACCGACATCCCGCAGGAATTCAAGGTAGTTGATCTCGCGCAGCCAGTCGCCGTTGTTGATCATCATGGCATCCTTCGCGCCCTCCCCGTAGGAAAGGTAATTGGCGAAAACGCGCTTGATCGAGGCAATGTTGCTTTCGATCGTGTCGATCGTCATCAGCTGGCGGGCATCGTCCTTGAACGACGGATCGCCGACCATGCCGGTGCCGCCGCCCATCAGCGAGATCGGCCGGTGACCGGTCTGCTGCATCCAGTGCAGCATCATGATCTGGATAAGTCCGCCGGCATGAAGAGAAGGCGCCGTCGGGTCGAAGCCGATATAGGCCGTCACGGTTTCCTTGGCGAACAGTTCGTCGAGACCTGCCTCGTCGGAGATCTGGTGAATGAAGCCGCGCTCATCGAGCGTGCGAAGGAAATCGGACTTGAACCTGGACATCTCTCTACTCTGTGGATGTGTTTTTAAGTTGCGAAACGGCGTCTAGCACCGTTCTTTGGCATAATCACTTTAAAAGTGATCCCCTTGCCCCAACGGCATCGCGCGATCGCTAACCAATTCCTGATACACAAGACTTCATTAACCTTAAGGATGTGTAATCCCCTCAAGCAAGCATCGGATTTGATTCAGCCTTTTCAGGAGCAATACGTGACGCACCGAGCCGAAAACAAGGTTTTTGGAAAACGGGCTGCGAATCATGTCCTCATTCTCGCAAGTGGCGAGAAAATCCGTCATATGACCATCCGCCCCTGGATGATCGCCTTGACCGTATGTTTTGCAAGCATTCTGACGATAGGTTACCTCGGGGCTACATCTTATCTGGTAATCCGCGATGACCTGATCGGAGCAACGATCGCCCGCCAGGCCCGCATGCAGCATGACTATGAAGACCGTATTGCAGCCCTGCGTGCGCAGCTGGACCGCATTACCTCGCGCCAGCTGCTCGATCAGCAAGTCGTGGAAAAGAAAGTCGAAAAACTGCTTGAGCAACAGGACGCGCTGTTCTCCCGCCACACCAAGCTCGGCTCACTTCTGGATCGCGCCGAAGAAACAGGCCTTCAGCCGGGGGCAGAGCCCCCTGCCGCTGAAATCCCTGCCTTCGCTCCCACCGGTGACGGACGCAGGGCTTCCTTGTCCGGAGGCTCTGCCGCAATCGCCAAGATACTGCAAGGCGGCGAAACTGAAACCAGACTGGCAGTCCTCTCCCCCGTGACCGGCACCGGCTTGTGTGAAGGCGCCGCCGATCGTGCCGACCGGATTTTTTCCAAGGTCACTCTGTCCCTCAAGACGCTCGAAAGCCAACAGCTGACGAAGATCACGAGCCTGACGACGGGAGCGTCCGAAGCGGCAAATGCCATCACCACGATCCTGCTGCGAAGCGGCGTTGATCTGGATCCGTCAACAGTTAGACAAAATGGCATCGGTGGGCCATATGTCGAACCTCGCCTTCCCGGCAATCGCTTCGACGCGTCGCTAGACGATCTTGATGCGGCACTGACGCGGCTGGAAAGCGTGCGCGAAACAGCGCGCGACCTTCCGTTTTCCAGTCCGGCCCCCGGACAACCGGTCACCAGCCGGTTTGGAAACAGGGTCGATCCCTTCCTTGGTCGTCTCGCATTGCATGCAGGTATAGATTTTGCCGCCCAGACCGGCGACGAAGTGAAGAGCACCGGCGCCGGCAAGGTCGTCGCAGCAGGCGCTGCCGGTGGTTACGGCAACATGGTCGAGATCGACCATGGTTACGGCATTTCGACCCGTTTCGGCCACCTTTCGAAAATCCTGGTCAATGTCGGAGACGAGATAAAGACGGGCGATGTAATCGGTCGCGCCGGGTCGACCGGACGTTCGACCGGTCCCCATGTTCACTACGAAGTGCGCCGAAATGGACAGGCAGTTGATCCGATGCATTTCCTCAATGCCGGCATGAAGCTCACAACGTATCTCGAGTAGCAAGGTCAGCCGTTTACGCGGCGTATCGCCGCGCGGTTGCTTTCATTCACCAAAACCACTGCCACCCTGGCGGGTTTTCTTGACTTTCCAGCATTTTGGTCATATGTCGCGCCCTGTTGTCGCCCCATTTGAGCGTAGCGACGGATCATGTTCTTCTTGAACGGAACGGAATAGTATTTCCATTGACCACTTTTGCTGATCTTGGCCTGAGCCAGAAAGTTCTTAACGCCGTCACCGACGCCGGCTACACGATACCCACGCCTATCCAAGCCGGAGCCATCCCGCATGCGCTGCAGCGCCGGGACATTTGCGGTATCGCACAGACAGGAACGGGCAAGACAGCTTCCTTCGTCCTGCCGATGCTGACACTTCTGGAAAAGGGTCGGGCACGGGCTCGCATGCCGCGAACCCTCATTCTGGAGCCGACCCGGGAACTCGCAGCCCAGGTTGCGGAAAACTTCGAAAAATACGGCAAGAATCACAAACTCAACGTCGCCCTGCTGATCGGCGGCGTTTCCTTCGAGGAACAGGATCGCAAGCTTGAGCGCGGCGCCGATGTTCTGATCTGCACGCCCGGCCGCCTGCTCGACCATTGCGAGCGCGGCAAGCTGCTGATGACCGGCGTCGAAATCCTCGTCATCGACGAAGCCGATCGCATGCTCGACATGGGCTTCATCCCGGATATCGAACGGATCGCAAAGATGATCCCGTTCACCCGCCAGACGCTGTTCTTCTCGGCCACGATGCCGCCGGAAATTCAGAAACTGGCAGACCGTTTCCTGCAGAACCCGGAACGTATCGAAGTCGCCAAGCCGTCTTCGACTGCCAAGACCGTGACGCAGCGCCTCGTTGCTGCACACAACAAGGATTACGAGAAGCGCGCCGTCTTGCGCGAACTCATCAAGGCTCAGGACGACCTGAAGAACGCGATCATCTTCTGCAACCGCAAGAAGGACGTCGCCGACCTGTTCCGCTCGCTGGAGCGCCACGGCTTCTCGGTCGGCGCTCTGCATGGCGACATGGACCAGCGCTCGCGCACGACGATGCTGGCTGGCTTCAAGGACAACCAGATCACCCTGCTCGTCGCGTCCGACGTGGCCGCCCGTGGGCTGGATATCCCTGATGTCAGCCACGTCTTCAATTTCGACGTTCCGATCCATTCGGAAGACTACGTTCACCGCATCGGCCGTACCGGCCGTGCCGGCCGTTCGGGTCGCGCGTTCACCATCGTCACCAAATCCGACTCGAAATATCTCGATGCGATCGAAAAGCTGATCGGCGAAAAGATCGAGTGGGAGAACGGTGATCTCTCCGCACTGCCAGCCGCCATGGAAAGCCATGACAGCGATCGCGGCGGACGCAAGGGCGGCCGGGATCGCGGTGGTAAAGACCGCAACCGTGGCAGCCGTCACGAACAACCGGCAGCCGTTGCAGCAGCACCGCAGCAGCAGGAAAAGCAAATCGTCACTGAAGAGGCAAGCGTGGAAGCAGTTCTGGAAAATACGAAGTCGGAACGTCGTTCTGACAAGAAAAATCAGCCTGCGAACAACCGCGGCCGCGAGCGCCGTGTCAATCCTGCCAATGACGACAACCGTGATCGCCGCCGTTATCGCGACCATGATGACGGCCCGACCCCGGTTGGCTTCGGCGACGATATCCCAGCCTTCATGCTGATCGTCGCAAACGCAGCGAAGTAATGTCCGCCTTAGCAAAACCAGGCCAGGATTTTCCTGGCCTTGGAGTCGGCCTGGTGATCCGCCGCGCCGATGGAAAAGTGCTGGTCTGTCGTCGCCTGAAGGCGCCCGAAGCGGGTCACTGGAACATCGTCGGCGGCAAGGTCGATATGATGGAACAGGCAGAAGACGCTGCGCGTCGGGAAGCCGAGGAAGAGACCGGGCTGAAGATTGGAAAGATCAGCTTTCTCTGCGTGATCGAAGGCATTCTTGAAGAGGAAGGTCAGCACTGGCTGTCGTTGATCTACGTGACTGACGATTTTTCCGGCGAGCCGGTTCTCACCGAACCTGAAAAACATGCGGATCTGATGTGGATCGACATGAATGAGCCACCGGCGCCTCTGTCGATATTCTCCTCACAAGCCTTTGCGCTGCTGAAATCCCACTAAAAAAGCCGTCCCGGTTGTCCAGGACGGCTCTCTTGATTGAAAATTTTACAGTATCATCGGATGCTGTCGTCGGCTCGGGCTTGCCCGAACCACATCCCCCATTACCCGACGAGAATATCCGCTGGGTCTTGCAAGCCGCAATACGTTAATTCTCGCACTTGCGAAGAAAATACGATCACGTATCGCGATTGACTCGAAGCGCTGCTTCAAAGGCCATACGCACCCAGTCTCGCAACTCGTCAGGATCGTCCAGCGCCGCATTCGGTATGGACCAATAGGGCATGAGAACGGGTTTCCCCTTTTTACCTTCATAGGACCATTGGACTGCACCTGCAGCCCGGAAAGCCGGAGCGCTCGTCTCATCCGCCTTTAACAGTATTTCATCTCGCAGATCGAGGGCGATGATCAGGCCCTGATGATAGATCCCCTTGCCGCCGAACATGCGTCGGATGGAGACCGGTCCGAGACCCTCGAACATTTCCTCGATCGCTGCATTGTCCATGACCCACCCTTCCTTTTGGCTCAGCGCAGTCGAAAGACCGTGCCGGCCAGACGACGCCGATGTCTTGTCACACGAATAGCAAGATTCCGCTCACGATCATGCTAGATTTCGCCCGTGAACTGCCAAAAACGGGAAAAAGCTTGGACGCTCATGCCCTTGCGGGTTAAAGCTGCAGCGAACACGGACTTAAGGAAAAGCATGCCTTCCCTGCGTTTCGATATCGCGATCCTGCTGACTGCAGCGGCTTTCGGATATGTTGCTCCGGCAACGACGGTCTCGGCCGCCACCATCGGTGTCGTCGCGCCAAAGACGGGACCTTATGCGTTGCTCGGCATGCAGGTTTTTGAAGGGGCCAGAGCCGCCGCACAAGTCACAGGCGACAGACTTGTCGAAATCGACGAGACCTGCAACGAGATCGGCGGCGTGGAAGCAGCAAAGACGCTTGCCGACGCCAAGGCTTCTATCGCGATCGGATTTCTATGCGTCGAAACGCTGGCCTCCGCTTTGCCGGCGCTGGCCGACAGCAAGATTGCAGCAATCACCATTTCCGTCCGTTCCCGAATCCTGATGGAAGACGCCTTGCGCAATGGCTGGCCGCTTTTCCGCATGGCTCCATCGGAAACTGCCGAGGCCGATCAGATCGCGGCGGTGATCGTCGATCGCTGGAAAGCCGAGCCGATTGCCCTTGTCGACGACGGCACCATCTACGGGCGCGAACTCGTCAGCGCTGTCCGCCAGAAACTCGAACCGATCGGCATCGCGCCGGTGTTCACCGATACGCTTCGGCCGGGCCAGGAGCAGCAGATAGCCCTCATCAGACGGCTGCAAAAAGCCGGCGCAACCCATATACTCGTCGGCGCGGACCGTAACGATGTCGCCGTCATTGCCCGCGATGCCGAAAGGGAAAACATTCCCCTCACCATTCTCGGCGGCGATGTTATGAAGGCCGCCAACCGGCCGGTCGTGCTTCGCGACGGCACGCTGGCTGTCACGCTGCCACCTTACCGGACACTCCAGACTGCCGCCAACGCTGCAACATCGCTCGAAAGCCGCCAGATCGAGCCTGAAGGCAACACGCTTCCCGCCTATGCCGCAACCCAACTGGCCAGCCAGACAGCAGCATCCGCAGGCAATGACTGGGGAAAACTCCTGTCCTCCCTCAAAACCGGCACCTTCCAGACCGCAATCGGACAGATCCGCTTCGATGCTTCGCACGAACTGGCGGACAATCCCTATCGTCTTCTGGAATGGCGCGGCGGCGAGTTTTTGCCGCCCGCCTCCGCGACCGAGTAACGATTGCGGCAATCGCCCCGGAATGCTAGTCGGCAGACGACACAGGAGATCCGTCCATGACCTTGCCGCTTCGCATCGCCCCCTCCATTCTAGCTTCCGATTTTTCGAAACTCGGCCAGGAGGTCGCAGACGTCGTCGAGGCAGGCGCAGACTGGGTTCACCTCGATGTCATGGACGGCCATTTCGTCCCCAATATCTCCTTCGGTCCCGATGTCATCAAGTCGCTGCGCCGCTATACGGACGCCTTCTTCGATTGCCATCTGATGATTGCCCCGGTCGACCCCTATCTCGAAGCCTTCGCCAAGGCCGGATGCGACGGCATTACCGTCCATGCCGAGGCCGGCCCGCATCTGCACCGTTCGCTGCAGACGATCCGGTCGCTGGGCAAGAAGGTTGGCGTGACGCTCAATCCAGCTACTCCGGTCTCGGTGCTTGAAGACGTTCTGGACGACGTCGACCTCATCCTCGTCATGAGCGTCAACCCCGGCTTTGGCGGTCAAAAGCTAATTCCATCCGCGCTCGACAAGATCTCCCGTATCAAGTCTCTGATCGGTGACAGGCCTATCGAGATTGAAGTCGACGGAGGCATCACGGCTGAAACCATCGGCGCAGCCCGCAAGGCAGGCGCCAATGTCTTCGTCGCCGGATCGGCGGTCTACAAGGGCGCGAACAAGAATGCGTATCGCGACAACATCTCGGCGCTTTTGAAGGCCGCCGAGGCCTGAAAAGCCTTAAACACGGGGCAACGCCCCAAAAAGATTGAGCTTCGCCGTTCTTCTTGATAGAGCGGCGGCAATTCTATCCAAGCAAGCGAGCTGCCCATGATCCCCCGTTATTCCCGACCGGAAATGGTCGCCATCTGGTCGCCGGAAACAAAGTTTCGCATCTGGTTCGAAATCGAGGCCCACGCCTGCGACGCGCTCGCGGCAATCGGCGTCATTCCGAAATCCGCGGCAGAAACGATCTGGGAAAAGGGCGGCAAGGCCGAATTCGATGTCGCCCGCATCGATGAGATCGAAGCCGTCACCAAACATGACGTCATCGCCTTCCTCACTCATCTGGCGGAATTCGTCGGCCCGGATAGCCGCTTCATCCACCAGGGCATGACATCTTCGGACGTGCTCGACACGACGCTCAACGTCCAGCTAGTGCGCGCCACCGACATTCTGCTTGCAGACATAGATCGTGTTCTGGCTGCTCTCAAGGCTCGCGCCTTCGAACACAAGGATACGGTCCGCATCGGCCGCAGCCACGGCATCCATGCCGAACCGACGACGATGGGCCTGACCTTTGCCCGCTTCTACGCCGAAATGAACCGCAACAAGACACGCCTTCTCGAAGCCCGCGAAGAGATCGCCACCTGCGCCATCTCCGGCGCCGTCGGCACCTTCGCCAACATCGACCCGCGCGTCGAGGAACATGTCGCAGCAGCCCTGGGCCTGAAGCCGGAGCCGGTCTCCACCCAGGTCATTCCGCGCGATCGCCACGCGATGTATTTCGCCATCCTCGGCGTCATTGCCTCTTCGATCGAAAACGTTGCGATCGAAATCCGCCACATGCAGCGCACTGAAGTTCTGGAAGCGGAAGAGTTCTTCTCGCCGGGCCAGAAGGGTTCGTCAGCCATGCCGCACAAGCGCAACCCGGTGCTTACCGAGAACCTCACCGGCCTTTCCCGTCTCGTGCGCATGTCAGTCGTTCCGGCAATGGAAAACGTTGCCCTCTGGCACGAACGCGACATCAGCCATTCCAGCGTCGAGCGCGCCATTGGCCCGGACACGACCGTTACTCTCGATTTCGCCCTCAACCGCTTGGCCGGCGTCATCGAAAAGCTCGTCATCTACCCTGAGAACATGTTGAAGAACATGAACAAGTTCAAGGGTCTGGTCATGAGCCAGCGGGTACTTCTGGCACTCACCCAGGCGGGCGTTTCGCGCGAGGACTCCTATCGTCTCGTTCAGCGCAATGCGATGAAGGTCTGGGAGCGCGGTGCAGACTTCCTTGAAGAACTGCTTGCTGACGAAGAAGTCCGCACAGCGCTCTCCGAGGAGGAGATCCGCGAAAAATTCGATCTCGGTTATCACACCAAGCATGTCGACACGATTTTCAATCGTGTCTTCGGCGAAGCTTGATATAGAAATCGGGAAGGCCCAGATAGGCGGCATGAAAGCATCAGAAGCCGATATCCTCATCATCCCCGGTTACACCAATTCCGGTCCTGACCATTGGCAGACCCGTTGGGAGCAGAAGCTCGCGACGGCCCGCCGGGTGGAACAGGCCGAATGGTCGAAGCCGGTAAAGGAAGACTGGATCCAGCGTCTCGTCGAGGAGGTCAACGCCTCGACGAAACCGGTTGTGCTGGTCGCTCATTCGCTCGGCGTTCCAACGGCGATCCATGCCATCCCACATTTCAAAAAGCCGGTGGCCGGCGCATTCTTCGTTGCGCCGCCGGATGTGCAGAACCCGAAGATCAGGCCGAAACACCTGATGACATTCGGCCCCTATCCGCGTGATCCGCTTCCTTTTCCCGCCGTTACGATTGCCAGCCGAAACGACCCCTTCGGCTCCTATGATCACGCCGGCGACATTACCAACGCCTGGGATTCGCTCCTGATCGACGCAGGCGAATCTGGCCACATCAATTCCGAGTCGGGCCACGGCCCGTGGCCTGAAGGCACGATGGTGTTTGCCCAATTTCTGAGCCGACTGAAAGCCTGACCTCTGGCGATGTGCAGCGCACAACCCGACGTCGTAATTTCGCTTTCGATAGACAATTTTAAAGTTGCCTTAATTCGAATTCACTAACATTGCGCAATTCCTGCGAATGTAGGCGAACAGATGTCATCCAAACCAGTCTTCTATGCCGGCCCGACGATATCACCTTCGAGAGACGCCGGCTCGCTGACCGGCCTCTTTGACGCCATTCCCCTTCCCGTAGCACTGCTCGATTGGCAGGCGCGACTGCACCATGCGAACAAGGCTCTCAAGGCGAACTGGTGCCCCTTCGAGGTGGAATTTTTCACCGATCTGATCGATATCGAAGACCGTTCGGATTTTCTCGCCGGGCTTCGCCGCTGCAAGGCTGCCGCTGATGGTCAGATGGAACTGCGCCTGCCGCAGCCGGACGGTACGCTGCGATGGGCTCTCGTCCATCTTGCTCCGGCGCCGACAGGGCTGGACACGCCTTATCTCGTCGCAGCCTCGTTCGTCGACATAACAGCTTTGAAGACAAGGTTTGCGGATCTCGACATCTGGGAAAGCCGTTGGAACAAGGCGCTCGTCGGGTCGTCGACAGGCGTCTGGGACCATGATTGGAAACGCGGAGAGAAATACTATTCGCCGACATGGCGGCGGATCCGTGGCATGACCGAGGATGATCCTCTTCCCGAAAGCACTCAGGCGTGGCTCGATCTCCTCCATCCGGATGATCGGGATCACGTAATCCACTGCATCGACCGGCAGAATGAAGGCGATCCGGACTATACGGTGTTTGAATATCGCGAGCGCCACAAAGACGGCCATTGGGTCTGGATCGAGTGCCGCGGCGATTGCGTCGAATGGGACGCCGACGGCAAGCCGACGCGCATCGTTGGGACGGATACGGATATCACGGCCCGCAAGCAGGCCGAGGAGGCCACGGCGCGCATGGCAAGACGCCTGGACATGGCCCTCGAAATATCAGGCATCGGCACTTACGAATGTGACCTCACAACCGGTGTCGTCGATTGGGATGACCGCATGTATCGCATCTATGGAGTCGGTCGGCGCGAAGACGTCAGGGTCGGCGGATTGTGGGAAACCTTTTTGCATCCGGCCGATCGCGAACGTGTCTTGAAAAACGTCGATGAACATATGCAAAACGGCGACCGCTTTTCGGATCAGTACCGCGCCGTTCTCCGCGATGGCTCCGATCGCATAATTCGCGCGCGCACCATGACCTTTCAGGACGGGAACGGCCACAAGATGACGGTTGGTGCGAACTGGGATGTCACCGATGATGTCGGGCTGCATCACGAACTGGAGCGTGCCAGAATTCTGGCCGAAGCCAGAAACATCGAACTGGAGGCCGCCAAGGACCGGATCGAGCACAGTGCCATGCATGATTACCTGACCGAGCTCCCGAACCGCCGTTATCTTGACGAGGTGCTGGACCGGATGGCAACGCAATACAGCGGCAGCGAGGCAGGCATCGCGATCCTCCATGTCGACCTTGATCGCTTCAAGCAGATCAATGACCGGCTCGGTCACGACGCGGGAGATGCGATGCTGGTCCATACTGCTCGCACGCTGCGCAGAACACTGAGCGAAGATGACTTCATTGCCCGTGTCGGCGGCGACGAATTCGTCGTTGTGTCGCAGCTGCGCGCCGTCGAGGAGCCGGCATCATCTGTGGCCACCCGCATGATCGACGCCCTGCGCGAGCCGATGATCTATGAGGGGCATCGCTGCCGCGTTGGCGCCAGTATCGGCATTGCCTCCCAGCGCGGCGACGCAATCGACGTACGCCAGTTGCTGCGAAACTCCGATATAGCGCTTTATGAAGCCAAGCGGCAGGGGCGAAACCGCTACGTCTGGTTCACGGCCGTCGCCTGATGCGCTACTGGTTCTCCACCTGGGCAGAAGCTTCAGTCAGCAGATCGAGCATCTTCATGCGTATCTCCGCATCCGACACTGCAATCCCGGCTGCATCGAAATCCTGCCTCAGCTTGCGAAAGACGTCCTCATGTCCGGCTTCCGCAAAATCCGCAACGATCACTTCCCTTGCATAGGCATCCCGGTCCGGCCTTCCGAGCATTTCCGCCGCCCAGAGCCCGGCCAGTTTGTTACGCCGCGACAATGCCCTGAATTTCAACTCCTCATCGTGCGCGAACTTGTTTTCGAACGCCTTTTCACGATCACTCATGCCACTCATGTTTTCCTCCCACGGCAACATTAGAATAGTTAAATAAGAGCATTCCCCCCTTTTGCAATCGGTAGCCCTGGAGGCCCCGCAGGACGCTTGATTGGAACCCAACCGATTGCAGCGCTATGGAAAGATGGAGTTCGACAACCTATCTGCCGTGGAAAGTCGGCGGTGCCGGAAAAAAGCCGGTCAAACCGATATAGTATGTTGGCAGTGATTCTTCGCATGCCGAATACAGGGCAAATCGCCTGCCAGCGGACGTCTGCATTGTGAAAAGGAAACTTTTCCGATATGGGACCGCTTCAAATATGATTGCAGCCGCTCAGGCCGCCTTAGAACGAGATAAGAATACCATGAATCGTCGCCGCCGTATTTACGAGGGCAAGGCCAAGATCCTCTATGAAGGACCCGAGCCCGGCACGCTGATCCAGTTCTTCAAAGACGACGCTACAGCCTTCAACAAGAAGAAGCATGATGTCATCGACGGCAAGGGCGTGCTCAACAACCGCATTTCCGAATACCTGTTCACCCACCTGAACAAGATCGGCATCCCGACCCATTTCATCCGCCGGATGAACATGCGCGAGCAGCTGATCAAGGAAGTCGAGATGATCCCGCTTGAGATCGTCGTGCGCAATGTCGCCGCCGGCTCGCTGTCGGAGCGCCTTGGCATCGAGGAAGGCACCGTCCTGCCCCGCTCGATCATCGAATTCTATTACAAGTCTGACCAGCTCGCCGACCCGATGGTTTCCGAGGAGCATATCACCGCCTTCGGATGGGCCAATCCGGCCGAGCTTGACGACATCATGGCGCTCGCCATACGCGTCAACGACTTCCTCTCCGGACTCTTCCTTGGCGTTGGTATCCAGCTCGTCGATTTCAAGATCGAATGCGGTCGCCTTTACGAGGGCGATATGATGCGCATCATCTTGGCCGACGAGATTTCCCCTGATAGCTGCCGCCTCTGGGACATCGAGACGAAGGAAAAGATGGACAAGGATCGTTTCCGCCGCGATCTCGGCGGCCTTCTCGAAGCCTATTCCGAAGTCGCCCGCCGTCTGGGCATCATCAATGAAAACGAACCGATCCGCGGAACGGGTCCGGTTCTGGTCAAGTAATCAGGGGTATTTTGCAGTGATCAAGGCACGTGTAACCGTCACGCTCAAGAACGGCGTTCTCGACCCCCAGGGCAAGGCCATCGAAGGTGCCCTCGGCAGCCTCGGCTTCGAAGGCGTTCACCAGGCCCGCCAGGGCAAGGTCTTCGATCTTGAGCTGGACACAGCCGACAAGACCAAGGCGGAAGCCGACCTCAAGGCCATGTGCGAAAAGCTTCTGGCTAACACGGTGATTGAGAACTACACTATCGCAATCGACTAAAGGTTGCGGAGCGTGTGATGGCCGAAGTCACCAGTGAACTCATGTATGAACTTATGAAGCGCATTCATGCAGACCTGGGTGATCTCAAGCTAGGCCAGCGAGAGTTGAAAGCAGAGATAAATGCGATGCGGGGAACGATGGTTCCGCTGCATCAGGATATTCTCAACATAAATACAACTTTGGCGCGGCATGAGTTGCGCCTCGACCGTATCGAAAACCGCCTGGAACTGCGGGAGTTCCAGGAAGCCCAAGCAAGGTTTGAACCACAGCCATGAAGTCAGCCGTCGTCCAGCTCCCAGGCCTCAACCGCGATCGCGACATGATCGCCGCCCTCACCAAGATTTCCGGCAAGGCGCCGATCACCGTCTGGCAGACGGAGACGAGCATTCCCGATGACGTCGACCTGATCGTCATTCCGGGTGGGTTCTCCTACGGCGACTATCTGCGCTGCGGCGCAATCGCTGCCCGTATGCCGGTCATGCAGGCGATCAAGGAAAAGGCGGAAAAGGGCATCAAGGTTCTCGGCGTCTGCAACGGCTTCCAGATCCTCGTCGAGGCAGGCCTGCTTCCCGGCGCGCTGATGATGAATTCCTCGCTGAAATTCGTCTGCAAGGAAGTGAAGCTCGAAATCGTCAATGCCGAGACCGACTTCACCCGTGCCTATGAAAAGGGCCAGGTCATCCGCTGCCCTGTCGCGCACCATGAGGGGAACTATTTCGTCGATCAGGAAACTCTGAAGTCGATGAACGGCAATGGCCAGGTCGTCTTCCGCTACGCCGAAGGCACAAACCCCAACGGCGCGATCGAAGATATTGCCGGTGTCGTCAATGCCCGCGGCAACGTTCTCGGCATGATGCCCCATCCGGAAAACCTGATCGAAGCCGCCCATGGCGGCAGCGACGGTCGCGGTATCTTCGCATCCGCGCTGGACGTCATCGCAGCCTGATCCTCACACGGGCGTCGGCAAAAAAGGCCGACGCTTGCTTTATCAGCCATTTTTGGGAACGCACGCAGATGGCCTGCCGCATTTCGACTGCAATTTCTGTAACCGTTCTCGCCGCAGCGCTGGCTGCGTGTCAGGCCAAGCCCGTTGCGCAATCCAGCCCATCGGCGCTGGACATCATGGAAAAGGTTGCTGTTGCCGCAAACCGCTGCTGGTTCAAGTCAGGTGACGCTGCCTTCAAGTCCTACGCCTTCGCGCCGGAACTGTCGTCCTTCTCGGGACGTCCGCGCATCCTCCTCACCCGCAAGGGCTCATCCGACATTCGCCCGCTCCTCGTCGTCCAGGCGGAGGGCAAACCTGCGCGCCTGAGCGCCTTCGGCCCTGTAATGAACGAACAGCTCGGTACACGCGTTGGCGCCGACGTCAAGCGTTGGGCGGCCGGCAACAGCAATTGCTGACGTAAAAAGGGCCCGTCCGGCGGTTGGGATGCCGGACAGGCCGCTTGCACCTGCTACAGGTGCCCGGTGCAATTCGCGCGAATGAGGGGACCAAGTTCGCGTTCGAAATTGCACTGAATATTTCAAGCCCGCATTCTCAGCCCAGGAACCAGGATTTCCCGGCTTCGCGCTTGGCTGCAATCCGCGTCACGCCGATATCCCGTAGCTGGCTCTCGTCCATATCAAGGAGAGCCGCCCGTCCTGAGCGCCGCGTCAACGCATTCTTCAGCGCATCGATCAATCCGGCAATGACACCCAATCGAACCGTCATGGTCGCTTCCGGTAGCAGATCCTTGGCGACATAGAAGGCCGCCTCGCGTTCGTAGCGATCGGGATAAATTGTATCTATTGTAACGAGATATTCGTCATACTTGCGCATTTCGCACCTGTTGGCGTTTCGTTGCATTGCCTGCATTGTGGATACATTGACTCAAAAATCACCGCAATGTAATCATTGTCACTATGACAAAATGGCTTCCAGATCTTCAGGAGGGCTCCGGCCCGCTCTACACCCGATTGGCCGACCAGATGGAAAAGGCCATCGAAACCGGTGACTTGCCGTCGGGCAGCAAGCTTCCGCCACAACGAAACCTCGCCTACGATGTTGGGGTGACAATCGGCACGGTCAGCCGCGCCTATTCGCTTCTTCATGAAAGAGGGCTGGTCAATGGCGAGGTCGGGCGCGGCACCTACGTCTTGAAACGCGACGACGAAGGCACACAGGATGATCAATATCCCGTATCCACCAGCATTGCCGGCACACGGCCGCTGCAGGCGCCGTCGGGCAAGATCCGCTTCGACAGCACAGCCGCTCCCGATCTCGGCCAGAGCGAGACAATCGCGGAGATAACATCAGAAATCATGCGCGACTGTCCGCACGACGTTGCCGGCTACACCCGCACTTCGCCCGATCATTGGCAGCAGGCCGGTGTTCGCTGGCTGAGCTATGGCGACTGGGCTCCCGCGCCAGACTCAATTGTCCCGACACTGGGCGCTCATGCCGGGATCATGTCGATCATTGCCGTCCTGACCAACCCGGGAGACAGGATCGCTTTCGAGCACCATACATATTCCCAGGTAAGCCGCGCCGCCGGCCTCGTCGGTCGACGAATATCGCTGGTCAATTCGGACGCACACGGCGTCATTCCGGACGATTTCGAGCGAGCCTGCGTGCAGGAGCATCCGAAGATCGCCTTCTTCATGTCCTCGGTGCAGAACCCGACCTTGGCAACCATGCCGCTCGAGCGGAGAGAAGCCATCGCTGCCATCGCACGCAAATACAATGTCTGGCTGATCGAGGACAATCTTTACGGCGCCATGGACAAGGGAGACATTCCACTGATCGCGACGCTCGCACCGGAGCGGACATTCGTTGTTGATGGCCTGTCGAAATCGGTATCCGCCGGCATCCGTGGCGGGTGGGTCGCCTGCCCGCCTCACTTAGCCCAGCGTGTACGGGTCGCGCACAAAATGACGACGGGCGGCATGCCTTTCCTCCTCGCCGAACTGAGTGCCCGCCTCGTGCTCAGCGGCGCGGCCGATGTGATCTGGGAGCGCTGTCGCGCGGAGATCAACGTCCGTGAAGCCATGGCCCGCGAAATTCTCGCCGGTTACGACCTCAACTCCAATCCCGACATTCCCTTCTTCTGGCTTAAGCTGCCGGATCCCTGGCTTTCCGCCACATTCAAGAATGCCGCTTATGCCGACGGCCTGTTGCTCGACGACGAAGCGGAATTCAAGGCAGGCAGGTCGGAAAAGATAATCCATCGCGTCCGCATCGGCTTTTCCTCGCCAAGCTCCAGGCAGGAAGTCAATGATGGCCTCAGGATCGTGCGAAGCCTGCTGGACAATGGCTCCGGCGGTTATGACAGCCTCGCCTAGAAGCAACCATCTGCGATTTCGAAACATAGCACGTAGCAATCCCCGGCCTTCATCCGGCCGGGCCGATTTTCCTGTCGCACTCGCGCGATAGTTAGGTTAAAGAGGCGCCAAAAGCCCCCGACCGGCAGCCATTCCAGGATAAAAGATGACGATCTCCAATTCCCGCCAGATCACCCCGGAACTCATCGCCTCTCACGGCCTCAAGCCGGATGAGTACCAGCGCATCCTTGATCTGATCGGACGCGAACCGAGCTTCACCGAGCTTGGCATTTTCTCTGCCATGTGGAACGAGCACTGCTCCTACAAGTCTTCCAAGAAGTGGCTGCGCACGCTGCCCACCAAGGGCCGTCGCGTCATCCAGGGACCGGGCGAAAACGCCGGCGTCGTCGATATCGATGATGGCGATGTCGTCGTCTTCAAGATGGAGAGCCACAACCACCCGTCCTATATCGAACCCTATCAGGGTGCGGCGACCGGCGTCGGCGGCATCCTGCGCGACGTATTCACCATGGGCGCGCGTCCGATTGCAGCGATGAACGCCCTGCGTTTCGGCGCTCCCGACCATGCCAAGACCAAGCATCTCGTCTCGGGCGTTGTTGCCGGTGTGGGCGGTTACGGCAATTCCTTCGGCGTACCGACCGTTGGCGGTGAAGTCGAGTTCGATCCGCGCTACAACGGCAACATCCTCGTCAACGCCTTTGCGGCAGGCCTTGCAAAGTCCGACGGCATCTTCCTCTCCGAAGCCAAGGGCGTCGGCCTGCCGGTCGTTTATCTCGGTGCAAAGACCGGCCGCGACGGCGTCGGCGGAGCCACGATGGCCTCTGCTGAATTCGACGAGTCGATCGAAGAAAAGCGCCCGACGGTTCAGGTCGGCGACCCCTTCACCGAAAAGTGCCTGCTCGAAGCCTGCCTCGAACTGATGAAGACCGGCGCGGTCATCGCCATCCAGGATATGGGTGCCGCCGGCCTCACCTGCTCGGCCGTCGAAATGGGCGCCAAGGGCGACCTCGGCATCGAGCTCTACCTCGACAAGGTCCCGGTCCGCGAAGAGCAGATGACCGCCTATGAAATGATGCTCTCGGAAAGCCAGGAGCGCATGCTCATGGTTCTCGAGCCGTCCAAGGAAGAAGTCGCCAAGGCGATCTTCGTTAAGTGGGGTCTCGACTTCGCAATCGTCGGCAAAACCACCGACGACCTGCGTTTCCGCGTCATTCATCAGGGCGAAGAAGTTGCCGACCTGCCGATCAAGGATCTCGGCGATCAGGCACCGGAATATGACCGTCCATGGATCCAGCACACCGTCCGCGACGCCCTGCCCGCTTCGCAGGTCGCAGAACCTTCCGATTACAACGACACACTCCTCAAGCTCGTCGGCTCGCCGAACCAGTCCAGCCGTCGCTGGGTCTGGGAACAGTATGACACGCTGATCCAGGGCAACTCGCTGCAGCTTCCGGGCGGCGATGCCGGTGTCGTGCGCGTCGAAGGCCATGCGTCGAAGGCGCTCGCCTTCTCCTCCGACGTTACCCCACGTTACGTCGAAGCCGATCCGTATGAAGGCGGCAAGCAGGCGGTTGCCGAATGCTGGCGCAACATCGTCGCCACCGGCGCAGAGCCGCTGGCGGCCACCGACAACCTCAATTTCGGCAACCCTGAAAAGCCGGAAATCATGGGTCAGCTCGTCGGCGCCATCAAGGGCATCGGCGAAGCCTGCACCGCGCTCGACTTCCCGATCGTCTCCGGCAACGTCTCGCTCTACAACGAGACCAACGGCGTTGCCATTCTTCCGACCCCGACCATTGCCGGCGTCGGCCTGATGGGCGACTGGCAGAAGATGGCCCGTGTCGGTTCGGCCAAGGATGGCGACGTGCTGATCATGATCGGCACCGACGGCAGCCACCTCGGCTCGTCGATCTACCTGCGCGACGTGCTCGATTCGACCGATGGCCCTGCCCCGACGGTCGATCTCGTCGCCGAGCGCCGCAATGGTGAATTCGTCCGTGCAGTCATCCGCAATGCCCAGGTCACCGCCTGCCACGACATTTCCTCGGGCGGCCTTGGCCTCGCTCTTGCCGAAATGGCAATGGCGTCGAACAAGGGCATGACGGTAAGCCTCGCCGACCAGCAGGGACCGGCACACGCGCTTCTCTTCGGCGAAGACCAGGCTCGTTATGTCATCGCCGTTTCGGCCGATCTTGCAAACTTCGTCCAGGCCAGCGCCGAAAGCGCCGGTGTTCCGTTCCGCACGCTCGGCAAGGTCGGCGGTGAAGCGCTGGTTGTCGAAGGCGTCGTCAACGTCGCCGTCAGCGACCTGACCGCAGCGCACGAAAAGTGGTTCCCATCCTTCATGGCCTAAACGCCTTCATGGCATAATCGCCTCGCAAGGTTCTGTGAATTGATGACAATGCCGGCGAAGAGTAATCTTCGCCGGCATTGTCGCTTTGACCGGGCCGAAAGTTTGAGGCAGTGTTCAAACGGACAAGCTCCCGGCAGCGATTCCGGGAGAAACAAGAAGGACATAACTGCATGCCCATGCGACCCGGCGAAATCGAAGACATGATCAAGGCGGGCATTCCCGGCGCCAAGGTCACCATCAGGGATCTTGCAGGCGACGGTGATCATTACGCAGCCGAAGTCGTGGCGGAAGCCTTCCGCGGCAAGAGCCGTGTGCAGCAGCACCAGATGGTCTACGATGCGCTGAAGGGCAATATGGGCGGCGTGCTGCACGCGCTGGCGCTTCAAACCTCGGCTCCTGCGGATTGACGTCATGAACAGCCTCGTCAACCAGATCGTCACCGGCGTCGTCGAAAGCCTGGTCAAGGAATTGCTCGGCAAGTCGCACGGCAAGACGGCAAGCAAGCGCAAGAAACGCGCCGCAAAGCCAGCATCGACGACGACGAGTGCGACCAAGCGGAAGGCGGCAACCACGCGCAACGCCAAACCCGCTCGCAAGCAGGTTAGCAAACGCCGGACGACGGCCAGCCGTAGCAGGCAACGCAGCCGCTAGGTTTGCATCTTTTGCGCCGGGCATTTGGCATTCAGCGCTGGAATTAATAAGGCTGCCTTGCTATTTAAGGGCAACGCGCAGCGCAGCGGTCCTTGAAACCGCATGTGAAAGGATATGATATGAGCGGCATTAACGATCTCATCGACAACGAAATCAAGACCAACGACGTCGTGCTTTTCATGAAGGGCACACCGCAGTTTCCCCAGTGTGGTTTTTCCGGCCAGGTCGTCCAGATCCTCGACTACCTCGGCGTCGACTACAAGGGCATCAACGTGCTTGCAGACGCGGAAATCCGTCAGGGCATCAAGGACTATTCCAACTGGCCGACCATTCCGCAGCTCTACGTCAAGGGTGAGTTCATCGGCGGCTGCGATATCGTCCGCGAAATGTTCCAGTCCGGCGAACTCAAGAGCCATTTTGAAGGCCAGGGCGTAAACGTACGCGCAGCCTGAACGGTCAATCCGGACGACCAATATTTTTAGGAAGGCGCCGCCCCCGCGGCGCCTTTCCCATTCTTAAGGAAATGGTTGTGACAAATCCTTCACAAAATCCGTCTGCGCGCCTTCAAGGCGTCGGCAAAACTGAATTCATTGCAATGATGGCGGCGCTGATGGCGCTGAATGCACTGGCCATCGACATCATGCTTCCCGGCCTGCAGCAGATCGGCGAATCGCTCGGCGTCGAAGACCCCAACCATCGCCAGTATGTGGTCTCTGCCTATCTGTTCGGCTTCGGCGTCGCACAACTGCTCTACGGGCCGCTTTCCGACCGGTTCGGCCGTCGCAAGCCGCTCCTGGCGGGCCTCGGGATCTATATCGTCTCCGCCATCGCCGTCGTTTTTATCCCAAGCTTTGCCGGCCTGCTGATCCTTCGCTTCATTCAGGGCCTCGGATCGGCCGCCACACGCGTGATTTCGGTTTCCATCGTTCGCGACGTCTATGGCGGCCGCGCCATGGCCGAAGTTATGTCGCTCATCATGATGGTCTTCATGATCGTCCCCATCATTGCTCCGGGAACCGGCCAGGTCGTCCTGTTCTTCGGTAACTGGCACCTGATCTTCGCCTTCATCGCGGTGGTCGGCATTATCGTCACCTGGTGGGTGGCAAGGCGGTTGCCCGAAACGCTGCATGAGGATGATGTGCGCCCGTTCACCGCTTCATCCGTACTGGCCGGCTTCATCATCGTGCTGACCAACCGGGTAGCGCTCTGCTACACGCTCGCAAGCACGTTTATCCTGGGCGCCCTGTTCGGCTTCATCAACTCCGCAGAGCAGGTCTACAATCAGATCTACGGTCTTGGCGTCTGGTTCCCCGTGGCATTTGCAGCCGTCGCGGTCTTCATGTCCCTGTCGGCCTTCCTCAACTCGCGGCTTGTCGGGCGCTTCGGCATGCGCCGCTTGTCGCATGGCGCGCTGATCGGCTTTATCACCACCACACTGATCTGGCTTCTCATCCAGATTTTTGGCCCGCAGCCCATGCCCTTCCCTCTGTTCCTGCTGCTTTTCGCGCTCACCATGTTCCAGTTCGGCTGGATAGCCTCGAACTTCAACTCGCTGGCAATGGAACCTTTGGGACATGTCGCCGGCACGGCATCGTCGGTGCTCGGCTTCATGGGAACCGTCGGCGGTGCTGCAATCGGCGCCTTGATCGGCCAGTCCTTCAACGATACGGCGCTGCCGATGGTCGCGGGCTTTTTCACCGTCTCGATTATCGGTCTCGCCTTCGTGCTGATCGGCGAAAAGGGCAAGCTGTTCCATCCGCACAATCCCAAGGTCTGAACAAGCTCAGCTCGCCTTTCCTGACGAACAGAGCGACTTTAGGGCACACCGACAATTGAAAAGACCGCGGCGCTGATGTCGTCGCGGTCTTTTGCTGTTCACGGCTCACCACGAAAAGGGAGCAGGCGTCAGCACAAACAGAAAGGGCGCCCCGAAGGAGCGCCCTTTCCTTGAAAATCGTCTGTCCGAAAGGTCTTACTGACCCTGCTTGGCAGCAGACTGAGCTTCTTCCAGCTTCTTGCGGGCTTCTTCAGCCTTCTTCTGCATGCCTTCTTCCAGCGAACGCTGGCTTTCAGCCAGCTGCGACTGGGTGATTGCCGGGCCGTCGAACGCGCCGGTAAAGCCACCGAGCGAAACCTTGATCGGGTTCGGAGCGCGACGGAAGTTCATCGAGGTGAAGACGACCTCGTTGCCCTTCTTCAGGCTGGCGATCATGGCGTCGGTCAGCGGAACTTCAGCCGTGCACTTGTCCGGCAGGCAGACGGTGTAGTCGAGCTTCTGGCCCTTGCCGCCATCGATCTGCATGACGACGCCAGGAGGAACGAGACGCGCGGTCGGTACAGACACCTGAAGGATCTTGCGGTTGACCTTGCCTTCGAGCGTGATCAGGCCGACAGCGGTGATCAGCTGGCCGTTCTGTGCAAGGATAACGTTCTGCACCACGCAAAGGTCGCTATCTTCCTGCTTGGTGCAGGTCTTGAACCAACCGAGCGGAGGAGCGCCAGGCGCCGCCGGTGCTGCGGCCTGCTGCGCCGATGCCGCGAACGGCATGGCAGCCGTGCCAACGGTAAGAGCCAGAGCGGACATAGCCGTCCGCAGAACTTTGGTAGCCTTAAGATTCATAACGAGATCCGTCTCCTGAAAACCCTAGGACGCGGCAAAGCCTTCAATCCCTCGGGGCGTCGTTCTGATGTGTCACCTGAGGTTCAAATGAGGCTTTTGAATGACCCCATCTCTTGTGCCTCTGTTACATCGCGGCCGCTCCGATATCCAGCCCCTGCCGTGATTTTTGAACACACGTAAGCGGTAAACACCGCTGTTTTATGGAATGCACGAGGTTGGTCGCAGGGCAAGACTGGTCTATTTTGCGGCGAATCGGCGATACCTATCGGGGTTCTTATGCGGCACTATCTTATATTGTTGATTGCGGTCTTTCTGCCGTTACCGCTGGCAGCAGCCCCGGTTCACGGTATTGCCATGCACGGCGCGCCGAACCTGCCCGCAGACTATCGCAATTTCGACTACGTCAACCCCGAGGTAAAGAAGGGCGGTTCGGTTCGTTATGGCGTGGTCGGCACCTATGACAGCCTCAATCCCTTCAACCTCAAGAGCATCCGCACCACGGCCCGTGGCATCTGGGATCCGGCTTTCGGCAACCTGATTTACGAAACGCTGATGACCCGCTCGGGCAACGAACCCTTCACGCTTTACGGCTTGCTGGCGGAATCGGTCGAATGGGACGATCAGCGCACATTCATCCAGTTCAACCTGAACCCCAAGGCCCGCTGGTCGGACGGCCAGCCGGTAACGCCGGATGATGTGATCTTCTCGCTCGAAGTGCTGCGCGACAAGGGTCGCGTTCCCTTCTCATCGCGGCTCGACCGGATTTCAAAAATGGAAAAGGTCGGAGAGCACGGCGTGCGCTTCACCTTCAACGAAAAGGCCGACCGCGAATTTCCGCTGATCCTTGCAAGTTCCACCCCTATCCTGCCGAAACACGCGATCGACGCCGATTCGTTCGACCAGTCGACGCTGAAGCCGCCGATCGGTTCCGGCCCTTATCTGATCAGGACCGTCGCCCCCGGCGAACGCATCGTTTACGGGCGCAATCCGGATTACTGGGGAAAGGATATTCCGTCCAAGGTTGGCTTCGATAATTACGACCGGATCTCGGTCGAATATTTCCTGCAGGAATCGACAATGTTCGAAGCCTTCAAGAAAGGCGCAGTCGACGTCTACCTCGAAGGCAGCCCCACCCACTGGGAGCGCGCCTATGATTTCCCGGCCGCCCATAACGGTGACGTCATCAAGGATACGTTCACCCCGCAGCTGCCGACCGGCATGCTCGGCTTCGTCTTTAATACGCGGAGAGTTCTTTTTTCCGACGTTAATGTCCGCGCCGGCCTCTCTCTCGTCTTCGATTTCGAATGGGCAAACCGCAACCTGTTCGAAAATGCCTATACCCGCACCGAAAGCTTCTGGCAGGGCTCGCCGCTCTCCTCGCTCGGCAGACCGGCCGATGAGCGCGAACTGAACATCCTCGGTGCCGCGAAAGACCGAATCGAACAGGAAATGCTCGACGGCACCTATCACCTGCCGAAAACCGACGGCTCCGGCGCCGACCGCGTCATTCTCAAAAAGGCGGTCGATCTCCTGGCAATGGGCGGCTACACGATCAAGGACGGCAGGATGTCGGATGAGCGCGGCCGTCAGCTCTCCTTCGAAGTCATGGCGCAGACCGTGGACCAGGAAAAGCTCGCCATCACCTACCAGCGCAGTCTCAGGCTGATCGGCATCGACATGCGCATCCGCACCGTCGATGATTCGCAATATCAGGCCCGCTCGTCGAGCTTCGACTACGACGTAATCATCAAGTCCTATCCGTCCTCCCTGTCCCCCGGTATCGAGCAGATCGGCCGCTGGGGATCAACTGCGCGCGACGCTCAAGGCAGCTTCAATTTCGCTGGAACGGCAGACCCGGACATCGACCGCCTGATCGACGCCATGCTGACGGCCCGCTCGAAGGAGGATTTCCAGGCATCGGTGCGGGCCTATGACCGGCTGCTACTTTCCGGTCACTATATCGTGCCGCTCTATCATGTACCCAATCAATGGGTAGCGCGACGCAAGCATATAAGTTATCCCGAAATCTTGCCGCTCTATGGCTACCAGCTCAACACCTGGTGGGATAACCGGGCGCAATAAGTTTTCATATTTAGAGGATAGCGCGATGGAGCGTGTCACAATCGACCTCGTCTCGGATGTCGTCTGCCCCTGGTGTTATCTGGGCAAGGCAAGGCTCGAACTCGCCATCGCTGAAGTGCGGGGCGAAGTCGGCATTGACATGAACTGGCGCCCCTACCGGCTGAACCCGGACATCCCGCCGGAAGGCGTTGACCAGAAGGCCTATCTCGAAGCAAAACTCGGCGGCGCGGAAGCAGTGGCCCGTGGCCACGAGATGCTCACCAAGCTCGGCCTGGAAGTGGGCATTCGTTATAATTTCGAAGCGATAAAAATCGGACCGAATACGCTCGATGCCCATCGCCTGATCCATTGGGCCTCACTGGAAAGCCGAGAAATTCAGGATCGCGTTGTCACCGCTCTGTTCAAGGCGAATTTCGAAGACGGAAGAAATGTCGGTGACCACACCGTTCTTGCCGAAATCGCCGAAAGCTGCAGCATGAACCGCAAGCTCATCGAAAACCTGCTGGCGTCCGATGCAGACAAGGACCTCATTCTCGGCGAAATCGATGCAGCCCAGAAGATGGGCGTCAATGGCGTTCCTTTCTTTATCATGGACGGGCAATATGCCATCAGCGGCGCCCAGACGCCCGACGTGCTTGCAGACGCGTTCCGCGACATCGCGAGACTCAAGGCCGAAGCCCGCAAGGGCATGATCTGATTTTCGAGAAAGACACGTTCGTGCAGAAAGATCAGACCCTCAAGGGTGTTCTCCTCGCCTTTGCGGCATTCGCCGCCTATGCCTTTAGCGACGCCAGCGTCAAGCTGATCGAGGGGCAGCTCAGCCCCTATCAGTCGTCGTTCCTCGGAGCGGCGTTCTGCCTGGTAGGCTTGCCCTTCATCATGAAGAAGGGAGATCGCTGGGCCGATATCTTCAATACGACCAACCGACCGCTCTGGTTCTTGCGCTTTGTTGCACAGGCTGGCGGCACGATCGGCAGCGTCACCGCATTCACACATCTTTCGATGGCGGAAGCGTTTGCGCTGATCTTCCTCCTTCCTTCCTTCGTCACCATCATGTCGGTAATCTTTTTGAAGGAGAAGGTCGGCGTAAAACGTTGGTCCGCCGTCGTCATCGGCTTTATCGGCGTCATGGTGGTCCTTCGTCCAGGCTTCCGCGAATTGTCGATCGGCCATCTCGGCGCCGTCTTCGGCGGATTGAGCGGCGCCATCTCGATCGTCGTTTTCCGCGCCATGGGCCCGTCGGAAAAGAACATTTCGCTTTACGGCGCAGGCGTGCTCGGAACGCTGGTCGTCTGCGGCGCCCTTGCCGTCCCCGGCTTTATGGCTCCGACCGCGATACAATGGCTCTGGCTCGCCGGTTACGGCCTGCTCGCAGCGCTCGCCGCCATCCTTCTCATGTATGCGGCAAATCACGCCCCTGCCACTATGATCGGACCGACCCAATACAGTCAGATGATCTGGGCGGTGATCTTCGGCTATCTCGTCTTCGGCGATCATATCGATCTAGCCATGGTCATCGGTATCGTCCTGATCATCGGCTCTGGTCTTTTGACCCTGATGCGCGAGAAAATCCGCGGCACGCCGCTTCCGCCCGCCGTTGCCCCCAACGCTCAGGCCGCCGCAATGATTGCGCCGGATGGCGGAGACAAGAAGTCCTGACAAGAGGCCGGGGATGATCCCGGCCCGGCTTCACGGTATTTCAGTCACTTAGTCATTTTTCCATCCCCGCTCTATCGCCCCATGCCTACAATCCCCCCCGTTCCGTCACGGATACACCGGCAGGCGTGCCGGCGAGACGGGACCGGCGCTGGTGGTGAAGGGACGACGTGAACCGTCGCCACCGGGGTCCGCGGAAAATGGTCCCCCTCCGGCGACACGGGGGAAGCGGCAAGGTCTTCGGACCGGCCTGCCGCTTCTGATGCCCGAACGGCGCGTCGGACGTGCCTGTGCGGCACACATGGTGGCCTCAAGGATGGTTTCGCCGGGCTCTAGCCAAGTCCGTCCGTGAAAACGGAAAGCCCGGCGGCGGCAAAGCGAGGTGTTGGCGGTAAGTCCTCGGGTTTAACCCGAGGATCCGTCCGTTTTCCATCAAGCCACCCTCGGGTTTAACCCGAGGGGAACACCATCCGGCAAGGCAACGGCAGAGGGACCGGAGTCGTGGATAAAAACTGCCGAACGGGGCGCTGAGAGGTGTCACTTACAAACTTAACTTACGAGGCAGCTTTCAGCGCCCCGTCCGTTCAATCACTCGTCCTCCTCGGGCGAACGAAGTGAGACCCGAGGATCGCCAAGGGAGCATAGTGTCCATACCGGGGCAGACGTCTTCAGCCCCGGCACAGGCTCACCCCTTCGCCAGCTCCGCAAACTGCGTCATGATCTGCGCCGCAGTCGTCAGGCGCTTGGTTGGCGTCGGCAGGTCGCGGTTGAGGAAAATGCTCTGGTCGGGCCTGATCTTGGCGAGCGATCCCTGCTTGGCGATATAACCGACGAGATTGGCCGGGTTGGGGAACTGCTTGTCGCGGAAGACGATGACAACGCCCTTCGGACCGGCATCGACCTTCTCAACATTCGCCTTGCGGCAGAGCGTCTTGATATAAACGACCTTCAAGAGGTTCTGCACCTCGGGCGGCATTGGTCCAAACCGGTCGACCATTTCCGCGCCGAAACCATCGATTTCAGACAGATCCTGCACCTCGCCGAGACGGCGATAGAGGCCCATGCGCAGATGAAGATCCGGCACATAATTTTCCGGGATCATCGTGGTGATGCCGACGGAAATCTGCGGCGACCAACCGGTATCGACGATCTCGTCCTCACCCTTCACCTCAGCGACCGCCTCCTCCAGCATCTGCTGGTAAAGCTCGAAACCGACCTCCTTGATATGGCCGGACTGTTCCTCGCCGAGCAGATTGCCCGCGCCGCGAATATCCAGATCGTGGCTCGCCAGCTGGAAGCCCGCGCCAAGCGTATCGAGCGACTGCAGCACTTTCAGGCGACGATCCGCCATCTGCGTCAGCGTCTTGTTGACCGGCAGGGTGAACAGCGCAAACGCCCTCACCTTCGAGCGTCCGACACGGCCACGCAGCTGGTAGAGCTGCGCCAGACCGAACATGTCGGCTCGGTGGACGATCAGCGTATTGGCCGTCGGCACGTCGAGACCGGATTCGACGATCGTCGTCGACAGAAGCACATCATATTTGCCGTCATAGAAGGCATTCATGATGTCCTCCAGCTCGCCCGCCGCCATCTGGCCATGAGCCACCGCGACCTTGAGCTCCGGTACGTCCGACTGCAGGAAGGCCTGGATATCGGCGAGATCCGCCAGCCTCGGGCAGACATAAAAACTCTGGCCCCCGCGATAATGCTCGCGCATCAGCGTCTCGCGGATCACCAGCGGATCGAACGGCGAGATGAAAGTGCGCACCGCCATGCGGTCGACCGGCGGCGTCGTGATCAGCGACAGTTCGCGAACACCGGTCATCGCCAGCTGCAGCGTGCGCGGGATCGGCGTGGCAGACAGCGTCAGCACATGCACGTCGGTCTTCAGGTCCTTCAGCCGCTCCTTGTGCTTGACGCCAAAGTGCTGCTCCTCGTCGATGATTAGCAGCGAGAGATTGGCGAACTGGATGCCGGCGCCGAGAAGCGCATGGGTACCGACGACGATATCGACCTTGCCTTCGGCAATATCCTTCTTCGTTTGCGCCAGTTCCTTGGCCGAGACGAGGCGAGACGCCTGTGCGATCCTTATCGGCAACCCGCGGAACCGTTCGGAAAACGTCTTGAAATGCTGGCGCGACAGAAGCGTCGTCGGCACGACCACGGCCACCTGCGCCCCGTTCATCGCCGCGAAGAAAGCGGCGCGCAAGGCCACTTCCGTCTTGCCGAAACCGACATCGCCGCAAACGAGGCGATCCATCGGACGACCGGCCGCCAGATCCTCGCGCACGGATTCGATAGCGTTTTCCTGATCTTCCGTCTCGTCATATGGGAAACGAGCGGCAAACTCGTCATAAAGCCCTTCCGGCGTCGCCAGAACCGGCGCGCGGCGCACCATGCGGGTAGCCGCGATGCGGATCAGGTCACCCGCCATGTCGAGCAGGCGCTTCTTCAGCTTTGCCTTGCGAGCCTGCCACGCGCCGCCCCCGAGCCGGTCGAGATTGGCTTCCGCCGCATCAGAACCATAGCGAGAAAGCAGGTCGATATTTTCGACCGGCAGGAACAGCTTTGCCTGATCGGCATAATGCAGTTCGAGACACGCACGCGGCGCACCGGCCGCTTCGATGGTCACCAGCCCGACGAACTTGCCGATACCATGTTCGGCATGAACGACGAGCGAACCCTCATCAAGGCCGGCGACCTCTGTGAGAAAATCCGCGCCGCGCTTGCGCCGCTTGCCGCGACGAACCATGCGGTCGCCCAGAATATCCTGCTCGCCGATGACGGCGATATTGCCCGTCTCGAAACCGGCCTCAAGGCTCATCACGGCAGATGCCGCCTCGCCCTTTTCGAGCTTGTCGAGATCGGCAAGTTTCTCGATCTGCTTGATCCGCTTCAGCCCGCGCTCGTCCAGCACCTGCAAAAGACGATCGAGCGAACCTGCCGACCAGCCGGTGACGAGAACCTTCGTGCCTTCGGCCCGCTTGTCTGCGATATGCTTGACGACGAGGTCGAAGACATTGACCCGCTCATCGCGATCCTGCGTCTCGGAGCTTGCTTCCGCCTGGCTTTTTGCCCAACGCGGACCGGTATGCGCATCGAGTGTCACCACCGGGCGACCCGACGCATCCATCTCGTTGAACGGCGTCAGGCGAAGCGCTGCAACCTCGTCCAGAGCCGAGGCAAACGCCTTGCCGTCGAGATAAAGCTGGCCGGGCGAAACCGGCTTGTAGGGCGTCGAATGGGCGGCCGCCCCTTTGCCCTGAGATCCCTGATCGCGACGTGCCTCGAAATAGTCGATGACCAGCTTCGAACGTTCCGCCGCCGCCTCACGCGCCGTGTGATCGGTGACGATCCGAAAACCTGCGAGATAATCAAAAGCCGTTTCCAGCTTTTCGTAAAACAGTGGCAGCCAATGCTCCATGCCGGCATAACGACGGCCTTCGGAAACGGCCTGATAAAGCGCATCGTCGCGGGTGGCCGCACCGAACAGTGACAGATAATTGGTGCGAAACCGGCTGATTGTATCAGGTGTCAGCGTCACTTCGCTCATCGGGTTGAGATCGAGCGAGCGCGCCTGCCCCGTCGTACGCTGGCTTGCCGGGTCGAACGAGCGGATGCTTTCCAGCGTATCGCCGAAGAAATCGAGCCGCACCGGCTCTTCCGTTCCCGGCACGAAGACGTCGAGAATGCCGCCGCGCACCGCAAATTCACCGACTTCACGCACGGTCGACACGCGGTCGAAACCATTACGCTCAAGACGAGCGGCAATATCGTCCATGCGGATCTGGTTGCCGGGTTTTGCCGAAAACGCCAGGCTCTCGATGATTTCCGCCGGCGCGATCTTCTGTAGCATCGCATTGACGGTGACGAGCACGATCGCCGGATGCGGCTTCTTCGCGTGCGCAATCAGACCCGACAGCGCCGCCAGTCTCCGTGCGGAGACATCGGCGCTAGGAGAAACGCGGTCGTAAGGCAGGCAGTCCCAGGCCGGCAGGGTCAGGACCGGGATTTCCGGTGCGACGAAGGAAAGCATCTGCTCCAGATCCGGCATGCGCTGGCCATCGGACAGCACATAGGCCACCGACTGGCCCGAACGCGCCAGTTCGGCGAGCACCATCGGTTCCATGCCGGGCGGCACATTGCCGATCGTCAGCGGCGTTGCGGCAGCCGCAATCTTCTTCGCATCAAAACCGGAAATCATTGGCCGAGTTTCTCTTTCAGCGACTCTTTCGTGACGGGATCGAAATCCGGCTTGTAGGCGGCGACACGCGCAAACAGCGGCGTGTTGCGATCTTCGGGAAGAACCATAGCCCCGGTGATCCAGGCATGCAGGTCGTGATCGTCCTCGCCCATGATCTGTTCGAACTCGTCGAGTTCCGTGTCCGAAAGCTTGGCTATCTCCGCCTCGGCAAACGAGCCGAAAACGAGATCCATCTCGCGAATACCGCGATGCCAGCAACGATAGAGAATACGCCTGCGGCGCGGGTCGAGGTCGGCGCTCGTGCGTGCCAATCCAGTCATGTGCAAATCCCTGTTTTGCGGTTCATATAGGATCAAAATGCGCGCGCGTCACCTTGCCAAATGGCCAAAACTTGCCCCATTTAACCGCCCATGCGCCCAGCCATACTCGATCCCCTCTTTGCTTCCGCCTCGTCGCTGCCCGGTGTCGGGCCGAAGATCGCTGACCTGATCGCCAAAGTGACGGGCCGCGAGGACGCCGAAGACTGCCGTGTCGTCGACCTTCTTTTCCACGCACCCTTCTCGCTGATCGACCGGCGCAACCGCCCCGGCATCGCGCTAGCGCCTCAGGGAACGATTGTCACCATCGAGGGACGTGTCGACCGTCACCAACCGCCGGCGCGCGGCACCAACCAGCCCTACCGCGTGTTTCTTCACGACGATACCGGCGAACTGGCGCTGACCTTCTTCCGCGCCAAGGGCGACTGGCTGTCGAAATCATTGCCGGTAGATGAGCAGGTCATGGTCAGCGGCAAGGTCGACTGGTTCAACGGCCGGGCCTCGATGGTCCATCCGGATTTCATGGTAAAAGTCTCCGAAGCGCAGAACCTGGCTCTGGTCGAGCCGGTCTATCCGCTGACCGCCGGCCTGTCGCCGAAGACATTGCGCAAGGTCATCGAAGGCGCCGTCGAGCGCCTGCCGGCCTTCCCGGAATGGGCCGATGCGCCACTGACGCAAAAACAGAATTTTCCGGATGTCGCAGATGCCTTCCGCAACCTGCATCACCCGGAGGACGAAAAGGACATAGACCCCAACGCCCCGGCCCGTCGGCGTCTGGCCTATGACGAATTCCTCGCCGGACAGGTCTCGCTCGCTCTGGTGCGCCAGAAGATACGCAAGGTGCCGGGCCAACCGATCCGCGTTAAGGGCGATCTCGCCGCAAAAATCGTCCACGCCCTGCCCTTCTCGCTGACCCCGAGCCAGAAGGCGGCGGTCGACGACATCATCAGGGATATGGCCGGCGAAGACCGGATGCTGCGCCTGCTGCAGGGCGATGTCGGCGCCGGCAAGACACTGGTGGCGCTTCTTTCCATGGCGGCCGCCATCGAGGCCGGCGGTCAGGCCGTGTTGATGGCCCCGACCGAAATCCTCGCCCGCCAGCATTTTGCCACCATCTCGAAACTCGCAGGCGCCGCCGGTGTCACCGTCGAACTTCTGACCGGCCGCACCAAGGGCCGCGAGCGCGACGCGATCGTCGAACGCATAGCATCGGGTGAAGCACAGATCGTCATCGGCACCCATGCGCTGTTTCAGGATACGGTGAGCTACGCCAACCTGATGATGGCGGTTGTCGACGAACAGCATCGTTTCGGCGTCCACCAGCGCCTGCGCCTCACGGCCAAGGGCATTTCCCCGCATATGCTGGTGATGACGGCCACGCCCATTCCCCGCACGCTGGTGCTTGCCGCCTTCGGCGATATGGACGTCTCGAAACTCACCGAAAAACCCGCCGGCCGCAAACCGATCCAGACGGTTACGGTCCCAACGGAACGCATCGGCGATATTGTCGGACGGCTGAAAAGCGCCATTACCGAAGGCAAGAAGGCCTACTGGATCTGCCCGCTCGTGGAAGAATCGGATGTTTCCGAACTCATGTCAGCCGAAGAGCGCCACGCAGTCCTTGCCCGCGAACTTGGCGCAAAAAACGTCGGCCTCGTGCATGGCCGCATGGCGGGACCTGAAAAGGACGCGGTGATGGCCGCCTTCAAGGCCGGCGAGATCCGCATGCTGGTCGCAACCACCGTCGTCGAAGTCGGCGTCGACGTGCCGGATGCGACGATCATGGTGATCGAACATGCCGAGCGTTTCGGCCTCGCCCAGCTCCACCAGCTGCGCGGCCGGGTCGGCCGCGGCGACGAGGCCTCCACCTGCATTCTGCTCTACAAGGGACCATTAAGCGAAACCGGCCATGCCCGCCTGTCGATCCTGCGCGACAGCGAGGACGGGTTCCTGATCGCCGAGGAGGACCTGAAACTGCGGGGCGAAGGTGAGCTTCTCGGCACCCGCCAGTCCGGCACGCCGGGTTTCCGCATTGCCAGCCTTGCGGCCCATGCCGATCTTCTGGAAATCGCCCGCAAGGACGCGACCTATCTGCTCGATCGCGACCCGGACCTGACCAGCGAACGCGGTGAGGCCGTGCGGGTGCTGCTATATCTGCACCGTCGCGACGAGGCGATCAGGTTTCTGCGGGCGGGATAACGGTGGTTTCTTCGCCACCCTTGCGGCGCGCCTTTGCTGCCTTCTTGCGCGGTGCAGGCAATGCCGGAACCACAGCTCCATCCGGATTATAATCCGGCGCGATCAGGCCGCCGGAAATCAGCAGTTTGGCGCCCTCTTCCGGCGTCATGTCGAGCATGACGATCTTGCTTTTCGGCACGAACATGAGGAAGCCTGCAGTCGGAACCGGCGTCGGCGGCATGAACACCGCGACCATCTCTTCGCCATTCTCGTTCAGTTTCGCCGCGATTTCACCTTGTGCGTCGCCCGCAATGAACACCAGCGCCCACATGCCGGGGCTTGGAAACTCGATCAGTCCGCATTTCTTGAACGAGGTGGACTGTTCGCGCAGGACCGTCTCGAAGATCTGCTTGATGCTCTTGTAGACACTGCGGATCAGCGGCATTCGCTGCAGGATCGACTCACCGAAATTGACGATCGATCGGCCGATCAGGTTCTTGCCGAGAAAACCGACAATGGTGATGAACAGGACGGCGATGAGCAGTCCGGTGCCGGGGATCGTCACGTCGAAATAATATTGCGGATTGTAGCGCTGCGGCAGATAGGGCGTCACCCAGCTGTCGGCCCAGTCGATGAAGGTGAAGGTCAGCCAGACGGTGATGGCAAGCGGCGCGCAGATGATCAGACCGGTAAGGAAATTATTCCTGAGCCGACCCGCCATGGAAATGCGCTCGGGGCTTTCACTCATCTGATCTTCCTAGGAAATTTCGGCCCGAATCACGATTGGGCATTGCCGCATTCTTGTGATGCGACAATGCAGGATGGTTTGCTGCGATGCAAGGAAACCCTTAAACCGCCGACATCACTCAACTGTGACGGACTTGGCGAGGTTCCTCGGCTGGTCCACATCGGTGCCCATGAACACGGCGGTGTGATAGGCGAGCAGCTGGATCGGCAGCGAGAAGATCATCGGCGCGATAATCTCGTCGACATTCGGGAGAACGATCGTCGCCATCGTCTCGAGCTTGGAGGCAGCGGCTCCCTTCTCATCGGTTATGAAGATGATCTTGCCGCCGCGGGCCGCCACTTCCTGCATGTTCGATACGGTCTTTTCGAAGAACCGGTCATGCGGGGCAATAACGATCACCGGCATATGCTCGTCGATCAGCGCGATCGGCCCATGCTTCAACTCACCGGCAGCATAACCTTCGGCGTGAATATAGGAAATTTCCTTGAGCTTCAGCGCGCCTTCCATGGCAAGCGGAAAACTGGTGCCACGGCCAAGATAAAGCACATCCTTGAAACGCGACAGATCGCGCGACAGGGTTTCGATCACCGGCTGGATCTCGTTCAGCACCTTGCTCATGATCCGCGGCATCTCGGCGAGATGTTTGACCATCGCTTTTTCTTCGGCCTCGGAAACGGTGCCCCGCGCACGACCGGCCGCGATCGAAAGGCTTGCGAGCACCGCGAGCTGGCAGGTAAATGCCTTGGTCGAGGCAACGCCGATTTCGGGGCCTGCCAGGATCGGGAAGATCGCATCGGATTCCCGCGCAATCGTCGATTCGCGGACATTGACGATCGCGCCGATCTTCAGCCCCTCATCTTTGCAATAGCGCAGCGAGGCAAGCGTGTCGGCGGTTTCACCCGACTGCGAGATGAAAAGTGCTGCCTGTGTCGGCGACAGCGGCAGCTCGCGGTAGCGGAATTCGGATGCGACATCGATCTCGACCGGCAGGCGCGCATACCGCTCGAACCAGTATTTGCCGACGAGACCGGCAAGATAGGCCGTGCCGCAAGCGGAAATGGCGAGGCCAGAGAGCTTGGAGAAATCGATCGACTTGTCGGTCGCCTTCACCGTATAGCTGGCGAAATCGATATAATGGCCGAGCGCATGGGAGATGATCTCCGGCTGCTCGTAGATTTCCTTCTCCATGAAATGCCGGTGATTACCCTTGTCGACCATGAAGGCGGTCGCCTGGGAAATCTGGCTTTTGCGGGTAACCGGCTTGCCCTGATAATCCATCACCTCGAGACCCTCGTGACTGATGATGGCGCAGTCGCCATCGACCAGATAGGTGATCTCGTTGGTGAACGGCGACAGCGCAATCGCATCCGAGCCAAGGAACATCTCGCCCTTGCCGTGGCCGATGGCGAGCGGCGGCCCGAAACGGGCAGACAAAATCGTGCCCGGATCATCCTGGAACATCACCACCAGCGCGTAGGCGCCGGAAACGCGGTTCAGCATGGCAAGCATCGCCTCGCGGTGGGTCCTGCCTTCGCGGGTGTATTTGGCGAGCAGATGGGCGACGACTTCCGTATCCGTCTGGCTGGTAAAAACCGCGCCGTCAGCAATCAGCTCGTCCTTCAGTTCGGAAAAGTTCTCGATAATGCCGTTATGAACGACCGCCACACCATCGACGAAATGCGGGTGGGCATTGGTCTCGTTCGGCACGCCATGGGTCGCCCAGCGCGTGTGTGCGATACCGATTGTGCCCGGTAGTGGTTCGCCATCGAGCTTCTTTTCCAGATTGAACAGCTTGCCTTCCGCGCGACGACGGTCGAGCCTGCCTTCATGGATCGTCGCAACACCGGCGGAATCATAACCGCGATATTCAAGCCTGCGCAGCGCATCCACCAGACGCGCAGCCACCGGCTCTCGACCAACGATCCCAACAATTCCGCACATGCAAAAAACCTTTCGATAAATCAGCTGGACGCAAGTCCTAGACGATTGCTGCACTTGCGCAATCGCCGCATTCGTCACTTTCGGTATCGGCGCGTAACGCGCCGCAATCTCTATTTTGCAGGCTTCTTGGCAGCTTTTATCGCCAGCGCTCGTTCACGAATGAGCGTTGCCCGCTCAGGCTTCACTTCTTGCCTAGCTCGCCCCAACGCCAAAGCATCGGCCGGCACATTTTCCGTGATGACACTGCCCGACGCGACATAGGCGCCCTCGCCAATCGAAACCGGTGCCACAAGCGACGAATTGGAACCGACAAAACTGTTTGCGCCGATTACCGTCTGGTGCTTGTTCACGCCGTCATAGTTGCAGGTAATCGTGCCAGCACCGATATTCGCATGCGCGCCGATCACGGCATCGCCGATATAGGTAAGATGGTTGACCTTGGCGCCCTCGCCGATCTTGCCGTTCTTCACTTCACAGAAATTGCCGACCTTCGAGCCTTCCGAAAGATCCGCGCCCGGACGAAGTCGTGCAAAGGGGCCAACGGTCGCGCCGGCGCTTACATGCGCACCTTCGATATGCGAGAAGGCATGGATCACTGCGCCGCCATCGATCGTCACGCCGGGGCCGAAAACGACATTCGGCTCGATCAGCGCATCCTGGCCGATCTCGGTATCAAACGAGAGGAACACGGTTTCCGGCGCAATCATCGAAACGCCCGAAACCATCAGCTCATGACGGCGACGCTCCTGCCAGAGCTTTTCGATGACCGCGAGCTCGGCGCGATTGTTGCAGCCGGTCAGTTCCGTTTCCGGCGCATCGACGGCAACCACCTTGCCACCCTCTGCGCGGGCGATCTCGACGAGGTCGGTGAGGTAATATTCACCCTTGGCATTGCTGTTACCGATCTTGTCGAGCAGCGCGAGCGCCTTCTTCCCATTGATCGCCATCAGCCCGCTATTGCACCAGGTGACCTTGCGCTCTTCGTCGGTAGCATCCTTTTCTTCGCGGATGGCGACGAGTTCGCCGTTCTCGACCAGCAACCGGCCGTACCCGAAAGGCTTGTCGGTATGAAAACCGATGACGACGACATCGGCGCCCTCGGCCAGTTTTTCGCGCGCTGCGGCAAAGGGAGCGGCCGTGATCAGCGGCACGTCTCCATAGGCCACCAGCACATCGTCGAAACCTTCGGCAATCGCCTCACGCGCGGCAAGCACCGCATGGCCTGTCCCGAGCCGCTCTGTCTGCAGAAAGCTCTTCACCGAAATCCCGTCGAGCGATCCGGCCTTCGCGACCTTTTCGGCATCGCGGCCCACCACCAGCGCCGCGTCGGTCATTCCCGCAGAAGCCACCGCCGCCATAACATGCGCGATCATCGGGCGGTTTGCGACCGGATGCAGCACTTTCGACATCGACGATTTCATCCGCGTGCTGTCGCCCGCAGCGAGAATGACGGCAAGGCAGGAACGGCTCATTTAGGGAATCTCCTTCGGCATTTGCTCGCTGTTTAGCAGCAACAATCTTGCAGGGCGATAAACGGCTTGTGTCTCAACGACATAAAAAGAAAGGGCGCCCGAAGACGCCCTTTCGATCTGTAACGCGGAAAAAGCTCACTTCGGCAGCTTGTCGTCCACGCCTTCGATGTAAAAGTTCATGCCGAGCAGAACGCCGTCTTCGGCCTTTTCGCCGGCCTTCAGCCATTCCGAACCGTCCTGCTTGTTGATCGGGCCGGTGAACGGATGCAACTCGCCCGACTTGATCTTGGCTTCGGTCTCTTCCGCCATCGCCTTCACGTCGTCCGGCATGTTGGTGTAGGGCGCCATGGTCAGGATACCGTCCTTCAGGCCGTCCCAGATCTGTTCAGACTTCCACGAGCCGTCGAGAACCGCCTTGGTGCGCTTGATGTAATAGGCGCCCCAGGTATCGACGATTGCCGTCAGCTGCGTCTTCGGGCCGGCTGCGATCATATCGGAAGCCTGACCGAAGGCGAGAATGCCGCGCTCGGCAGCAACCTGCATCGGAGCAGTCGTGTCGGTATGCTGGGTGAGGATATCAACGCCCTGGTCGATCAGCGCCTTGGCGGCATCGGCTTCCTTGCCCGGGTCGAACCAGGTATTGGCCCAGACAACCTTCAGCTTGAAGTTCGGATTGACCGACTTCGCGCCGAGTTCGAAGGCGTTGATGCCCATGACGACTTCAGGAATCGGGAAGGATGCGATGTAGCCGGCGACGCCCTTCTTCGACATCTTGGCGGCGATCTGGCCCTGGATGTAGCGGCCTTCGTAGAAGCGCGAATTGTAGGTCGCGAGGTTTTCGGCGGACTTGAAACCGGTTGCGTGCTCGAACTTCACGTTCGGGAATTTCGCGGCAACCTTGACCGTTGCGTCCATGAAGCCAAACGAGGTCGTGTAGATCAGGGCGCAGCCAGAGCGAGCCATGCGCTCGATGGCGCGCTCGGCATCCGGGCCTTCCGGCACGCTTTCCAGGAACGGCGTCTCGATCTTGTCGTCGAGAGCCTTCTGCAGCGCCTGGCGACCGATGTCGTGCGCCTGGGTCCAGCCACCGTCGGTCTTGGAACCGACATAGATGAAGCAGATCTTCTTCTTTTCCTGAGCCGACGCGCTACCGGCAAAACCGCCGAGCACGGCAGCGGTAGCAGCCAGCGCAATGATGAGTTTTTTCATTTTCCAACCTCTGATGGAGTATGACATGAACGTTAACGTGGTCACCGATCGGGGACAAATGGTTTTCCGAGGGATGCCGGCGTATTGATGAGCGTCGTGCGGCGATTATGCGAAATGATGATCAGCACGACAATAGTTGCGACATAAGGCAATGCGGATAGAAGCTGCGACGGAATGGCTATCCCGCCACTCTGCGCCAGAAGCTGCGCATGCAATTGTCCGATGCCCACGGCACCGAAAAGATAACCACCGGCGAGAACCCTGAGCGGCCGCCAGGATGCGAAGACGACGAGCGCCAGCGCGATCCAGCCACGGCCGGCCGTCATGTTCTCCACCCATTGCGGCGTGTAGACGAGCGAAAGCTGTGCGCCTGCAAGACCGGCACAGGCCCCGCCGAACAGGACGGCGAGATAACGTGTGCGAACCACGTTGATCCCGAGCGTGTGCGCCGACCCGTGACTGTCGCCGATCGCCCGCATCTTCAGGCCTGCGCGGCTCTTGAACAGGAACCAGCTGATACCAAAGACCAACGCCACCGACATGTAGAAGATCAGGTCCTGGGAAAACAGCACACGTCCGAAGAACGGGATATCGGACAGGAGCGGAATGACGATTGGCTGCAGGCGAACACCCGGCATACCGACAAAGGCTTCACCAAGCTGTCCCGACAGACCGAGGCCGAGGATTGTCAGCGCCAGACCGGTCGCGACCTGATTGGCGACAAGCGTCAGCGTCAGGAAACCGAAGAGCAGCGAAAAAATGCCGCCGCCGATGATGCCGCCGAGAATACCCAGATAGGCGGAACCGGTCAGCTGCGCCGTGGCAAACGCGGCAACCGCACCCATGATCATCATGCCTTCGACGCCGAGATTGAGCACGCCCGATCGCTCGGTCACCAGTTCGCCGAGAGCGGCAATGACCAGCGGCGTCGATGCGGTGATAACGGTCAGAAGGATAGCTTCGAACATCAGCTTTTTCCTTCCTGAGTGGCGGACGGATTGACGATCAGACGTATCCGATAATGGATCAGCGTATCGCAGGACAGTACGAAGAACAGGATGAGCCCCTGGAAAACACGGCTGACCTTGTCGGAAATGCCGAGAGAAAGCTGCGCCGCCTCCCCACCGAGATAGGTGAGCGCCAGCACGAAGCCCGAGGCGATGATACCGAGCGGATTGAGCCTTCCGAGAAACGCGACAATGATCGCGGTAAAGCCGTAGCCCGGCGAAATCACCGGCTGCACATGGCCGATCGAACCGGAGACTTCCGAAATCCCGGCAAGCCCGGCGAGTGCGCCGGAAAGCAGCATCGAGAACCAGACCATTTTCTTCGCCGAAAAGCCTGCAAACCGCCCTGCCCGTTCCGACTGTCCCAGCACCGAGACCTGAAAGCCTTTCAGCATGAAGCGCATCATGAACCACAGCGCCACGGCAGCGATGAGCGCGAAGACGATGCCGAGATGCGCGCGACCCGAATCGAGGATTTCCGGCAGCACCGCTTCCGACTGGAAACTCTTGGTCTGCGGGAAGTTATATCCCTGCGGATCGCGCCACGGACCACGCACCAGCCAGTCGAGAAACAGTTGCGCGATATAGACCAGCATCAGGCTGGTCAGAATTTCGTTCGTATTGAACCGGGTCTTCAAAAGCGCCGGAATACCGGCGTAAAGCGCCCCGCCGATCATTCCCATGATCAGCATCAGCGGCAGGATCAGCGGCGAATGCCATTCCGGGTTCAGCACGGGCAGGATCGAACCGGTGATCGCACCGATGGTGAACTGCCCTTCCGCGCCGATATTCCAGTTGTTTGACCGGAAACAGACCGACAGACCGACCGCGATCAAAATCAGCGGTGCAGCCTTGATCGCCAGTTCATGCAGCGACCAGACATCGAGCAGCGGCTCGACGAAATAGATGTAGAGCGAGTTGAGCGGGCTTTTGCCCAGAAGGCCGAACATAATTGCGCCGGCAATCAGCGTCAGCGCCAGCGCCAGAAGCGGCGACAGGACCGAAAACAGCATGGATGTGTTGGCGCGTTTCTGAAGCTCAATGCGCATGTGCGGTCTCCATTCCGGCCCGGTCTTCTCCAGAAGACTTTTCCCCGGAATGACTGTCATGGATGCCGCCCATCAGCAGGCCGATCTGTTCAAGTGTAAGCTCTCCTGCAGGATAGGGGTCCGAAAGCCTGCCATCCGAAATCACGGCAATCGTCGTGGCGATCTCGAAAATCTCGTCAAGATCCTGGCTGATAACGACGACGGCGGATCCTGCTTTCGCCAGATCGACAAGCGCCTGACGAATGCGGCTCGCGGCGCCCGCATCGACACCCCAGGTAGGCTGGTTGACGACCAGCACGGAAGGCTGTCGATCAAGCTCGCGGCCAACGATGAATTTCTGCAGGTTTCCACCCGAAAGCGAGCCGGCAGCAGGGTCTTCGCCACTCTTGCGCACATCCATCATCGAACAGATGCGTCGTGCGGCAGACAGGATCGCATCCCGCTTGACGATGGCGAGAGGTCCGCCGGCCAGAAATGCCTTTTTATCGGACCGGCTTCGCGCCAGAAGCAGATTGTCGGAAAGCGAAAGCGCCGAAACCGCCGCGTGGCCATGCCGCTCTTCCGGCACGAACCCCGCTCCGAGCATACGGCGCCCGTTAATCCTAAGGCGACCAACAGGTTTTCCGCGCAGGACAATGCCATCATTGTCAGCAATCGGATATTCGCCGGAAATGGCATCAAACAGTTCCGACTGGCCGTTGCCGGCGATGCCGGCAATGGCAAGCACCTCGCCCGCCCGAACCTTCAGCGAGATATCCTTGAGTGCTACCGCAAACGGCGTACGCGAGGCGACCGAAACCTTGTTCACCTGCAGCAGAATGTCGCCAAGCGCGTTGGCGCTATCGCGTTTCACCTCGGCCACTTCGGTCCCGACCATCATCCGTGCAAGCGAGGCAGGCGTTTCATGCTTGGGGTCGCAAGCACCGGTAACCTTGCCGTGGCGCAAAACGGTGGCGCGATCGCAGATGCGCTGAACCTCTTCCAGACGGTGACTGATATAAAGAACCGAACGCCCTTCGGCCTTCAGCCGCATCAGCGTCTCGAACAGACGCTCGGCCTCCTGCGGCGTCAGAACCGATGTCGGCTCGTCGAGAATGATCAGCTTCGGGTTCTGCAACAGCGCCCGCACGATCTCGATGCGCTGGCGTTCACCGACGGAAAGATCGGCGACATGGGCAGACGGATCAAGCGGCAGGCCATAAGCTCTGGAGACGCTCGCCGTCTCTTCCGCGATCTTCGCCAGAGGCGTCCTTGGGTCAAGCGACAGGGCGATGTTCTCCGCCACCGTCAGCGCCTCGAACAGAGAGAAGTGCTGGAAGACCATGCCTATGCCGAGACGTCGCGCCTCGCCGGGCGATGGGATCACCACTGGCTTTCCTTCCAGTGAAACTGTCCCTGAACTCGGCTGCAAGACGCCGAAGAGCATCTTCACCAGCGTAGATTTACCAGCGCCGTTTTCGCCCAGCAGCGCATGGATTTCCCCATGGCCGATATCGAGATCGATGGCATCGCACGCCGCGAAACTGCCGAAGAGCTTTGTCAGCCCCCGGACAGACAGAAGCGGGCTTGCCTCAACGCCCTCGGAAGAAGTCACGGAACCCCCTTTTTATCATGCAGAGCCGTCCGTTGAAGCTCTGCATTGTTTACGTCTTTAAAATGAAGTGGCCACCTTCCGCATGTCAGAAGGCAGCCGCCTGATATTGATACCGGTTTTGCAGACTTCCACAACATGAAAGAACGGCTCGCCGGTCACCTTGGCCTATTTTCCAAGGTTCGGAAAAAGCTGCAATATTCCACCGATGCAATAGAGGTAAATGCCGCTGATCACCACACCCCAGACGACCCAGTCTGGAGACTGGAAATGCAGGAGCAGCGAATAACCGCCAAGGGCGCACCAGATGGCTCCAACGGTCAGATTGAGCGGCCGCAACCGCTTGACGCGCACCGGATGCAGAAAGTTGATCGGCAGGAAGGTCAAGACCACCGAAACGGTCACCACGATCATCGCGGTCGTTGCACTTGCATCGATGACAAAGAGCGTAAACACAACCATGTTCCAGACGACCGGGAAGCCGGAGAAGAAGTATTCATCCGTCTTCATGCCCATGTCGGCGTAGTAGATCGCGCTCGAAACCACGATCATGCCTGCCGCCACGAACGACCACGGTTCGCCGATCATGCCGCTCTGGTAAAGCGCAAAGGCTGGCAAGAGAACGTAGGTCACGTAGTCGATCACATTGTCCAGCATGTCACCGGACCAGTTCGGCAGCACTTCCTTGACGTTGAGTTTGCGGGCGATCGGCCCGTCGACGCCATCGACGAGCAGTGCCAGACCGAGCCACCAAAACATGTCGATGAAACGATGTTCGGCCGCAGCAACGACGCCGAGAAAGGCGAGAAAAGAACCCGAAGCGGTAAAGATGTGGACGCAGAAGGCGCGGATTTCCGCATAGGGCACTGCACGATAATTGAAGATTCGTCTGAACACGCGCGCCCCGTTTTCTTACTTCCCGCCTCTAGCTTGATCTTCGGGTATGCTGCCAATTCCGGCGCATTGCAACCGCCAGCCGCCTTTATCATGGGTTTTACACCACTTAGCGCCAATGAGAGAGCAATCGTCTATACCCCATGGATTGAAGCTTCCGGAAGCTCTACATAGAGCCCGGCTAAAGCGTGTCGCGATCATCCAGATTCGCTCATGAGCTTTAGATTCTTGATTTGTCGCACGTCTTCAGCGCAAAACCGCTGCACGGTTTTACGCGACATGCTTGAGGAATTGGAAGCGGACAATGCAGCATTACGAGATCGCGATCATCGGTGGCGGCCTGGCAGGCCAGGTGGCAGCTCTTGCACTCGGACGTGCGGGCCGAAAAGTCTGCCTCGTCGCCGCAGCGCCGAAACACGACGATGGACGCACGACTGCGTTGATGGACCAGTCCGTGCGCTATCTTGAGCGTCTCGGCGTATGGGAGAAAATCGCGCCCGCCACGGCCGCACTCTCCGTGATGCAGATCCTCGACGGCACCAACCGCCTCTTGCGCGCGCCGCCGGCGCAATTCCGCGCCAGCGATATCGGCCTTCATGCCTTCGGCTACAATATCCCCAACAAGGCGCTGGCCGAGGTTCTCGACGGCGCCCTGGCTGCAGAACCGAACCTGACCCGCATAGAAACGAATGTCGAGACTGTCGCTATAACGGCTGACAAGGTGACGATCGCGATCGATGGCGGCGAGGTTATCGAGGCCGACTTCGTCATCGGCGCCGACGGCCGCAAGTCGATCACCCGCGAAGCGGCGGGCATCGATGTGCGCAAATGGTCCTACCGGCAGTCCGCCGTGGTGCTGAATTTCGCCCACACACTGCCGCATGGCAATGTATCGACCGAATTTCACACCGAAAGCGGGCCGTTCACTCAGGTTCCGCTGCCCGGCTCGCGCTCCAGCCTCGTCTGGGTCGTTCGGCCGGAGGAAGCCGCCCAGCTGACGAACCTGCCGACGGAAGAGCTGTCGGCGATCGTCGAAGCGCGCATGCAGTCGATCCTCGGAAAGGTCACCGTCGAAGGCAAGGCACAGGCCTGGCCGCTGTCGAGCATGATGGCCGAGCGTTTTGGCGCCGGGCGCGTCGCGTTGATCGGCGAAGCCGCTCACGCCTTTCCGCCCATCGGCGCACAAGGGCTGAACCTGTCGCTGCGCGATAGCATGACGCTGGCGGATCTGTTGTCCGCCCAGCACGACCAGCCGATCCCGGCCGATGCCGGGGACCGCTACCATCGACGCCGGCGCCCGGACGTGATGAGCCGCACTTTCAGCGTCGACCTTCTCAACCGCTCGCTGCTGACCGATCTGATACCGGTCCAGATGGTGCGGGCAGCCGGCATGCACGTGCTCAACGCCGTCTCTCCCCTGCGCAACGCACTGATGCAGGAAGGTGTAGAGCCGGGTCGCAGCCTGAAGAATTTCGTTCGCGAATTAGGGAAACAGATCCGGCGGTAGGATCCCGCTGGAAATCACATACAACCAGGCCGGCAGCGTCACGACCGATAGAAGCGTGATGATCAGGATGCTGGCCGACGCCCTCTCCTGCCACACGCCATATTGCTGGCTGATGACGAATACATTGGCGGCTGTCGGCAGTGCCGCAAGCAGCATTGCCGCGTGCATCCACGCCGGATCGAAGTCCCCGACCAGAGACAGGACAACATAGACGCTGAGCGGCAGGACCAGAAGCTTCAGAACGGCGAGATAACCGAGATCGGCCGGAATGCGTTTTACCGGCCGCAAGGCCAGCGTAACCCCCATCGCGAACAGCGCACAGGGGGCAGCCGCCTGCGCCAGGTAATCGACGAGCTTGAAAGCAGGTTCGGGCAATTGGTACCCCGAGGCTGCCGCCGCAAAGCCGAGCGCCGTGGACAGGATGAACGGATGCAGCGCCACTTTCTTCACGATCGAGCCGACGATCAAGTGTAGCTGCCGCTTGTCGTCTCCGGCCACCGCCATCATCGCCGGCGCCATGATGAAATGCGCTGCATTTTCGAGGCAGACGATCAGCGCCACCGGCACCGCCGCCTTTTCGCCGAAGGCAAGCAGCGCCAGCCCCGGCCCCATATAGCCGATATTGCCGTAAGCCGCGGTAAAGCCCTGGATCGTGCAGTCCTCGAACGAGCTTTTCCGCAGCAGGAAGCCGATCAGGAACGCGACGGCAAAGACCAGATAGACCGCAGCAATCTCACCAAAAATGAAATCCAGCCGCGTCAGTTGCTCGATCGGCGTGTGCGACACCAGCTTGAAGAAAAGCGCCGGCAGCGCCGCATAGATGATGAAGGTATTGAGCCAGCCGAGCGCCTCGAGAGGCTGCCCCGTCGCTCTTGCCGCAACATATCCGATCAGGATCAGGCCGAAGAAGGGCAGAAGCAGCGCTACGACATCGACCATCGGCTCTTTTGATCCGCGATTAGAGCAATTCCAGCAAAAGTGGGAACCGGTTTTGCGTCCGGAATTGCGTTGAAACAAAAAGGGCCAGATCGATCAGCCGATCTGCATCAGGATTGGAAACGTCTCCTGGAACCAGATCGCCGCCGAACTGACGAAGCCGAAGATGAAGGCAAGGCCGGTGACGATCAGGAACACACCCATCGCTTTCTCGACCATTCCGAGATGGCGACGGAAACGGGTCATAAACCGCATGAAAACGCCTGAAAAGGCCGCCGCAATCCAGAACGGTACGGCAAGCCCGAGCGAATAGATGCCGAGCAGCGCCGCTCCCTCGCCCACCGTCTCGCGGGATGCCGCCACGCCGAGAATGGCGCCGAGAACCGGACCGATGCAGGGCGTCCAGCCGAAGGCGAAGGCAAGGCCCATCAGATAGGCGCCCGAAAGCGTCGCAGGCTGACCTGATGCCTGGAACCGCGCCTCACGCGACAGAAAACCTATCCGCAGCACACCGAGAAAATTCAGCCCCATGATGATGATGATCAGCCCGCCGATCTTCGACAGGAGATCGAGATGCTGGCGCAAAAGCACGCCGACCGTGGACGCACCGGCCCCGAGCATGACGAAAACGGTGGCAAAACCGAGCGTGAAAAAGAAAGCCGACCTGAGCACCGCCTTGCGTGCCGGCGATGCGGCCTGAGAATCCTGGTCGCGGAACTGATCAACAGAAATGCCGGCCATGTAACAGAGATAGGGCGGAACCAGCGGCAGGACGCAGGGCGAGAGGAATGACAGTGTTCCAGCCAGAAGCGCGGTAAAGATGGATATTTCGGCAATGGACACTGGATTGCTCCGCTTATCAGATGTGGCAGAGGCGCTATCGCCGATTGCCGCTTAATACCAATCACCTTTTATGCATCGACAGAAATCGATGGAAAAAGCGCCGAACAGCGATTTTTTTGAACGTTTTGCGGGTTGACCGCAAGATGTGACCTGCATATGTATCGCGCACTTTCGAAAGGCGCTGAGGCGCAATGGTGAGAGAGCATAGCTCAGCCGGTAGAGCAACTGACTTTTAATCAGTAGGTCCAGGGTTCGAATCCCTGTGCTCTCACCACTCGAAAGACTTCCATTGCCCGGTCTTTGGTAACATTCCCGCCGTTCGCGATACAATTCTTCAATACGATATGCCGCCTTCCAGCCTTACTCGACGGAACAAGTCTTTCGTTGTGGTGTTATTGCCGCCGAAGGAGACTTCCATGCGGATTATTTTCGTCGTTCTTATTGCCTCTGTTCTGAGCATCCTCGGTTTCAAGTATATGGATCGCTCGATCGGCGAGCAGCAGATCATGGCAACGCCGGCCGAAATGTCGGCAAGCAGCTAGCAGGCAGATCGAAAGCCGCCAGGAACAGGACCGACAGCACGTAATCATCCGCAAGGCATCCCCTTCCTCCCGATCCCGGACGCAGCCGCCAATCTGCTTTGTCGTGAGGGAGCTATATTTCGATGCCTAGTTTTCCTTTTGACCAAGGAGAAATCCAGATGAGACGCAGCACCGAGTTGATTGTCCTGGCGACCCTTATTGCCGGCAGCCTGGCGATCTTCTCTGCGTTGATACCGCCCCGACCCGGAAACCCGGTAAAAACCGACCGGCTGAGCGGAGAACAGACGCAGACGGCATTCCTGCCCGAACGTTTTGGCGTAGCGAGCAGCAGGCAATAGACATGCACAAAGAAAGACTATGGCCGGCGCTCCGCAAGAGCCCGGCCATAGTGATTCTGGACCAGCCTAATCCAGGTCATTTGAGCGGCACTAACCGACAACTTACGGTTATTTAATTTCTCCCGAAGCGCGTTTCATGGCATGGAGCGCGTAAGATTCTACGCCTGCAGGTAGGTCACACGGCTCGCCCGCAGCAGATGAAACAGACTGACCGATGAAAAACGAGGCCTAAGAGTGAACGCCCCTACCGATCCCCTCACTTCCGGCAAGCCGGACGCTCCGGATCTCGCCGCGATCCTCGCAACCTCTGGCCAGAAACAAAAGCGCGGGCGCGGCAAGTGGCTGCTTGTGCTCTGTCTTCTGCTGATAGGCGGCGGTCTCGGCTTCTATCTTTACGGCTCCGGCGACGGCCAGCAGTTCGACTACACGACGCAAGCCGCAAAGACCGGTGACCTGCAGGTCATCGTCACCGCCACAGGCTCGATCCAGCCGACCGATCAGGTCGACATATCGAGCGAACTCTCGGGCACAGTGCGCAAGGTCAATGTCAGCTACAACAGCCCGGTCAAGGCCGGTGATGTGCTGCTGGAACTCGATACCAACAGGCAGGAAGCCGATGTCCAGAGCGCGAGAGCCCAGCTTGCCTCCGCAAGGGCCAACGTTCTGAAGGCCAAGGCCGAAGCCGCCTCCGCAAAGATCAGCTTCGATCGGCTGACCTCGCTGGTCAGCAACCGAATCTCCAGCCAGCAGGATCTCGACGCCGCCAAATATGCCTATGATTCCGCGGTCGCATCGACGGATATCAACGAGGCAGCCGTCCTTTCCGCGGAAGCCAGCCTGCGCTTGGCCGAAATCAATCTCTCCAAGCTCAAGATCGTCTCGCCGATCGACGGCGTCGTTCTCACCCGCGACGTCGATCCGGGCGCGACCGTTGCCTCTTCGCTCAATGCACCGGTGCTCTTTACCATAGCGGGCGACCTGAAACACATGGAGCTGCAGGTCGCCGTCGACGAGGCCGATGTCGGCCAGGTCCGCGAAGGGCAGGAAGCGCGTTTTTCGGTCGATGCTTATCCCAACCGGCATTTCCCGGCAAAGATCGAATCCGTCCGCTTCGCCTCCGAAACCGTCAACAATGTCGTGACCTACAAGGCGATCCTGACGGTCGATAACGAGGACCTGCTCCTGCGCCCCGGCATGACGGCAACTTCGGATATCACCGTGCAATCGGTGACCGGCGCACTGCTCGTGCCCAATGCGGCTTTGCGTTATTCGCCGCCGTCGACCATGCAGCGACGCGGCAGCTTTCTGTCGCGCCTGTTTTCCCCGCCCCGTCCACGCGGAAATCGCGGTACCCGCAACGATGCATCTGCCGCAAGCCGGTCGGTCTGGGTTCTGCGCAATGGTACGCCCGAGCGCGTCTCCGTCGAAATGGGCGCAACCGATGGCCAGTTCACTGTCGTCAAATCACCGGACATGAAGGATGGCGACCTGTTGATCACCGAAGCGACTGCGCGTGGCCGCTGACTGGAGATCGACGATGACAGCACCCCTCATCGCATTCAGGCAGGTCTCGAAGGTCTATGGCCGTGGCGAAGCGACCATTCGCGCACTCGAGAAGATAGACCTGACCATCGCGCAGGGTGAGTTTGTCTCGATCATGGGGCCATCCGGCTCCGGTAAGTCGACGGCGATGAACATCATCGGCGGCCTCGATCTGCCGTCTTCCGGCGAATACATCTTCCAGGGCATCCCGACGAGCGGCTTCAGCCGCGCGCAACTGACTTTGCTACGCCGGCACATGCTTGGTTTCGTCTTCCAGGGTTTCAATCTTCTCGCCCGCACCTCGGCCGTAGAAAATGTCGAACTGCCGCTGGTCTATCGCGGCATGGACCATGCGGAACGCCGACGCCGAGCAATGGCGGCGCTGGAACAGGTCGGCCTGCGCGGACGCGAGGGCCACACGACCCAGGAGCTTTCCGGTGGCCAGCAACAGCGCGTCGCAATCGCCAGAGCCATCGTCACCGACCCGGCCGTGCTCCTCGCCGACGAGCCGACCGGCAATCTGGACACAAAGACCAGCGGCGAGATCATGGATCTCATCACCAGGCTCAATCGCGAAAACGGCATCACTGTCATCATGGTCACCCATGAAGAGGATATCGCCGCCTATGCGAAACGCCTCCTGCGTTTCGTCGACGGTCATCTCGTCAGCGATGAAATCCAGGCCAGGGAGGCTGCCCATGTGGTTTGAGACGGCAAAGCTTGCCTGGCGCGCCATCAGCCGCAACATGTTGCGCTCCTTCCTCACTGTGCTCGGCGTCGTCATCGGCGTCGCTGCCGTCATCGCCATGGTCACCATCGGCAACGGCACCACCGCCAAGGTGCGCGACGAACTCTCGAGGCTTGGCACCAACACGCTTTTCGTCCGTCCGGGCCAGTGGGGACCGGGCCGGGCAAGCACAGAGGCCAAGCGCTTCACCGATGGCGATATCACGGCAATCCGTGATCAGGTGAGCGGCCTGCGCGCCGTGGCACCCGTCAACCGCGGCACGGCGACCGTGATTGCCGGCGGCGCCAACCGCTCCACCAGCGTCATCGGCACGACCGCCGATTATCTGGTCGCGCAGGATTGGGAACTGGCGCTCGGCCGGGATTTCTCAGCCACCGAAGATCGTGGCAGCCAGGCCGCCTGCATCATAGGCGAGACGACACGCCGGGAACTGTTCGGCGCAGCAGATCCAGTCGGCCAGAGCATCCGTGTCAGCAACGTCGCCTGCCCGGTCGTCGGCGTTCTTGCCGTCAAGGGCCAGTCGGGCATGGGCGATGATCAGGACGACACGGTGATCATGCCGTTGAAACTGCATCAGCGCCGGATCGGCGGCACGACAACAATATCGAGCATCGTCCTTTCCGCGCAGGATGGCGTTTCGACGGCAAAGGTTCAGGCAGATGTCGAAAGCCTGCTGAGAGAGCGCCGTCGCATCGCAATCGGTCGCGACGACGATTTCTCCGTCAACGACATGTCGCAGATCGCCGCCGCCATGACCGGCACGACGATGCTTCTGACCGGCCTTCTCGGCGCGGTCGCCGCCGTCAGCCTGCTTGTCGGCGGCATCGGCATCATGAATATCATGCTGGTCTCGGTTACCGAGCGCACCCGCGAAATCGGCATCCGGCTTGCTATCGGCGCACTGGAAAACCAGGTGCTTACGCAGTTTCTGGTCGAGGCCGTGATGCTGTCGATCTTCGGCGGCGTGATCGGCATCGTCACCGGACTTGCTCTCGCCTATGGGGTCGTCAGCTTTCTGGAAGTTCCGTTTGTCGCCAGCCCCACGATCATTCTGCTCGCATTCCTGTTTTCAGCAGCGATCGGCATGATCTTCGGTTATTTCCCGGCAAGACGGGCAGCGCAGCTCAACCCGATCGACGCACTTCGCCACGAATAAGGCCATAAATTGCCGGTGGGAACCGGCAATTCGTCAATAGGCGGATACGTCGCGCTCTTCTTCCGCAAACGCCATCTGCAATTCCATCTGCACGGCGTGCATGAAGATTGCGGCCTGATGACGGATTTCTTCTTCCTCGACACCCTGAGCCCGGAACCCCTTGGCGAACTGTGCCATTTCGGTGCGCCAGAAACGGTTTGCCTCTTCGCCGTGAAGACGCTGAAGAGCGTCGGCGCATCGCCTTACGTCGGCGGTCCGCCGGTCGGCGGGGAACTGCAGCAGTGTCATGCCATCTCCATACTCGATGGGCCGAATCGCCCGTACATGAAGGCACTTTCGCCGCCAGACCTTCACAAAAAGTGAACCGGTCAAAAACCTTTTGGTTCCGATTCAAGGCCTTGCCGTCCCATTTTCGGACAATATGTTAGGATCGAGTTAGGCTTAACGCCCTGCTTCGAGGGGCGCTCAGGCGATTGATAACCAGCCCGGCGCAAGGCGAAGCACTGAAAGATGTCCCCACACACGTCATGAGGACAGATGAAAGGGACATGAATGTCTAAGGAACTTGATCACGTGAACCAGCCTTCGGACCAGTCTATCGCGCTCTTTCTGCAGGAGAACGATATGGACGGCCTGACCGACATTCTCGTAGAGGCATTGTTCCAGGCTCTGAGCATCATGGATGACGAAAAGCCCATCATGGAAACCCTGCATTAAAAGCAGTTCCGGCAAAGCAGGATGCGGTTCTGCGTCCGCAATTGCTTCAGGCTCTAGTCGGATACCGGCGGCTGATCATCTTCGGGCATCATCCGCTGGTAATACACCGCCAGTTCGGGAACCTCCTGCGCCAGCATCCCTATAAGATCGACCGGCGGCATTCTGCCCTCGTAATGAAGAGACAGAGCGTCTTTGTGCCGCTCAGTCAACGAAGTGTCCCGGTTTCGGGTGGCAGCAAAGACGCGCGTTTCCTCCTGTTTGCCCTTGACGGCAATCCTGTCGAGTTCAAAGACGCCAAAAATCCCGCCGATTTCATCCGCCGCCTTTTCGCCGATCAGCAGTGAAACGCCATAGGCTTTCGATGCCGATTCCAGCCTGGCCGCCAGGTTGACCGCATCACCGAGCGCCGAATAATCGAAGCGCTGTTCCGACCCCATATTGCCGACGACGCATTCGCCGGTGTTCACCCCGATGCCGATCCTCAACGGAAAGAACCGTCGCCCGTCAGCCTCCGCCTCATGCTGCAGTTCGTCATTCAGCGTCTGCATCGAGGCAAGCATGTCGAGCGCCGCAGACACCGCATGGACGGCATGGTCCGGGTCGTCGAGCGGCGCATTCCAGAACGCCATCAGGCAATCGCCGATATATTTGTCGATCGTCCCGCCATGGGACAACACGATCTGCGAAAGCGGCGTCAGAAGCCGGTTGATCAGTGCAGTCAACTGCTCCGGGTCGTCCTTCAGCTGCTCCGATATGGTTGTGAACCCGCGCACGTCGCAGAACAGGATGGACAGGAACCGTTTCTCGCCACCGAGTTTCAGCTTGCTCGGATCCTTGGCCAGTTGCGCCACCAGCGCCGGCGCCAGATATTGGGAAAATGCCCGCGTGATCTGTCGGCGGCTCTTGCGCTCCTGTGCATAATCGAGTGTCGCCTGGGCCGCGGCGACGCCGGCAAAGGCGAAGGATGGCGCAAGCGGCGACACGAACAGCCCGGCCCAGTGAAGCGCAAGATAACTTCCGCCGGCAAGAAGCAGAACCGCGGCAACCACGCCGATTATGGTCTTCCACCCGGTACGCCGGCGCACAAGCAGATAGGCACAAAGCGCCGACAGCAGGACTGTCGCCTGCGTCAACGATCCGCGTAGTTCGGTAACGGACCGGCCGAAACGAAGATTGTCGAGGATCGTCGCCTGTATTTCGGCACCGGCTGTCAGGCGTCCGTCATGAACCGTATGCGAGGTGGCAAAGGCATCGGCCCCTCCGCTGGCGATGGAAGGCGCATTCTGCAGGCTCAGGCCGACAATAACCGTCTTGCCCTTGAAAAAACCCGGCGGCAGAAAATTGACGGGATCGAGCGCCTGATAATAGGAAACCGTCCTGTATGTTCTCGCCCCCCCGAAGACCTGCACCAGCCTCCCCTCGTCCGGGACCTCGACAGCATTACCGCCCGCAACGGCAATGGTGGCCGCAAACCCGTCGACAATCGCCGGTACACGTCGAAATGCACCGTCGCGATCGAGCGATATCGAGGCTATTCCGGCAGCGGCTCCCCTTGATGTAAAAATCTCGAGCGGCATCACCCGGATATATTGGTCGGCCTGCTCCGCGGTAACGATCGTCTCGTCGGCCGCCAGAACCACGTCGGGTCCCATGACATCGGCCAGCGCCTGATCATTCACGGATGACGAAGGTTCGGAAAAGATGATGTCCAGCCCGATAACCTTTGCGCCCGCATCTCGAAGTTGCGTGACAAGCCGGGCATGAAGACTTCGCGGCCACGGCCATTGCATGTTGATGTCGGCAAGCGACGGTTCATCGATCGCGACGATCACGATATCGTCCGAAGGCACACCCGGTCCGCGGATCGTCGACAGATAATCGAAAGCCCGATAGTCCATCAGCGCCCAGCCCGGCAGGCGAGAAAGCAAAGCCACCGCGCCGAAGACGAATACCGACAGAAGCAGCACCTGCAGGGAGCGCGCAGCCATCAATCGGCGCGCAAATCGCCATCGTGAGCCGGATTGCATCAGAACCGGACCCTGAACGTGCCTTTGAACGAACGCCCCCAGCCGGGTATGTCGTTGTTCAGTTCGATATCCTCGTCCAGCAGGTTGTAGGCAGCCAGTTCAAACTCGAAGCGCTTGTCGAACGGTTCCCAGACAAGATTGGCATCGAGCGTCCAGTAGTCATCGAGCGACACGCCGGCCTCGTTGACACGGTCGCCGATGTAATTGGCGGCAAGCGTCGTCTTGACATGCGCCTGATTGACCCAGGTCAGTGCCACCTGCCCCGCCCATTCCGGCACGAAGGGTAGCGGCCCGCCCGATGTCGGCGTGCCCGAACCCTGATCCTCGGAATCCGTATAGGCGGCGGTCGAGGACAGGCCGAAACCCGCCCCGAGCACCGCATTGGCCGTCAGGCTCGCCCGGTCGAGCCGCCCTTCGCTCGTGGTAAACGGTGTCGAGACCAAGGGAATCGGAATGCGCGGATGATCCATCTCCTGGTGTTGATATTGCAGCGCCGTGAAGAAATCAGGCGTCCATTCGGCATCCCATCGCAGGGCATAGGTATCGACATACCCTTCCGTCCCGACCGAGATCGCATTCGGCTGGATGCCGACGATACCGATCGGCGACAAGGTCGGTGTCGTGAGGTCGATGCTGCTTCGCATGAACCCTGCCCGCAGCCACTGACCGTCCGTCGGTGACCATGCAAGCCCGATCCGCGGCTCGATGCGCGCCACATCCGACGTCTCGCCATCGATATAGCTGCCGAACAGGGCATATTCCGCCTTCAGACTGTCGCTGATTTCATGCAGAAGATCGACATAAACCCGCCCGACCGTGCTTTCATCGTAATCGGTAGTGCCAGGCGCCCCGGTAACACCGCGATATACACGCCCATCGATCCGGCCTCCCTCCACACCGTATCGCCAGGTAAAATCGTCCGCACCAACCATGTGATTGACCGCGGCTATATAGGATCGCTGCCGAAATTCTTCCCGGGCGGAAACTGTGACAAGCGGGCCTCCGGGTGGCGTGATATCGAGCGACTGGGTGTCATCGCTGCTTATGCCGCCATAAAGCAGAGCAGCATTGACCACATTTTGGTAGGCAACTGTATGGCTCCAACCCAGACCGGCATTGGTCACGCGAGCCGAGACATCCTGATAAGTCCTCAATGTGGTACCGCCGACATCCCCGGTCAAATCGCGAAAAACATCGCTTTTTGCGTCGTTGAAATAAAACACTAGCCGATCATAAGCCGTCGGGCTTGCCGTGAGGTAGGCATTGCCGCCAAGCAGCTTGTTTTCGGTTTCGAGATCCGTGAGCGCCCCGGTATCACGCGCATCCGGCACTTTCTGCCATTGCAGGTTCGCATAGAGGCTGACCGGGAACGGCAGGTTTCGATAGGCCTGTACCTCGCCTTCCGCCGTATATCCCGCCTCGCCCCCTGCCGTGGTGAAGCCGCCTCCGAGTTCGACCTCGAAGAAAGGCTGCTTCAACAGGTTCGCCTCGCGCGAACGGCCCGAGATGATATGCGGATCAAGCAACAGGCCCTGCAACAGAGAGGAAAACGCCTGGCTGTTGCCTTCGTTGGTAATGACATTGTCGCCATAGAAATAATTGTCGACGAAAGGATCGCTGCTGCCGCGCAAACTCTGGTCAACATAGGCCGCCGCCTGGAACGGGTCGAAGGCCGCATCGCCATAATATTCGCCCCAGGCATCCAGCCCCTGCAAACGAAACGCATCGTTGAGTGTAGATCCGGCCTCGTGATTGGCACCGACGGAGGTGAACTCGCCCCCCCGCGCCTTCGACCGTCGCAGATATTCCTGCGCATGCCGGATCGCCCCGACCGAATCGTAATCGTCGATCGCCAGCGCCGTCCTCACCGCCGCGATAACCGGATCGTTGTCATCCAGCCGGTCGGCATTGTCGAGTGCCTGGTTTGCAGCGACGCGATCGCCCTTCTCGTAATGCGCGGCGGCCAGCATCAGCTGTCCTTGAGAATAGGCGGGATTGGCAACCGTGCCGGCCAGCAGGTCTTCGACAGCCTTGTCCACCTCGCCCGTCTGCAGATAGTAGCGCCCGCGGGCGACAAGCGCGAGATCGAAGGCCGGATCAACGGCCATGGCCTTGTCGATCTCCGCCTTGGCCTTTTCGATTCGGCCCGTATCGAGATAGAAGATCGCAAGATTTGCATGCGGGATGGGATCCTGAGGATCAAGCTCGATCGCCTTCAGGAAGGCTGCCTCGGCTTCGCGGTTGGCATCGCGGGAGGATTGCACATTGCCGATCACATTCCACGTCGAGCTGCTGCCGGGTGTCACCCGAGCGGCGGCCTCGAGATCCTCCATGGCGCCGCTGTTGTCGCCCTGAAATCCCGCCCTGTAGAGCGCCCTCGCCTCAAGCGCCGTCGGCTCGTTCGGATCGAGCGACAGTGATCGATCGACCGCCTGCTGATATTCCGGCCTGTCGTTGAGAAGAAGCGCCAGCATTGCCCTATAGGCCGGAAGCTGCGGATCGTCCGGATATTGCCGCTCGGCATCCTTCAGCACGCCCATTGCCGCGCGCAGATCCTGCAGGAAGCCGACCGCATAGGCCCGCAGGAACGCCGCATCCGGCCCTTGGACGCTCCGCGGCATCTTTTCCACCCGGGTCGGATCGGCAAGACTGCGGGCATAATACCCGCCATAAAGCGCCACACCTCGTCGTTTTGCATCGAGCCCGCGCTGAGCCTTGTCGAACAGCTTTGCCGCCTCGGCATAATGCTTGTCTTCGGCCAGCATGATCGCCTCGATCAGCGAGAGCCGGGCCTTCTGGTTCGCGGTCAACGAGCGCCGCTCAAGCGCGCCAAGCGTCCGTTGCGCTGCGGGGCGTCCTTCGAGCGTCAGCTGTGTCTCGGCCAGCGTCACCCATTCCTCCGTCGTGCGCTCACCAGCCGGCTTGGCGACAATCCGGTCGGCCTGCCTGCGCATCTGCGCCACCGGTTGGTTCGATGCAGGCATCCGCCTGAAAGCCTCCCGTGCCGGCAAATAAAACAGCATCTGCTCGCGATCATCGCTATCGACGATCACCACCTTCTGCGGCGCCTGGCCGATCGAGGCGACGGCACCTTCGCCCTCACGCACATCGACACTGCCCTGCGGATTGCTGAGCCGCACCTCGCCTTCGAGCACACTGAGCGATGTCCTTGCCCCATCGACCGTCATCGTCCAGTCGGTTCCACGAATGGCGGCGGCCGCTGCCGGTGTCTGCACCTCGACGCCCGGCCCGCCGCGCTCGGCGCGCGCCCAGATCGTCCCGGCCTGCAGTTCCAGCACCGTATCGGCACCCGAACCTGACGTAACCTGCTTCACCACCAGCGTCGCATTGCGGCCCATACGGATCTGCGTCCGGTCGGAAAACAGGATTGCAAGCTGCCCGGTCGCATTCGTCCGCAGCACATCTCCGCCGACGAGATCCTGCCTCAAATCCACGAATTGCCAGTTCGAAACGTCGATAAAACGGACTTCCTCGCCCGTCTTGCGTGCAATCACCGCGCCGGCAACTGAGCCATCACGCGGCACGGGCTCACTGCGCGCGGGAAGACCACCCCCGGCACCAAGCAGCGTCAAAGAAACCGCAAATAAAAATCGATTGAGCACCCCGCGCATGCCGCAACCTGTGGACACAAACATATAAACTGTCAAGTTTTCGAGCCGATGTCACCTTGCTTTAAGAGGAAGGTGTATTAACACGGAGACACTTGAACGAGGGATCTCAAGAGTAATGAGCGATTTCGACAGCGCACCGACAGAAATGCTGGAAATGCCGATGGCGACAGGCATCGTCACGGAAGAATACATCAATCATATCCGCAAGGTGAACGATGTCTTTTACGATCAGATCAAGATCTCCGATCAGAAGGCTGCCTATATCTTCACCTTCATGCTTGCCTTTCTGATCTCGTCGGCAGAAGGACGCGGCGTATTCACCTTTGCCCGCTACACAGAGGGCAGCTGGCTGGTCGTCATCGTCTCCGGCGCGCTTGCGATTACGTCCGTATCTTCAATCATCTCGGCCATCATGGTCGTATTGCCGCGTCACATCGACAAATCCACCTCGCTTTTCTGGGGAACCTGGCCCCAGCACCGGCCGATTTTCGAACAGGCCGCCCAGCACAGCGATGTCAGCTATCTGTTCAACCAGTATCTCGACAATGCCGATGTACTGTCGCTGATCGCCCGGCAGAAATACCGCTTTGTGGCCTATGCATTCCGCGGCCTTGTTTTCACCGTTTTGGCCTATGTAATTCTGCTTCTTGCAACCTGACGCGAATCCCTCTCTTTCCCGGCCTCCCCTTCTGGCCCCGCCCATGGACCCCCCGCCAATGAATGCTGCCCTGACACCCTTCCTGACCATCGGCCTGCTCATTCTCTCCAACGTCTTCATGACATTTGCCTGGTACGGTCACCTGAAGTTCGAAAACAAGCCGCTCTATCTTGTCATTCTCGCCAGCTGGGCGATCGCCTTTTTCGAATATTGCGCCCAGGTCCCGGCAAACCGCATCGGCTACGGTTATTTCAATGCCGCCCAGTTGAAGACGATCCAGGAGATCATCACGCTCTCTGTCTTCGTCATCTTCTCGGTCTTCTATCTGGGCGAATCGTTCCACTGGAAACAGGCGATCGGTTTCGGGTTCATCGCGCTCGGTGCTTTCTTCATCTTCACCAAATAACGGGGACGTTGCCGGCCTCGTTGGAAAATAATCCGCTGGCGTCGCGGCAACTTAGATTTTGCCGCAGTGCCGTTTCATCCCCGCAACCGCCGTATGCGCGACAATCAGCCTGTCATCGGATGGGAAACCGGATTCGCGAACCGGCCTCCTCAACGGATTTCGGATCGGTTTTCCGGTGATGGTCGAAAGATCGGGGCAAACGGGAACTGACACGTCTCGAAAACCCGGATGATTTGGCCGGGGCAGGCAGATCGATTATCTACCAATCCACCAAATGCCACTGCCTGCTCCATTCCCGTTTCCACCATGCCGGCTTTGCCTTGCGTGGTTCTTCTCGCTGCACGGGATTTCACAAGAGAACGTAGCGGCCGTGCCGACGCTCGCGGCCTTTTCATCGGCAGTACCTTCTATTCCGCCGAAGTTTGTTCTAGAGACAGTGCTTCATCCGCCAGAACTGGGCGGCAGACTGTCTTTAGGTATGTTGATCGATGCTTGATTCTCTTAGAAACGCCGCCCGCTCCTGGGTCGCGAAGTCTCTGCTTCTGCTCTTGGTTGCCTCTTTCGCCATCTGGGGTGGCAGCCAGTCGCTTATCGCCTCGAATGCGAACACCGTGATGACGGTCGGCGACCAGGAAATCTCCACCGAGCAGTTCCGGCTTGCCTATCAGCGTCAGATTGCCAACCTCAGCCGCCAGTTCGGCACCCAGCTGACGGCCCAGCAGGCCCGCTCCTTCGGCATAGACCGTGAGGTTCTGACCCAGCTTTCGGCAGGTGCAGCCCTCGACCAGCTTTCCGATGACATGAATCTCGGTCTTTCCGAACAGCGCCTGGCAGACCTGATCGGTGAAGACCCGGCTTTCAAGGGCACCAACGGCCAGTTCGACCATGACCTGTTCTCCTCGCGCCTGCGCAATGCAGGCCTGCGCGAAAACGACTATATTGCCGAACGCAGCAAGGTCGCAGTCCGCAGCCAGGTCGTGGAAGCCGTTTCAGACGGCTTCAAGCCGCCGCAAGTCATGCTCGATGCGTTGAAACAGTATCGCGACGAGGCGCGCACAATCGATTATCTGCTTCTGTCGAACGCCAATATCGATCCGGTCAAGGCACCGGCGGATGACGTTCTGACCACATGGTTCGACGCCAACAAGGCCAAGTACCGCGCACCGGAATACCGCAATTTCGCCTATGTTAAACTCGAGCCGAGTGACATCGCCGACGCCTCCTCCATTACCGATGACGAGCTGCGCGCCGAATACGACAAGCGCAAGGACGGCTACAAGACACCCGAAACCCGCACGATCGAACAGCTGACCTTCCCGAACAAGGAAATGGCGGATGCAGCAGCAACGCAGTTGCGCGACGGCACGACCACGTTCGACCAGATCATCAAGGATCAGGGCAAGACCCCGACCGACGTCCATCTCGGTGACTTTACCAAGCAGAGCATCCCGGACCCTGCCTGGGCCGAACCAGCCTTCAAGGTTTCGGCCAATGGTGGCACCACCCCTGTCATCAAGGGCACGTTCGGCTCGGTCATCCTGCGCGTCTCCAACATCCGCCCGGAAAGCACCCGCGGCTTCGACGAAGTCAAGGAAGAACTGCGTCAGCAGATGGCGGTTGCAGCCGCCTCGCGTGAAATCGCCAGCGCCCATGACCGTTTCGAGGATCTGCGCGGCGGTGGCGCGACGCTCGATGACGCTGCCAAGGAACTGAACCTCAAGCTCGTCACCGTGACGGCAGATGCCTCCGGCCAGGACGAAAAGGAACAGCCGATCGCAAATCTTCCGGCTGCCAGCAACCTGATCGCCGAAGTGTTCCGCACAGAACCTGGCCAGGACACGATCCCGGTCAGCCTCGGCAATGTCGGCTACATCTGGTTCGAAGTTCGCAACGTAACGCCGGAACGCGAGCGTTCGCTTGGTGAAGTACGCGAAAAGGTCGTGGTTGACTGGACCGCCGAGCAGCAGCGCGAAGCCCTCACCGCCAAGGCAACCGAGCTGAAGGCTCGTCTCGACAAGGGCGAAACTCTGGCCGCGATTGCCGCGGACCTCGGCATCGCCGTCGAAACGAAGACCGGCCTGCGCCGCAACGCCGAAGATGCGATCTTCGGCGCGGAAGCGATCACGACCGCCTTCTCCGGTCCCGTCGACACGACAGGCACCGCCCTTGCAGCAGATCGCGAAAGCCGCATGCTGATGAAGGTGACCGCTGTCGAGCAGGCTCCGTCTGATGAACTGGCCAATGACCCGCAGCTTCAGCGCCTCGCGGAATCAGCAGGCGACGACATGCTTGATCAGATGGTCAACAGCCTGAAGGATCGTTATGGCGTCTCGATCAACCAGACTGTCCTCGATCAGTCCGCATCAACAGTTCAATAATTGAGGCAAATGCCGAAAATGCCTGACTTGAAGCCATTCCTCGCCAAGGTCGCCACCGGCGAATCGTTGACCCGCGAAGAGGCGCATGACGCCTTCGGAATTCTCATGTCCGGCGAAGCGACGCCCTCGCAGATCGGTGGCTTCCTGATGGCACTCCGGGTACGGGGCGAAACGGTTGCGGAAATGACCGGCGCCGTCTCGACCATGCGTGCCAAAATGCTGCGGGTCGAGGCTCCGGCGGATGCCGTCGATATCGTCGGCACCGGCGGCGACGGCGCCGGAACCTACAACATCTCCACGCTCGCCTCGATCATCGCCGCAGGCGCAGGCCTCTCGGTCGCCAAGCATGGCAACCGTGCGCTCAGCTCGAAGTCCGGCACGGCCGATGCGCTCTCGGCGCTCGGCGTCAACCTGGAGATCGGCCCGAACCAGATCGCACGCTGTATCCGTGAGGCTGGCATCGGCTTCATGTTCGCTTCCATGCATCATGCAGCCATGCGCCATGTCGGCCCGAGCCGGGTGGAACTCGGCACGCGGACGATCTTCAACCTGCTCGGTCCGCTCTCCAATCCGGCCGGCGCAAAACGCCAGCTGCTTGGTGTCTATTCGCCGCAATGGCTGATGCCGATTGCCGAAACACTGCGGGAAATGGGATCCGAAACCGTCTGGGTCGTGCACGGCCAGGGTCTCGACGAGATCACCACGACAGGCACAACGCAGGTTGTGGCACTTGAAGGCGGCAAGATCCGTGAATTCGAACTGAGCCCGGCCGATTTCGGCGTCGCACCCGCAACGCTCGCCGACCTGAAGGGCGGTGACGGCATCGCCAATGCCGCGGCGCTTCGTGCCGTCCTCGGCGGCGCGAAAAATGCCTATCGTGATATCTCGCTCTGCAACACAGCGGCCGCTCTGGTCGTGGCCGGCAAGGCAGAAACACTCAAGGATGCTATGCTGCTCGCCACCGCCTCGCTTGAGAGCGGTCAGGCCTCTGCAGCACTGGACCGGCTCGTGGCGGTCTCCAACGAGAAGGAATAGGATCATGGCCGATATCCTGCAGAAGATCGAAGCCTACAAGCGCGTCGAGATCGAAGCGGCCAAGACGGCGGTGCCGCTTGCAGAGATCAAGGCCCGCGCTGCCGACCAGTCTGCCCCGCGCGGCTTCTTGAAGGCTCTGCAGGCGAAGAAGCAGGCCGGTCAGTTCGGCCTGATCGCCGAGATCAAGAAGGCAAGCCCGTCCAAGGGCCTGATCCGTCCGGATTTCGATCCGCCGGCGCTGGCAGCAGCCTATGAGGCAGGCGGCGCTGCCTGCCTTTCGGTTCTCACCGATACCCCGAGCTTCCAGGGCGCACCGGAATTCCTCGTTGCTGCCCGCAATGCCTGTGCGCTGCCGGCCTTGCGCAAGGATTTCATGTTCGAGCCCTATCAGGTCTATGAAGCCCGCGCCTGGGGCGCCGACTGCATCCTGATCATCATGGCATCGCTCTCCGACGACGAGGCGCTGGCGCTTTACGAGACCGCAACCGAACTCGGCATGGACAGCCTCATCGAAGTGCATGACGAAGCCGAGATGGAACGAGCACTGAAGCTCCCCTCGCCGCTGCTCGGCGTCAACAATCGCAACCTGAGAACCTTCGAGGTCAGCCTTTCGACCAGCGAACGCCTGTCGGCGATGGTCACCGGCGAAGACCGCCTGCTTGTCGGCGAAAGCGGCATCTTCACCCATGAGGATTGCCTGCGCCTGCAAAAGGTCGATATCAGCACCTTCCTCGTCGGCGAGAGCCTGATGCGCAAGGATGATGTCGCAGCGGCCACGCGGCTGCTTCTGACCGGACAAGCAGGCACGCTGGCGGCCGAGTGATGGCTGACAGCAAGCTCACCCACATAGATCAGGCCGGCGAGGCCCATATGGTCGATGTCGGCGACAAGGCCGAGACCGCTCGTTCGGCAACCGCCGAAGGTTTTGTCCGCATGTTGCCGGAGACGCTGGCGCTGATCCGTGAAGGCAATGCCAAGAAGGGTGATGTCATCGGCACCGCCCGCCTTGCCGGCATCATGGCCGCCAAGAAGACATCCGACCTCATTCCACTCTGCCACCCGCTGATGCTGACCAAGGTTTCAGTCGAGATCTTGGAAGACGACAGCCTGCCCGGCCTGCGCGTCACAGCGACAGCAAAGCTCACCGGCAGGACCGGCGTCGAAATGGAAGCCTTGACCGTCGTCTCCGTCACCTGCCTGACCATCTACGACATGGCCAAAGCTGCCGACAAGGCGATGGAAATCGGTGGCATAAGGCTGCTCGAAAAGACTGGCGGCAAGTCCGGCCATTATAAAGCGTAAAGCCCGAGGAGATTTCGCCATGGCGCTTTTGCCCGTTCCAGACGCCAAGGCCCGTCTGCTTGCCAGCGCCCGCCCGGTCGACGGCATCGAGACGCTCCCTCTGGCCGATACAGCGGCTCGCGTGCTTGCTTTTGACATTAAGGCCAAGCTGACCCAGCCCCCATTCAATTCCTCTGCCATGGATGGCTACGCGCTGAGAGCGGTCGATGCGCCGCAGATCGGTTCAGAACTCACAGTCATCGGCACTGCCGCCGCGGGGCGTGCCTTTGATGGCCCTCTCGGCCCCGGCGAAACCGTTCGCATATTCACCGGCGCTCCGGTGCCGGAAGGCGCCGATACGATCCTCATCCAGGAGGACGCCCAAAAGATCGGTGACGACAGCATCCGCACGACATTTCAGGTCACCGGCGGGCGACACATCCGTCCTCGTGGTCAGGATTTTGCCGAAGGCGAAACGGTGCTGAATGCCGGCACGCTTATCGATTTCTCGCATCTGACCGTCGCAGCCGCGATGAACCACCCGACGCTTCCCGTATTCTGTAAGCCGAAAGTGGCGATCCTCGCCACGGGTGACGAACTGATTGAGCCGGGCGGCAATCCCGCTCCCGCGCAGATCATCGCATCCAACACATTCGGCATTGCCGCTCTCGTGCGCGACAATGGCGGTGAGGTTCTCGATCTAGGCATTGCCCCCGATCGGCAGGACGCCATCTCCGCTGCGATCAAGCGCGCTCGTGATGCCGGAGCCGATATCCTCGTCACCCTCGGCGGCGCTTCCGTCGGCGACCACGATTTGGTGCAGGCGACGCTGAAGGCATCCGGCATGGAGCTTGATTTCTGGCGGATCGCCATGCGCCCCGGCAAGCCGCTGATGGTCGGCTCGCTCGACGGCATGCATGTTCTGGGCCTGCCCGGAAACCCGGTCGCCAGCATGGTTACGGGCATGCTGTTTCTCGAACCGCTGCTGCGCCGCCTTGCTCATCTGCCGGAGCGCAGACGCGAAGTCGATGGCATCACTGCAAGGCCGCTTCGCCCCAATGACCAGCGGCAGGATTATCTGCGTGCAAAGATCACCCGTGACGAACTGGGCAATCTGGTCGCCGAGGCAAATCCGAAGCAGGATTCGTCGATGATGAAGATCTTTGCCCATGCCGACGGTCTCATCGTCCGCGCGCCGCATGCGCCGGAATTGGCAGCAGGCGAACCTTGCCGCATGCTGCTTATCCGTGCCCTCGACTGATCCGGTTGGCGAGGAAATCCGTAGGCTTGGGCATACTTGCCCAAACGGAGTAGATCGTGCCTGACACCGCATCCGCCATCCTTTGGTTCCGCCGCGACCTGCGTCTCGACGACAATGCCGCACTCCATGCCGCGATCGATGCAGCTGGCCCGGTCATCCCCGTCTATATCCGCGAACCGGTACAGCCCGATATCGGTCCGCTTGGGGCCGCACAGGCATGGTGGCTTCATCATTCCCTGGCAGCGCTCAAGGACAAGCTGAAGTCACTGGGCAGCGACCTGATGTTTGCGACGGGCAAGGCCGATGACATCATCATCGATATTGCCCGCAAGACCGGCGCAAAGACGGTCTACGTCAATCGCGCCTATGAACGAACCACGGTCGACCGCGAGATCGCCATCGCGCTCAAGGATGCAGGCATCGCCATCCGCGCCTTTCACGGCCAGCTGCTGCATGATCCGAAATTGATCCGCACCGGCTCCGGTAGCGCCTTCAAGGTTTACACGCCGTTCTGGAACGCCATGCAGAAGCTTCACGAGCCGCATGGCCCCATTGCCTCACCCAAATCCATCCCGTCGCCCGAGAGCCATCCCCGTTCTGAAGCGCTCGATAGCTGGAACCTTTTGCCGACCAAACCGAACTGGGCCGCAGGTTTTTCCAGACACTGGACGCCCGGCGAGGCCGGTGCGCAGGAAAAGCTCGAAGACCTGATCGACGCCGACCTGCATGATTACAAACGCGGTCGCGATTTCCCGGCGATCGACGCGACCTCCAGACTGTCTCCGCATCTGGCGCTCGGAGAAATATCCCCTGCCCGTATCTGGCACGCCACAAACGGGCTGGCTGACAAACATCGCGACGATCTGGTCCATTACCGCAAGGAACTGGCCTGGCGCGATTTCTGCTACAATCTGCTGGTCGAGTTTCCCGATCTGCGCACAAAAAACTGGGACGACAAGTTCGACGCCTTCGAATGGGAGTTCAACGCGGCCGATTTCAGCGCCTGGACCAAGGGCATGACCGGTTATCCGATCGTCGATGCCGGGATGCGCGAACTCTGGCAGACCGGTTACATGCACAACCGCGTCCGCATGATCACCGCATCCTTCCTGATCAAGGACTTGCTGATCGACTGGCGCCGCGGCGAGGAGTGGTTTCGCGATACGCTGCTCGATGCCGATCCGGCCAGCAACACCGCCAACTGGCAATGGGTGGCCGGCTCGGGCGCGGACGCCTCCCCCTTCTTCCGCATCTTCAACCCGATCCTGCAGGGCGAGAAATTCGATCCCGACGGCGATTACGTCCGCCACTTCGTGCCGGAACTGAAAGACCTGCCGAAGAAATACATCCACAAGCCCTTCGAAGCGCCGAACCATGTTTTGGCCGGCGCCGGCGTGGAACTCGGAAAGACTTATCCGAAACCTATCGTCAATCACGGCATGGCTCGTGACCGGGCGCTTGAAGCCTACAAGGGCCTGAAAGGCTGACGCAGTACCGCTTGCAGCAGGATTGACGTTTCAACCGGTTCCATCCGCGATTAATCTCCTTTTTCTGCAAGAGGAGAGATCAGAATGACGGGACGGAAGATCGCAGTCGTCGGACTTGGCGGGATCGGCGGCGTTGCCGCGGCCTGCCTCAGCTTGTCACCGGACAATGACGTGACGGTCTGCGCCCGCAGGCGGATCGACACGCTTACCTTCGATCACCACGAAGAGAGCAAAAGGATACCGCTAAAGACACTGACGGAGCCAAGTGGCGCCGAACCGGTCGACTGGGTGATCCTTTGCACCAAGGCACAGGATGTGGCCTCTGCCGCCCCTTGGCTGGAACGCCTCTGCACGCCGCAGACGACGGTTGCCGTCCTGCAGAACGGCATTGCCCATGAGGAGCGCGTTGCCCCCCATGCGAAGGGCGCGACCGTGCTTCCGGCAATCGTCTATTACAATGGCGAACGTTTCGCCCCCGACCATGTCCGCCTGCGCCACATCCGCGGTCACGATCTGCTTGTGCCTGCAGGAGCGCAAGCGGAAGCCTTTGCGGCCCTTTTTGAAGGCACCCCCATCGATGTCGGGATCAGTGCGGAATTCATCACTTTTCAATGGCGCAAACTGCTGGTCAACGTCATCGCCAACCCGATCACGGCGCTTACCCGCCAGCGGCTTGGCGTCTTCCAGCGCGAGGATATCCAGCAGCTATCTCTTGGCATTCTTGACGAAGCAGTGGCGGTCGGTCGCGCCGAGGGCGCGCAACTTGCAGGCAATGAAGCAGAAATGATCCTTGAGACGTTTCTGGCCTATCCGCCGGAAGCAGGCACCTCCATGTATTTCGACTGCCTCGCAGGACGTCCGCTGGAAATCGAGGCGCTGAATGGTGCGGTCGTTGCCGCAGGCCTGCGCCACGGCCTTGCGACGCCCTTGAACACCGCAATGCTGACCTTGCTTAAGACTGTCAGCGACGCCAATACCAAAACCGCATAACAAAAGACCCGGCCGAAGCCGGGTCTTTCTTTTCTTATACGAGGCGGCTCTGTTCCAGCGCCGCTTCGATGAAGCTTGCAAACAGCGGATGCGGATCGAGCGGGCGGCTCTTCAGTTCCGGGTGGTACTGGACGCCGATGAACCACGGGTGATCCGGATATTCGACCGTTTCCGGCAGAACGCCGTCCGGCGACATGCCCGAGAACACCAGGCCGCAGCTCTCAAGCCGCTCCTTGTAGTCGACATTGACTTCGTAGCGGTGGCGATGACGTTCCGAAATCTCGGTCGAGCCATAGATTTCGGCGATCTTAGTTTCCTTCTTCAGCGCCGCATTGTAGGCGCCGAGACGCATCGTGCCGCCGAGGTCGCCGGCTGCCGCGCGCTTCTCAAGCGCGTTGCCCTTGACCCATTCGGTCATAAGACCAACGACCGGTTCCGAGGTCGAGCCGAATTCGGTGGACGAAGCCTTCTCGATGCCGGCCAGATGACGGGCGGCTTCCACCACCGCCATCTGCATGCCGAAGCAGATGCCGAAATACGGCACCTTGCGTTCGCGGGCGAACTGGGCGGCAAGGATCTTGCCTTCCGAACCGCGCTCGCCGAAACCGCCGGGAACCAGAATGCCGTGGACCTTTTCGAGGTAAGGCGTCGGATCTTCCTTTTCGAAGACTTCCGACTCGATCCACTCGAGCTTGACCTTGACGTGGTTGGCGATACCGCCGTGATGCAGCGCCTCGATCAGCGACTTATAGGCATCCTTCAGACCCGTATACTTGCCGACGATCGCGATCGTGACTTCGCCTTCCGGCGTCCTGATGCGGCTGCAGACGTCTTCCCAAGGGTCAAGGCGCGGCTTCGGAGCCGGCTCGATGCCGAATGCGGCCAGAACCTCGTTGTCGAGGCCTTCCTTGTGATAGGCGATCGGAACGTCATAGATATTGGCAACGTCGAGCGCCTGGATGACGGCGCTTTCGCGCACGTTGCAGAACAGCGAAAGCTTGCGGCGTTCCGCTTCCGGGATTTCCCGGTCGGCACGAACGAGCAGAATGTCGGGATGGATACCGAGCGCCTGCAGTTCCTTCACCGAATGCTGAGTCGGCTTGGTCTTCAATTCGCCGGCTGCAGAAATATACGGCATCAGCGTCAGGTGAACATAGATCACGGTGCCGCGCGGCAGGTCGTTATTGACCTGGCGGATGGCTTCCATGAACGGCATCGCCTCGATATCGCCGACCGTACCGCCGACTTCGCACAGAACGAAATCATAGTCGTCATTGCCCTCGGTGACGAAATCCTTGATCTCGTTCGTCACGTGGGGAATGACCTGAACGGTTGCACCGAGGTAATCGCCGCGGCGTTCCTTGTCGATGATGTTCTTGTAGATCCGGCCGGTGGTGATGTTGTCGGTTTTGGTCGCCGAACACCCGGTAAAGCGCTCGTAGTGACCGAGATCAAGATCCGTCTCAGCGCCGTCGTCGGTCACAAAGACCTCGCCGTGCTGGGTCGGGCTCATCGTGCCCGGATCAACGTTGAGATAAGGATCGAGCTTCTTCAGCCGAACCCGGTAACCCCTCGCTTGGAGCAATGCTCCGAGGGCCGCGGCCGCAATACCCTTCCCAAGGGAAGAGACCACGCCGCCAGTGATGAATACATATCGCGCCATGGGAGTCACCGGTTACCTTTTCACACACGATTCCGCCAGCAGAAATTTTGCCAATCGCTAAAACGGCTGTGGAATCTTCACAAAATAAAACCGGCAGGCTTTTGGCCTGCCGGAGCTTGAAGTCTCAACCGGAGCCTTACTGGCCGGTCGGTACGCTGTTCGACGGCGCAGCGGGCGCAGCCGGAGCGGCAGCAGGTGCCTGACCCGCGGCCGGAGCTGCTGCACCGGTTTCGGACGGAACGCCGTTTCCTGCGGGAGCCTGTGCCGGCGGTGCAGCCGGTGCCGGGCCGAGCTGGTCGAGAATGCCGTTGCCCGTGCCCTGCTGGCTCTGCGGGATACGGTTCAGGATATCGGTCGGCTGCGAGTCGTAACGGGCCAGAATGCCGAGCGCCAGCGAAGTGACGAAGAACAGCGCCGCGAGGATCGCCGTCGTGCGGGTCAGCGCATTGGCCGTGCCGCGCGCCGACATGAAGCCGGAGCCGCCGCCAATGCCAAGTCCGCCGCCTTCCGAGCGCTGGATGAGCACTACGCCGACAAGCGCAAGCACGATCATGAGATGGATGACGATCAAAACGGTCTGCATGTATCGGGTCCCTGCCCTACGCGGGCAACAATCTAGAGTTTGGCGGCTCTTTACATGAGCCTATCGCTCTTTCCAAGCCTTGATTACAAGGTTTCGGCGATCAGCCCTTCATAGACGGAGTAGATGGCGAGGAAGTCGGCTGCTTTCAAGCTCGCCCCGCCGATCAATGCACCGTCGACATTGGCAATGCCCATCAGCACCTCGGCATTGCCCGGTTTGACCGAACCACCATAAAGGATCCGCATCTTCGTTCCTTCGTCGCCGAAGCGCTTGGCGAGTTCGGACCGCATGAAGGCATGCGCAACGGCAATGTCCTCGTTCGTCGGGGTCAGCCCTGATCCGATCGCCCAGACAGGCTCATAGGCAATAACGGTATTTTCAGCCGTGGCGCCATCCGGGATGGAGCCGTCCAGCTGCCGCTTCAGCACATCCAGCGTCTGGTAGCTGTCGCGTTCGCCGGCAGTCTCGCCGATGCAGATGATCGCGGTCAGATCCGCCTGATGGGCAGCCACAGCCTTGTCGCGAACCAGATGGTCCGTTTCAGCGTGATCCGTGCGGCGCTCGGAATGGCCAAGAATGACATGAGTTCCGAAGCAGTCGGCAATCATCTCGGCAGAAATATCGCCCGTATGCGCGCCCGAAACCTTCTGATGGCAATCCTGCGCGCCGATCATCAGCGGGCTGTCGGTGCACAGCGCCGTTGCGACATAAAGAAGCGTCGCGGGCGGGCAGATCAATGCGTCGACACGATCAGCCAATGGGCCAACTACGCACTCCGCCATTGCCTTGATTTCACCGAGCGCATCACGTGTGCCGTTCATCTTCCAGTTTCCGGCCACAAGCGGGCGAACGTCTGGGGTCATCGGGCAGTTTCCTCCTCAATTTATCGGCAAACCTCGAAACGAGATCGCAGTCATCGTGTTCAAAATCCGGTCATCCGGACCATCCGGCATCTTTCGTACGCTGAAAAATGACCGTGATTCAAGCGCTTGCTTCAAAAGCCGCCGCCTCCCAGTCGCGCGAAGTGACAAAACCGGGAAGCCCTTGATGAAATTCAATCGGTTGAGCGCCACTACAGATCGATTTAACTGGGCGTCGCACCTAATTTCGAGCAGTCAGCACGAAATTGAGCACCTTGCGCCAGTCGACCATCCGGATCGGTGTTCCATGCCCTCCGGTCTGAAAAAGACTGAATCGCGCGGGATAGTTTGAGGCGCGTAATCCGCGAAAAATCTTTTCCTGGTCTTCCGCCTTGTAGACGCTGTCGGCGCTGCCATGGCCGAAATAGATCGGCAGCTTGAGCTTTGCGTAAGGCGTTCCTGCTAGCCCCGCATCCGGCGGGCCGCCGAGCAGAACCATGCCGCCGAGATAACGGACGGTATCCCTGTCTCGCACGATGTTCTGGCAGATGATCCCGCCCATCGAGGCGCAGGCGAGAATGACCGGACGCCCTCCCGATTGTTCGAAAGCGTAGCGCGTCAATGCGCCGACATCGGCAGCCCCCTTGTCATCGAAGGATTTCACGCTGACCGAATAATAGGTGCCGCCATTGCGGGCGCTAAGGTTCTTCAGCCGGTTGAAATTGCCCCCGAACGAGTAGTCGTTGACGCCTAAACGGCGATCTCCGCCACGCCCATGGATAAAGATCACGGCAAAGCGTTCGCCGGAAGACGGTCCGACCCGCGTCACGTCCACATTGCGGCCGCCAAGCGTCAGCGTCTCGTTTTCTTGGCTCCGGCGAACGGAGAGATCGACATAGGCGCCGCGCACCCGGCGCTCCGGCTCCTGGTCGCGTTCGTTGATGTCGCGAAGCTCGTTATAGTCCATCACCTCGTAAGCGCCGCCATCGTCGCTCTTCAGCACCTTGTGGCTGGAAAACAGGTTATCCTTGAAAGGCGGGATCGGCCCTTCCTGCGCCATAACGACGTCACCGGTCGATGATATCAAGATCGCAAGAAGCGTGGCGAAAATGAAATGAACTGTGGACATGCGGGGTTTCATTGAGGTCCTTCGGTCTTGAAAGCTTGCCATGGCAGGGTCTAGCTAGCATTGCTGGCAGCAAAGGCCGCACGCGCGGCATCGCGAAAAAGCCGGTTTTCTGGCAGAATCGCAAGTGATTCGAAACAATATGAGACGGGTATGGCTTCCTCCTCGGCACCTCGGCAGGCAGCAGTGAAAGACCAGATGGACGACAATAACAACGATCTTTTCGGTGATCCCTCGGCGAATGCCCAGCCGGTGACGACCCAGCCGGCGACCGCAAAACCGGTCGCTGCTGTGCCGGCACCTGCAATTGCCGCCGAACCGTCCACGCCCCGCCCAGCCCCGCTCAAGAGCGGCGGCGAAGACTACGGCGCCTCGTCGATCCGTGTTCTCGAAGGTCTCGAACCGGTGCGCATGCGTCCCGGCATGTATATCGGCGGCACCGACGAAAAGGCGCTGCACCACCTCTTCGCGGAAGTCATCGACAACTCGATGGACGAAGCGGTCGCCGGTCACGCCAATTTCATCGAAGTCCATCTCGATGCCGAAGGTTTCCTGACCGTTTCCGACAACGGCCGCGGCATTCCGGTAGAGAACCATCCGCAGGTTCCCGGCAAGTCGACGCTCGAAGTCATCATGACCAAGCTGCATGCCGGCGGTAAATTCGACGGCGATGCCTATGAGACCTCCGGCGGCCTGCACGGCGTCGGCGTGTCCGTCGTCAACGCGCTATCTGATGTGCTCGAAGTAGAGGTCGCCCGCAATCGCAAACTCTATCGCCAGACCTTTTCCCGCGGCGTACCGCAGGGTGGCCTGCAGGAACTCGGCGACGTGCATAACCGCCGCGGCACCCGCGTGCGTTTCCATCCCGACCCACAGATTTTTGGCGAGCGCGCCAAGTTTGAAGCCGGCCGCATTTTCCGTATGGCCCGTTCCAAGGCCTATCTTTTCGGTGGTGTCGAGATCCGCTGGAGCTGCGATCCGGGCGTAGTGCCGGAAGGCGGCGAGATCCCGGACAAGGCCGTCTTCCACTTCCCGGGTGGCCTGAAGGATTATCTGGCCGCAACGCTCGGCAAGGATTTCACCGTTACCCGCGAGATTTTTTCCGGCCGCACGGAAAAGACCGGCGGTCATGGTGCTATGGAATGGGCGATCACCTGGTATGGCGGCGATCCGCAGCTGCATTCCTACTGCAACACCATTCCGACCCAGGAAGGCGGCACGCACGAGGCGGGTCTGCGCATCGCGTTGACCAAGGGCCTGAAGAACTACGCCGAACTGACACAGAACAAGCGCGCCAAGGAGATCACCACCGACGACGTGATGATCTCGGCCGTCGGCATGCTCTCGGTCTTCATCCGCGAGCCTGAATTCGTCGGCCAGACCAAGGACAAGCTCGCCACCGTCGAGGCTCAGCGGCTTGTCGAAAACGTGCTGCGCGATCCGTTCGACCATTATCTCGCCGGCAATCCCAACGAAGCGGCAAAGCTGCTCGACTGGGTGATCGAACGCGCCGAAGAGCGCCTTCGCCGCCGCAAGGAAAAAGAAGTCAACCGCAAGACGGCGGTGCGCAAGTTGCGCCTGCCCGGCAAGCTTGCCGACTGCTCGCAGAATACGGCCGAGGGTGCCGAACTGTTCATTGTCGAGGGCGACTCCGCTGGTGGCTCTGCGAAGCAGGGCCGCAACCGAACCAATCAGGCCATTCTTCCGTTGCGCGGCAAAATCCTCAACGTCGGTTCGGCAAGCCGCGAAAAGCTCTCCGCCAACCAGCAGATTGCCGATCTCATTCAGGCGCTCGGCTGCGGCACGCGGTCGAAATACCGTGAGGAAGATCTTCGCTACGAGCGCGTCATCATCATGACCGATGCCGACGTCGATGGCGCTCACATCGCCTCACTGCTGATCACCTTCTTCTATCAGGAAATGCCCGAGCTGATCCGCGGCAACCATCTCTATCTGGCGGTGCCGCCGCTCTACGTCATCCGCCAGGGAGGCAAGACGGTCTATGCCCGCGACGACGCCCACCGCGCCGAGCTGATGGAGACGGTCTTCAAGGGCAAGAAGGTCGAGATCGGGCGCTTCAAAGGTCTGGGCGAAATGATGGCCGCGCAACTGAAGGAAACCACCATGGATCCGGCCAAGCGCACGCTGCTGCGGGTCGATATCGACGAGGTGGATTTCGAAGGCACCCGCGAGGCGGTCGACAACCTGATGGGCACCAAGGCCGATGCACGCTTCCGCTTCATCCAGGAACGCGCCGCATTTGCCGAAAATCTCGATATCTGACAGCTGGGCAGCAAGATAGGATTGCGTGACGGGGCGCGGCATGCTTCACCGGAAAGATCGTTTTTCGATCACCTGAACAAAGCACCCCGCCATGAAGCAGATCCTCTCCATCCAGTCCCATGTCGCCTATGGTTACGTGGGAAATCGCGCTGCCACGCTTCCCCTGCAGCGCCTCGGCCATGAAGTCACCGTCATCAACACGGTGCAGTTTTCCAACCATACCGGCTACCTGAAATGGACCGGTGAAGTGTTTTCCGCCGACCATATCGAGAGCATTCTCGACGGGCTGGAAAGCCTTGGCGCACTTGAGAAGATGGATGCGCTTCTGACCGGTTATCTCGGCGACCCGGCGATCGGCGAAATCATCCTCGCGGTTCTCGACCGACTGCCTGAAGGAACGCGCTGGCTCTGTGATCCCGTCATGGGCGATGTCGGCCGCGGCTTTTTCGTCCGCCCCGGCATTCCCGACTATTTCCGCCAGAAGGCGCTCGCCCGCGCCTCGATCATCACGCCGAACCAGTTCGAACTGGAATATCTCGCTGGCCGCCAGATCCTGACACTCGAAGATGCGCGCAAGGCCTGTCGGATGATCCACGAGATGGGGCCTGAAACGGTGCTCCTGACCTCGCTCATCCATGACGGCACGCGCGACGACGAAATCCAGATGCTGGCTTCGTCGAAATCGGGCAAACAATTCCTCGTCACCACGCCGCGCCTGCAATTCGACCCGGCACCCAACGGTGCGGGTGACTGCACCTCGGCGCTTTTCCTCGGCCACATCCTGTCCGGCGCACCGCTCGATCAGGCGCTGTCGAAAACAGCCTCCAGCATTTTCGCGCTGTTCGAAAAGACGCTTGCCGCCGGAAGGCGCGAACTCAACATGATTGCCGCACAGGATGATTTCGCCCGTCCTGCGCCTTTGGCGGTCGTCAGCCTCTAACGCGTCTCGAGCAGCTTGGTGACGGCGGAGATCAAGGCCTCCGCCTCATACGGCTTGCGAACGATCGGCGCGGTCAGGTTGGCCGGAATGATCGAACGGTCGCTATATCCGGTGGCGAACACGAAGGGCACCCCTCGCCGCACCAGTTCCTCGGCGATCGGAAGCGATGTGCCCGATCCGAGATTGACGTCGAGGATCGCGACGTCGGGAGTAAAGCCTCTCAACCTGCGCAGCGCTTCCGATACGGACGGCGCCGTCGTCACCTTGTTGATCCCGTGCTCGGCCAGCATGGATTCGACATCAGCCGCAATCAGCATCTGGTCCTCGACCAGAAGGAATTCCTTCTCCGCCAGATGAGGCGTCTCGAGCCTTTCCGTTTCGGCAGACTCTATATCGCCAATGTGAATAGTCGTGACATCGTCATCGCCATGCAGATGTTTCGACGGCACGACGAAACGTGCCTCTATGCCGGTCTCGGGATAGTTCACCTCCGCCGCGCCATCGAGTTCGTAAGGGATGCTGCGGCCGATGAGGACGCTGCCGAAGCCGCTTCGGCTTGGTGGCTTTACCGCAGGTCCGCCGCTTTCGATCCAGCTCATCTCACAAGCACCCGTTTCGAGCCTCTTCCACCGAACATCGAGCCTGCCGCCCGGCACCGAAAGCGATCCATATTTGGCGGCATTGGTCGACATTTCATGCAGGACCAGAGCCATGACCGAAAAGGCCCGGCTGTCCAGCCAGACGCGCGGTCCCTCCAGCGCCACGGACCGGGTGCCCTCCATATAGGGGCGCAGTTCCGCCTCCAGGAGATCCAGCAACGAACCGCCGTCGCCGCCGCGCACCACCTGGTCATGCGCGAAAGCCAGCGCCTGGATGCGCCCCTTCAGCGAACCGACATAATCGGTCAAGCTGCGGCCGCTTTCCACCGGATGCCCCACCAGAGCCTTGATGATCGACAGGATGTTCTTGACCCGGTGATTGAGCTCCTCGTTGAGCATCCGCTGGCGCACGTCCGCCTTGCCGCGCTCCTCGGCCAGCATTTCGTTGTGATGCAACACGATCTCGACGAGAACCGCGCGAATAGCTTCGCCAATCTCCCGGTCGCTGTCGGTCCAGGGCTGTGCCTGCAGCCTGACGGTTTCCTTCCAGATGGCGAAGCTCTTGCGCGGTGTCAGCCGATCTCCCATCGGGCCGGTCATATAGGACTTGTCAGGATTGCCCGCCCAGTCCAGCGTCTGCACCACTTCCTTTCGGAAGAAGAAGAGATAGTCCTTCGGCCGCTGCGAAAGCGGTATGGCGAGCACGCCGCAGGCATCGTCCGGTGAAATGCCGGATTGCGGAATGGCTTGCGAAAGCTGAAAGGTCGACCAGACCTTGCCGCCAGTAAGCCCGCCGATCTCGTCCGCCAATTCTCCGATCATCTCGAGTGGCGGTGTGTTCCCCTGGCTGGACCAGACGCCATCCAGCCACAGGCCGACCCCGTCGCATGGCAGCATGGTCGAGAAAGCCTCCAGCGACCCTCGCAGCAGCAGGCTGATGTCGCGATGATGCGAAGCTTCCTGCAGGAACCGGTCGAGCGACCGACGTGCAACGCTTGCGGTCTCGTGCAGCTCCTTTTGTCTGAGCGCAGAAAGATGCAGCGAGAAGAACTCGCCGAACGTTTCCGCCGCCACCCGCTGCGGCATCGACAGGATTTTCGGCGAATAGTGATGGCATGCGATCAGCCCCCAGAGTTCGCCATCGACTACGATCGAGATCGACATCGAAGCGCCGACGCCCATGTTGCGCAGATATTCGCAATGGATCGGCGAAACGCTGCGCAAATGCGCGAAGGACAGATCGAGCGGCTGGTTGTCCTCATCCAGTTCAGGCACAATCGGCACACGCTGATAGTTTGCGTCACAGATCACCCTGATCGTGTTCTTAATGTAGAGCGCCCGCGCCTGGACCGGGATGTCGCCGGCCGGAAAATACTGGCCACGAAAACTCTCCAGATCGCGTCTCTTGTATTCGCTGATGACCTTGCCGGAGCCATCCTGCTCGAAACGGTAGACCATGACCCGATCATAACCGAGCATGGCATACATCAGCCTTGTAGCGCTCTGCACCAGCCGGTCGAGGCTGGAGACATTGCGGATCCGGCTGATCAGCATGCGGGCAACTTCGAGTGGCTGGTCGGTATCGTTGGATGCCGGCTCGAATTCGAGGATCACTTTTTCGCCATTGCGGTGAAGCGCAATATCCATGACAGGACCCGAAGCAAGGCGCAAAGCATGCCGCAGGGCGGGCCGGGCAGGATCGTCGGATGTCGCCAGCGCGTTGCGCAGCGTATGGGCAACATCGCCCCCCAAGACCGTTTCAAGCCTTTCGCCGATCACGGAAGATGTGAGCCCCAACATCTCTGCCAGATTCGCGGAATGCTGCAGGATGACGGAACCAACGCCGTCACAGACCATCAGGCAACCATGCGGCTGAATGGAACCGGGGATATGAATTGGTTCACGGTCGCAATTGGTGAGGTTGACCGCTTCAGTCTGACGCATCAATTTTCCCTTGAAGCTCCCGTCCTGCCAATGGCACACATGGCTCCTGTTTTCCGGCGCGCCTATCAAAGACCCGCAAGCTGTTTAAAACATACCCGTGTTAAATGGAGCGGTATCGCCAATTGGCAATTTCATATTTCTATCGCATCTAAGCGTTACCGCAAGTAAGGAAGTAGCGTTTTAATGAATCGGTGCGAAGCTTGTTTTCACGACCTTCTCTGGCCATATAGGGGCCAGATTTAGACAGGAATTTATGGTGAACCGCAGCAGCAATCGAAAAGGCAGCGCCGAGCCGCGTTGGCTTGGCCCCGTTAGCCCGAACAGGGTTGCCCTGATCTCACCGATTTCGGCTGCACGCTGGCTGTTGATCATTGTAGCTGCCGCCGCCATTTATTTCTTTCACGGCTTCATGGTTCCGGTACTTGCTGCCCTGGTGATAGGCTTTGCCAGCTGGCCACTCTACCGGCGCCTGCTGACCCATGTCGGTGGCAACACCACAATCGGCGCAACGCTGGCGATTATCTTCATCGTTCTCTTCATCGTCATCCCGATCAGCATCGGCGCATCCTATGCCGCCAGGGAAATCGCTGATTGGTTTCGCTGGGCCGTCGAGGTCAACCGCAACGGCGCGCCTCCACCAGCCTGGATTATCGGTCTGCCCTTTGCCGGAGAATGGCTCGGCACTCAGTGGACCCGCCATATCGGCGCGCCTGGTGCTGTAGGAGAACTTGCGCAGCTAATCAGCGGCGCCAATATCGGCGCAATCTATCATGGCGTGCTTGTGGCCGGAAACAGTGCCTTCCACATCATGCTGACATTGCTGTTCATGCTGATCGCGCTGTTTTTCGTTTATCGCGACGGCGCTTCCTTCAGCGGCCAGATCGACCTTCTGGGCGAGCGGATTTTTCCGACACGCTGGGAACGGATTTCTCGCGTCGTACCTGCCACGATAAGCTCCACCGTCACCGGCATGACGCTGATCGCCATCGGTGAAGGCATCGTGCTCGGCATCGCCTACTGGATCGCCGGCGTTCCCTCACCCGTCACATTCGGCGTGCTGACCGGCATCATGGCTCTCATTCCGGGTGGCGCGCCGCTCTCCTTCACGCTGGTATCGGCTTATCTCGTCGCCAATGGCTCCTATGTTGCAGGCGCCGGCCTGTTCATCTGGGGTAGTGTCGAACTTTTCATCGTCGACAAGACATTGCGCCCCCGCCTTGTCGGAGGCCCGATCAAACTGCCCTTCCTGCCGACATTTTTCGGCCTTGTCGGCGGCGTCAAGACGATGGGTTTTCTCGGCCTGTTCATCGGACCGGTTCTCATGGCCCTCGTCGTATCGATCTGGCGGGAGTGGATTCGCGAGGTCAAGATCGCCGATGTAATAGAGGCGGAACAGCCCTCTGATCCCGAGGTCGTGCTTGCAGAGGAAGACTTGCCGCCGGTACGCAAGGTTTCCGGCCCTTAAGCCAATATCGGACAGCCCAGCCTTCATCGGGCCATGATCTTCATCATAAAGCTCGGTTGAACGTGTTGGAGATATGAATGAACGCTGCCCTTGTTGTCATGACCATTCTCGGCTGTAACGACAGCGGGACCGACTGCAAGTACATAGCGACAGCCCAGGAACGCTGGCCGTCTGTGGCGATGTGCGATTCCGTCTCGGAAGATCACCTTCCGACCTATGCGAACCAGCCCTATCCGGTCCTGATCGCCGTTTGCCAGGACCCGGAAATCGCCGGCATACCAAATGTCGGGCCTATCCCGGTAACGCGCCCTTCTGCCTCACCAGAAATCCAACCGGCCGAGATGAACACGTCTGACACGTCGGTGGACGCAAATGCGCAGAAGGTCGAAGTCGCCGAAGTGACGCCGGAAGAAGCGGAAACACTGGCCGGACGAGCCATACAGCGTGTGAAGACCGTACTACCGACAACAGAAGGCGTCAAAACGCTGATGAAGAAGCCGGTGCGTCTTGTGGAAGGCGGCTATTCCTGGGTCGCACGCAAGTTCGATCACTGACACCACAATCTGCGACCTTATAGACGATCAGGCGACGAGTGAAACATCTGCAGCGTAAGAGCGTGCGCTGCGACGTAGCTCGCCGCGTTGGAGCAGGTCTACCATATCCAGCAATTGTCCGACCGCACCACCATCTCCACGTAAGCCCTCGAACCGCTTGAGCAGCGCGAGATAACACGTGTCAAGACCACCGCCAGCGGTTGCGCGACGCCACAAGAATACCGCCTCGACAAACACGGCGACGATATCACGCCCTATCCCAGCCGCTTCGAACAAGGCTCGCACCGCATGAACCCTGCCGGTCGCGAGGATCGCACGGACGCGGCGCTCTTCCAGATGAACGAGCGAGACGATGGCCGATGCAAAGAAATCCACCTTGCCGCTGCAAAGTGCGTGAATGAGAAGTGCCGGGGTGAGCCGCCCGCTCGTATTCAGATGCTCGACCAGCAAGGGGATTTCATCCTGCAAGATCGATCCGGCAATCGCGACGATCGCCTCGTCACCGGCTTCGCGTGTCATGACGTCGATGCGCTTGGCACCGATCGTTCTGGTGACCAGGTCCGAACCGGCAAGCGCGGCCGCCACATGGGCGACCAGCATGTGTCGCACATCGGCAGGAAGGTTGCCGCGCTCGAGCAGGAGATGCCGCACATCGGCCAGATGACCGAAGCGCTGCGCCATGCGGCGCAGGGTAATGCGACTGACAGAGGCGGTATCGTTTTCCAAAAGGAGGACGATCTCGGCGCCGTCACCCACCTCGGCAACCGCGGCAGCAGCACTGCAGCCGAGCCCAGGCCGTGTTGCGACCAGAGACCGCGTGAACGAATCGCCACGTCCGGCCAGTTCGACGAGATCGGCGTCGCTTAAGACGGGAGAGCAGGCAATCACCGTGCAGGCAATCTCCGGCTGGTCTTCGGCAAGCGACATGATGATCGCGCGGGGTGCTGCGTCCGAAGAAGCGAGAGCCTCGGCCAGCGCCAGACGCACTTTCGGCGAAGGATCGTCCAGAAGATAGGTCATTGCCATTATCGCGGCGCGATGCTCGTCCGGGCCGAGCGACGACTTGATGAACGCATCGGCAAGCGCGCTTGCGGCCCTTGCCCGATCGCCGGTCCTTGCCGTTTCAGCCCAACGTAGAAATGCCTGTACGATCACAATGCGCCTCGGAAATCTGGCCGCGGCTTCAACGGCCCGACTTGCCGAACGCTAGTTTGAAAAGGTTAATATTGGTTCACCACGTTTATTAACCCCGACATCCAGGCGGGCCTTATCAGGCAGTTATCGGGTCGGTCGGGCGATCTGGAACACATCCGTACCGCCATCCGCATAATCCATATATCCCATGCGCGCGATCGGCCGGGCGAGATCCATGGCGATTCGCCCGTCGCGAATGATTTCCTCGCTGATATGGATGCCGACGACCTGACCGAAGACCATGAAGGATTGCGAAGTCTCGTCGTTGAGCCCCTTCGGCTGGATAATCTCGGTCAGCCGGCATTCCAGCGCCGTATAGGCCTCGGCCACATAAGGCGCATCGACAACCTGCCCCATCGCCGCAGTAAGCCCCGCCAGCTCGAACTCGTCGACACCGTAATCGACGGGTGCCGAGGATGCGTTGACGTGATCCGCAAGATGCCGGCTCGCCAGGCTCGCGGTAAACACGCCCGTCTCCTCGGCATTCTTGAGGCTGTGCTTACGCCCTGACGACGAGAACATCACCAGTTTCGGCGTATCAGACACGATGTTGAAGAAGGAGTAGGGCGAGAGGTTGAAAGACCCGTCCCTGCCCTTGGTGCCGATCCAGCCGATCGGTCGCGGCGCCACGATCGCCTTGAAGGGATCGTGCGCCATGCCGTGATCATTCGTGTCCGTACGGTAAAACATGTTGGTCTCGCCTCAGGCGTAGGTGACGACATCTGCAAGCTGCGGCCGCGGACGATCCGGCATCGGGAAATCGCTGGAACCGATATGGATGAAACCGGCAACCTTTTCGCCTTCCTTCACGCCAAGCGCGGTCAGGGCTTTTGCATCATACGCAACCCATTCGGTGCGCCAGTTGGCAACATAACCGCGTGCCTCGCAGGCCATCAACATGTTGAGGCAGACAGCGCCGGCAGACAGGACCTGCTCCCATTCGGGGATCTTCGCATGCGGCGCCGCCGTGCTGATCACGCCGACGACCAGCGGCGCGCGGGTGAAGCGCACCCGCTCGGCTTCCTTCGCCGCATCAGTCATCTCGCCGTTCTGCGCGCAAGCGATTTCAAGGAAAGTTTCGCCGAGCGAGACGCAGACATCGCCGCGATAGACGACAATCCGCCAGGGGGCGATCTTTCCATGGTCAGGCACGCGCACGGCTGACGTGAGAATCTCATCCAGTTCCGCCGCATCCGGAGCCGGCCCCTTGATCTGCGCAACCGGTGTCGAGTGGCGTTCACGCAGATAGTCGATCAGCTTTACGTCATTGGTCATGTCCGAAACTTCCATTTGGTGGGATGTGGTAGAATGAGGCCTTGAATTTGCCTTTCCCATGGTCTTCAAGTGGCCAGTCAGAAAACAAGAGTCAACCGGTCATCGAATGTCAGGCATCTCCATTGTTCGCCATATCTTCCTTGCAGAAGCATTGCTGCTTCTCCTCGTGACAGGCGTTCAAGCGCAGGAAGGTGACGCATTCAAGAGCTTCAAGCAGCTCGACAGCTCAGCCAAGATGCCGAAGCTGAACGCGTTTTCCCCATCATCCATCCTGCCTCAAAGCGCCGTCGCCAAGGATGTGCGCTTCAGCGCCAAACTGACCAGTAACGGCGACGTGATGAAGGATGGTCTCGCCTGGCGGGTGTTCAGCCCGATTGCCGGCGAAGACGGCAAGCTGCCGCTGGTGGCAAGCTCGAATGGCGGCTCTGCCGATTTTCAGCTGGCGCCCGGCGATTACTTCGTCAACTGCGCCTTCGGGCGCGCCGGTATCACCAAAAAGCTGACCGTTCCGGCGGAGGGCAATGTCGCCGAACAAACGCTCGTGCTGGATGCAGGCGGCTTTGTGCTGAATGCCGTTGCAGGAACCGACCAGCGCATCCCCCCAGGCCAGCTCAGCTTTTCCATCTATTCTTCCGAGGTTCGCGAAAACGGCGACCGCGCTCTGGTCATGTCTGACGTCAAGCCGAACACCATCGTTCGGTTGAATGCCGGGACCTACCATGTCGTCTCCGAATATGGCGACATCAACGCGGTCGTGCGCGCCGATATCCAGGTCGAGGCAGGCAAGCTCACCCAGGCGGTGCTGCAGCACAAGGCGGCCCAGATCACTCTCAAACTGGTTTCCCAGCCCGGCGGCGAAGCGATCGCCGATACCGCATGGTCGGTGCTGACCGAGGCCGGCGACGTCGTCAACGAAAGCGTCAGCGCCTTTTCGACCATGGTCCTGTCGGAAGGCAATTATCTCGCGGTCGCCCGCAACAAGGACAAGACCTATCAGCGCGAGTTCAGCGTCAAGGCCGGCCGCAACACGGATGTCGAGGTCCTGATGCGCAATCCGCGCAACAGCGGCGAAACGGCAGCGGTCGAACCGCAGGATTGAGTTTAGGCGACTGATCGTCGCCTCCCTCTGACCGGTCCAATCTTGAACATTTACACTACAGCGCAATGCATCGCCGCTGATCGATTTTATTCTTGAAGACTCTCTCTGGAGCCTAGTTTTTCCCAGTGGCTTAAAACCTCCGTGATGTAGGAGACGGCGACATGTTCGATCAACCTGACGGCTGGAGAGCAACAAAACCGAACGAACGCGCACTTTTGATGCATCTGCTGCGGGGCGATTTTCAAGGAAAGGCAGAAATTCTCCAGCAGATGGCGTCACTGCAAGTGATGTCCATCGACCAGAAAGGAAGCCTGAAGCTTAGCACTGACGGGCCTCTGGCTGACGTGAAGGACAATGATGCCCCGTCGCCGCGCGCAAACGACTTCATACCCGTTGAAGGCTTCTATGATGATGGCACTTCAGATGGTTGGAGCCCCATTCGCATGGCAAGATTAGTCAGACTGGCACTGCATGTGACGAATGGTAGAATATCCGAACTCGAAATCTACAAAGAGGACGGGAGCCCGTTCATAATGGATCCATACGAAGTCGACCTTAAGAAGGTACATTTCTACTGACGCGCTTGTCACGTTTGACGACACCTAGTTCATGCACCTAGTCTGACGCCAGGGAGAGACGTGATGATCCGCAGAGACTTCGATCCTGACACCGTCATGCCCGATGGCAGACCGCCCGCCAAAGGCATGGTTTTCGATCCCAAGGCAGAGGGCGCGTGGCGCGGTTCGTTGCACGGCGAAGTGATCAACGGTCCGGTTACCGTTCTCGCCTATGGCAATGATACGCCCGGACAGGGGCCGAAGCTGCATGTCCATCCCTATGACGAGACCTTCATTATTATCGAGGGACGCGCGCGCTTTTTCGTTGGTGACGACGTGATCGAGGCTGGCGCGGGAGAAGCAGTTCTCGGCCCGGCGGGCATTCCGCACAGGTTCGAAAATCTCGGCCCCGGACGCCTGCAGACGATCGACATTCATCATTCGCCCAGATGGATCCAGACGGACCTGGATTGAGAAATCAGGCCGCTTCCTTGCGAATCGCTTCTTGCGCAGCCTGCCTTTTCTCCTGAAACTTCGCCAACCGCGAACGCCTGACCGGGCGCATCGAAAATACCGCGTCATGGAGCACCGTCAGCAGGTCCTTGCGTTCCTTGATGCTGGAAAGTTCTTCCCAGGTCATCATCGCACCGACACGCGCCCGGATCGAGCTGCCGGAAAGCCGCTTGAACTCGCGGATCAGCAATGACAGCCTGAGCGTCAGCGACAGCTTGCTCGCAATGTGGAAGAGCGGGCCGTTCTGGCCTTCGAAATGGATCGGCACGACATTGGCCTTGGCGGTCTGCACCAGCTTTGCCGCAAAAATCTTCCAGGGAAGATCCTGCGCCATGCCGAAACCCTTCTTAGCGGTGGCGACGCCGCCGGCTGGAAAGATGATGATCGTCACGCCTTCTTTCAGAAGCTTCAGCGCTTCGTGGCGGGTCTGCATGTTGATCGCCAGCGCTTCCTTCGTTTCCTCGAAGGAGACAGGCAGCGAATAGGGCGCCATTTCCGGCACCTTCAGCAGTTCGTCATTGATCAGGACACGGAACGGTCGGCCAAGCTGTTCGGCCATCGCCAAAACAGCAATTCCGTCGCCGATGCCGAACGGATGGTTGGCGACGATGACGAGCGGACGCCCGTGCTCGACAACAGGCAGCCACTCCCCCTGCACGTCGAGTTCGACATCGATGAGATCGAGCATCTTGCCGAACACGCGATCGGTCTTGCCGACGATGTCCTTGCGCCAGATGTCATAGAGGCGGGCATAACGGTCGCGGCCGGACAGGCCCTCGATGGAGCGGATAAACCAACGCTTGAGGCGCGGATCGCGCTCGTTGGCGTAAGAGAGTTCCTTGAAGCGCATTCTGTCTCCGCGGAAGCTCCGCCCATTCATCACGAGCTTATAATATTTCAGTCCGATGACAATATTCTGACAGCGCCCGTGCATGACGGGCGCTGTCGATGTTTCAAAGATCAGGCAGCTTTGATCTTGGCGGCCTTGCGGCGCTTGACGTCCGGCGGCGTGGCTTCATCGACCAGCGAGGCGAGTGCCTCGTCGAGAGACATGGCCGTCTGCGCCTGCGAGCCGAGGCGACGGATGTTTACCGAACGCTGTTCCGCTTCCTGACGGCCGCAGACGATGATCACCGGAACCTTGGCAACCGAATGCTCGCGGACCTTGTAGTTGATCTTTTCGTTGCGGAAGTCGGTCTCGACCTGCAGGCCCGCATCACGCAGCTGCTCGGCAACTTCGCGGCCGTAATCGTCGGCATCGGACGTGATGGTTGCAACGACGACCTGCGTCGGCGCGAACCACAGCGGCATATGGCCGGCGAAGTTTTCGATCAGGATGCCGAGGAAACGTTCCATCGAGCCGCAGATGGCGCGGTGGATCATCACCGGCTGGGTCTTTTCCGAGTTCTGGTCGATATAGAACGCGCCGAACCGTTCCGGCAGGTTGAAGTCGACCTGCGTCGTGCCGCACTGCCATTCACGGCCAATCGCGTCCTTCAGCGTATATTCGAACTTCGGACCGTAGAACGCGCCCTCGCCCGGCAGGATGCCGGTTTTGATGCGGCCGCCCGACTGTTCCTCGATCGTCTTCAACACGTCGGTCATCACGCTTTCGGCGCGATCCCACAGAGCGTCCGTGCCGACGCGCTTTTCAGGACGGGTCGACAGTTTTACGACGACTTCCTCGAAGCCGAAATCCTCATAGACCGACAGGATCAGCGCATTGATGCGCAGGCATTCCGCCGCCAGCTGCTCGTCGGTGCAGAAGACGTGCGCATCGTCCTGCGTGAAGCCGCGAACGCGCATCAGGCCATGAAGCGCACCCGATGCCTCGTAGCGATGCACGAGACCGAATTCGGCAAGACGGATCGGCAGTTCGCGGTAAGACTTCAGACCATGCTTGAAGATCTGCACGTGACCCGGGCAGTTCATCGGCTTCAGCGCGAAGACGCGGTTATCCGCCTCCTCGTCCTTCGGGTGAGTGAAGGCGTAGGCGGATTTTACCGCGAACATGTTTTCCTGGTACCAGCCCCAGTGACCGGAAGTTTCCCACAGCGAGGCGTCGAGCACCTGCGGTGCATTGACCTCTTCATAGGTGCCGGCCAGACGGCGGCGCATATAGGCCGTCAGCGTCTGGAACATGCGCCAGCCCTTGCCGTGCCAGAACACCACGCCCGGACCTTCTTCCTGGAAATGGAAGAGATCCATCTCGCGGCCGAGCTTGCGGTGGTCGCGCTTTTCGGCTTCGGCGAGAACGTGCAGATACTGGTCCAGCTCTTCCTGCGTTGCCCAGGCCGTGCCGTAGATGCGCGTCAGCATCGGCTTGGTGGAATCACCGCGCCAGTATGCGCCGGCAACCTTCATCAGTTTGAAGGCGGTGCCGATCTGGCCCGTCGAGGCCATGTGCGGGCCGCGGCAAAGGTCGAACCAGCCGCCCTGATTGTAGATCTTCAGCTCCTGGCCTTCCGGGATCATGTCGACCAGCTCGACCTTGTAGGCCTCGCCCCTGTCGGCAAACACGTCCTTCGCCTTTTCGCGCGACCAGATCTCCTTGGTGAAGGCGGCATTCTTCTGAATGATCTCCTTCATCTTCTTTTCGATCTTCGGCAGATCTTCGGGCGTGAAGGGCCAGTCTTCGCGGCTGTCCGGGTGGACGCGCTTGAAGTCGTAGTAGAAACCGTTCTCGATAACCGGGCCGATCGTCACCTGGGTGCCAGGCCACAGGTCCTGCACGGCCTCGGCCATGACGTGAGCGGCATCGTGGCGGATGAGTTCCAGCGCGCGCGGATCGGTGCGCGTGACGATCTCGATCTTGCCATCGATGACGGGATCGGAGAGATCGCGCAACTCGCCATCGAGCGCGATTGCGACGGCCTTCTTGGCCAGCGACTTGGAAATGGATTCGGCAACGGCAAAACCGGTCGTGCCCGCGTCGAACGCGCGAACGGAGCCATCGGGAAATGTAAGGGAAACGGACATCTGAATTCTCCTGTCCAGTCCCGCCAACGAATGCGGGTGGTCAAAAAAGGACCGCGGCGGCTTTGGCCGAAGCGGCATCGAACGCGTGCGTGATAGTCAAAAATCGCGGCGGAGTAAAGATTACGAGGCCTTTCGGCCCCAGCGCCAAAGCCGCCACGGCATCCATTGCCGATAACCGGCTTCAAGCGCTTCCGGCACCGGATCGAGCCCGCTCGTGCCGCCTGGCCCGCAACGCGCGACGCGAAACAGCGTCAACCAGAAACCGGACCAGAAACCATGTCTGGCGAAGGCTTCGTAGCCGTATTCGGAACAGGTCGGGATATGCCGGCAGGAATTGCCGATGAAGCCGGAGAGCGTCAGCTGGTAGAGACGGATGAAGCCCATGCCGAACAGCCGTCCGGGCGTCTTGCGGAACGGGCCTTGCCAGTTGCGGGAGAAGCGCGGTGCAGGCTTTTCGTGATTGCAGTCGGGGGAGTTGCACATCAGGCGTCGCCGCCGGAGGCGTCGGATTTCCGTCCTTCGTTTGCGCGCATATGCCCCCCTCTGGCCTGCCGGCCATCTCCCCCACAGGTGGGGAGATCAGCTGGGCGCGCGCGCTCGACCTCGCGCAAACCTTGTTTGACTGCGAGTACGAGCTCTTTGTTTGGCAAGACGCCTGCCGCGAGTCGATCTCCCCCCTTGTGGGGGAGATGGCCGGCAGGCCAGAGGGGGGTAGCCACGGCAACCAACCTCACGCCTCCAGCCTGTCCACCTGCCTCGCCTCGATCTGATCGATTGCATCCACGACAGCATCGAAAGTCAGCATGGTCGAAGCGTGGCGGGCCTTGTAGTCTTTCACAGGCTTCAGATACCGCATATCCTCGAAACGACCGACCGGGCCTTCGCCTCCATCCTTCAGCATCGCCAGCATGTCGAGGCGCGCCTGACGCAATTCACCGGCTGTCGCGCCGACCACATGCAGCGCCATGATTGCCGAAGAAGCCTGCCCGAGCGCGCAGGCCCGCACCTCGTGGGAAAAATCCGTCACCACACCGCCATCGAGCTTGAGATGGACCCGCACTTTCGAGCCACAGAGCTTGGAATGCTTCTCGGATGTCGCATCAGCGTCAGCAATCACACCGGCGCGCGTGATATTCCCGGCGAACTCGAGAATCTTGTTGTTATAGATGTCGTCCATGCAATGCGTCCGTTTCGTCGTGATACGCGCTGGTGATCCGGTGAACGGATCGTCACGTAAAGGCTCTTGGGAATGCGCCTGTATCTGACTATATGTGATGCCTCGAAGCGATGATCAATAAAACAGGATTTTGCCAATTTTGCGCGTCCGCGGAAGAGAATACCTTGTCAAAAGCCCCGCCAGCGATCAGATACGGGCTTTGAGACCGGCTTGAACGGCGCAAACTCGCGCAGGCGAGCCGTCGGAATGCTGATGATGACACACCCGAATGTATGTCGGATGCGGCCTTGAACCGCATCGGGAGACAATAGATGGATGCGATTGTGAAGAATTTTCCGGCCGCCGGCCAGGAACAGGTGAAGGACAAGGCACAGCAGCCGATTCGTCCAACCCAGCAGGAAGCCGAAGAGGCAGTCCGCACGCTGTTGCGCTGGGCAGGTGACGATCCCGCCCGCGAAGGCCTGCTGGACACGCCGACGCGCGTTGCAAAAGCCTATCGCGAACTGTTTGCCGGCTACGAGCAGTCCTACCAGGAAGTGCTCGGCCGCACATTCGAGGAAATGTCGGGCTTCGACGATATCGTTCTGGTGCGCGACATTCCCTTCTTTTCCCATTGCGAACACCACATGCTGCCGATCAAGGGCATGGCGACGGTCGCCTATCTGCCGAATGGTCCGGTTCTCGGCCTGTCTAAGATCGCCCGCGTCATCGAAATTTTCGGCCGTCGCCTTCAAACTCAGGAAAACATGACGGCACAGATCGCCAATGCGATCCAGGACACCCTGAAGCCGCGCGGCGTTGCGGTGCTCATCGAAGCCGAGCACATGTGCATGGAAATGCGCGGCGTGCAGAAGCAGGGCTCACGTACGCTGACCACCACGTTCACCGGCGAGTTCAAGACCAATCCGACCGAGCAGGCACGTTTCTTCACGCTTGCCCGCAACCGGTGATCCGCACAGGTATCTGCCATGAACATTTCAGAATTCCCTGCCCCCTCCGCCGACAAGGCCGAGCTTGAGGGGGCGGGCCTCTTCACGCCGCGTTTCGACGATAACGGCTTGATCACCGCCGTCGTCACCGATGCGCGCGACGGCGAACTTCTGATGGTCGCACACATGAATGCCGAGGCATTGAAGCTGACGGTTGATACCAGCATCGCCCATTATTACAGCCGCTCGCGCAAATCGCTTTGGAAGAAGGGCGAAACCTCCGGAAACCTGCAGACCGTCCACGAGATCCGCACCGATTGTGATCAGGACGCAATCTGGCTGAAGGTCTCCGTTGCAGGCCATGACGCGACCTGCCACACCGGTCGCCGCTCTTGTTTCTATCGGGCGGTAACAAAAGATGACGACCGTACCATCCTTGAAATCAGGGACGATGCGCGTCATTTTGATCCTGAAGCCGTGTATTCCAGCAAGCCGACCGAATAGGTAACCCGTCCCATTCTGATCCAGCTGCCGCCAGAGTAAACGCTTTCGAAACCATCCGATGCGTTAATTAGCGATTACGCAGTGATCGGCTCAGGAGGGTATGGATCAATGCTGAACTGGACTTGGAACCGTTCGGACCGTCAGGCCGCGTCGCAGGACACTGTTACGGCTGGCGTCGAAAACCCTTCGCCCCCGGTTGTGATTGCCCCTCCCCGTAAAGCAAAACTTTCGCTTGCGCTTGGCGGCGGTGCAGCCCGCGGCTGGGCGCATATCGGCGTCCTGCGGGCGCTCGACGAAGCAGGCATTGAGGTCGGCATGATCGCCGGCACTTCGATCGGCGCACTCGTCGGCGGCTGCTATCTCTCCGGCAAGCTCGACGAACTGGAAGCATTCGCCCGTTCGCTCACCATGCGCCGCATCGCAGCGCTTCTCGATCTTACCATCGGCGGCGGCGGGTTGTTCGGCGGCATGCGGCTTACCAAGCGAATGCAGGAACATCTCGAAGGCTTGGCAATCGAGGATCTCGATCGCCCATTTGTGGCGGTTGCGACCGAACTTCTGACCGGACACGAGATCTGGATCTCCAGCGGCTCGCTGATCACCGGCCTGCGCGCATCCTATGCGCTTCCCGGCATATTCGAACCGGTCAAGTGCAACAATCGGACACTGGTCGATGGCGCTTTGGTCAATCCGGTGCCGACCTCCGTCTGCCGGGCCTATGAGCAGCCGCTCGTCGTCGCCGTGAACCTGAACTACGACGTCTTCGGCCGCTCGGCCGTGGTCAAGCACAACGCGAGCGTCCAGACCTTCGACGAAGTGATCCGCGAACGATCCGACGAGGCCAAGGTCGGCGTCACCGGTACGATGGTACAGGCCTTCAACATAATCCAGGAACGCATTTCGCGCGCCCGCCTGGCCGGAGACCCGCCGGATCTCGCACTTCATCCGCGCCTGAATGATATCGGCCTGTCGGAATTCCACCGCGCGGGTGAAGCGATCGAGCGCGGTTATGAAGAAACCATGGCGCAGATCGGCGCCTTGAAGCGCATGCAGGAGGTCTTCGCCCGCTAGAAACGGGCGAAGCAGTTTTCAATGAACAAAGCCGCGCCTCAGCTGGCGATATAGGCCTTCATCTGCTCGGCCTCGAGCTCGACTTCGCGCATGCGCGCCTTTACCACGTCGCCGATGGAGATAATTCCGGCAAGCTTCCCATCGGTTTCGACCGGTACGTGACGGAAGCGGCCGGCAGTCATCATTTCCATGACCTCTTCCACCGTCTGCTCTTCACGACAGCGCGTTACACCCGTTGTCATCATTGTCTGAACCGGCTTTTCGAGCGCGGCAACACCGTGGGTCGCAATCGTCCTGACCAGATCACGTTCTGTGAAGATACCGGCGATACGTCCCTCCAGACCGGCCACCACGACGGCACCGATCTTCTTTTCGTTCAGAACCGACGCAACCTCCAGCAGCTTCCGGTCTGGTTCGACCGTCTGAACTGCGCGCCCTTTGGCATCAAGCATCATCTTCACGGTAGTCGACATGCCTTCTCCTTACCAATCCACATGGCCAATCACCGTGCCGAACATCTCCTCCTCCGAGACTTCCGGCACTTTCTCCATACATCTGGAATTGTAGATCGGCCCCGAGGCGAGTTCAAGCCGTGGCAGTTACAGCTCACGGTAGCGAATTGGATCGAAAAGCGCGAACAGCAGAAAGCCGAAAAGAAAACCGCCTATATGGGCGTCCCAGGCGATATCACCCGCATTGCTGCCAATCAGCGGCAGGCCGACGGCTACGAGAATATTTCCCAAGAACCACATGGCCGTGAAGATAACCACCGTGCGATTCGAAAACGCACCTAGGATCGATTGGCGAGGATAAAGATGCCCATGGGTGCGATCGTAGCCGCCGCCATCGGGAAAGGCGAAACGGCAGGAGGCCCCCATCAGCGCCGAGACCACACCGGACGCACCGATCAGCAGGGTTTCCTCACCCCAGTGAAGGCCGGCATGAAAGAAAGCAGCAGCGGCCGCGGATAAAACCCAGAAGATCACGTAACGAACGGCACCTATGCGCCGAACAACAGGCGTGCCGAACGCCGCGAGCCATAATGCATTGAAGGCAATATGCTCCACACTACCGTGAAGCAGCGAATAGGTGACCGGTGTCCAGAGCCATTCATATCCCTGCTCCGACAACGGAAAGATGTAGCGGATAGGGGTAAACGCCAGCGTGACGATAAACTCGGCCTGCGCGTCTGCGCTCAGCAGATACTCCTGGACGATATAAAGCGCGGCCAGCAGAACCATGCTGGCCAGAAGAATGCCCGGCATATTGAAGACGGGCTGCCTCTCACGCCTTCCATTCTGCGCGAATGCATCGTCATCGGGGGCCATGTCGGGCCTATCGTCCATGGCCAATCCTTCCGTCATCAGCAGTGAATCAGGAATACAGCAGCGTTCGGGGCTTGAAAAGCCGCGCATACGGGCATGTGACACGCCGCATGGGTTCGCCGTTACACCACCCATGCCAACTGGCACGATTTTCGCTGGGTAAAGCCTATCCACACGGTTCCGAGGGGCATTCTGGATCATAATCGAACAGGACTGACGCATGCTACATACGGCAACACAAGAAATCTTTAACTACTGGAACGGCTTAAGAGGCAGCCGGCCGGCCCCCTTGCGTTCCGAGATCGACCCGTCGGCTTTGCGCCGTTTCCTGCCACATCTGTTCATCGTCAACTCAACCGTCTCCGACAGGCCGACTTTCGCACTTGCCGGGACACGTATATGCGAACTTTTCGATCGAGAACTGCGTGGCCTCGACTACACGTTCATGTGGCTCGGTGCGCAAGACGATGAGCCGACGACAATCCTCAAACATGTCCTGTTCTACGAACGCCCCGCTTTGCTCGACATCAGATTGTCGCATGACGGGCAAGATTACGCCCATGACCTGCTTCTGATGCCTATCCGTTCACAGGGATATCGAAGCGATCGTGCGCTCGGGGCGCTCGTGCCGCGTGAAACTCCGCTCCCTTTCACCGCCCTGCCGGTACGCGGCCTGGCTTTTGAAAGCTGGGGCTTCGTCAAACCGGACGGCACGCGACCAACCATCAGCGCCGACAGCAATGTCTCGACAGCAATGCCGATCACCTTTTTTCGCCGCCTGGTCGGGCAGAAAGCCGCCCAACCCGGACGATAAGTCCGGGCGCCGGGACAACCATCTGTTAACTGCCTAATGTTATCTATCGGGTTCAGCATCAGCTCAGAGCCAGACATATTAACATGTACTCCTTCCAGCCGGCACAGACCCAGCAGACGCATGCGATCGCTGCCCAGCGCTCGTTTCAGCGCGTCGCGGTCAACGTCGAGGGACGTCTCATGCTGGCTGATCATGAAGAATATCCCTGCACGGTTATAGACATGTCGCCCGGCGACGTGAACTTTGTCTGCGCCGGACAGCCGCGCCTGAACGAGCGCGTCATAGCCTATCTCGACCATCTTGGACGACTTGAAGGCAATGTGATCAGCCTCACCAACGATGGCTTCGTATTGTCAATCAACGCCACCGAGCGAAAGCGCGAGAAGCTGGCAGCCCAGCTGACCTGGATTGCCAACAAGCACGAGCTTGGCCTGCCGGAAGATCGTCGACACGATCGCCTGATGCCGCGCAACACGCTGACTGAACTGACTCTCGAAGATGGCAGCCGCTATTCCTGCCGCCTAATGGACCTTTCCTTGTCGGGCGCAGCTGTCGATGTCGAGATCAGGCCGGTCATCGGAACCCCGGTGCGACTTGGCAATATGCGCGGCCGCGTCGTCCGCCATTTCATGGAAGGCGTCGCGATCGAATTCGCGTCGGTCCAGTCGCGCGAAGCCCTGACGGAATTCCTCTGACGCGTTTCGCGAGAATCCAGTTTGGCTCGCCCTACCTCAACTCTTCGCTTTAAAGCTTAAAGCACCTCACCACAGCAAGGCTGCGGACCGTCTGCGCGCGACAGCACCCTAATCTCCCGATATCATTTTCAGCCGATCGTTCGTTCGTTTCCACGTCCGAAATCGACACGAAAACGGCGGCTCCCCACGCACTGCCGTCCGAAAATCGGTCAGTATCAAAAAAAATGTATCTTTTCGGGATTTTTTCCAGGCAATTTTGCAGGCCTAGAAGGGCGTTTTTGCGCGCCGTCAGAGCAATTTGAACTGCATTTTCGAAGCCGGTCGGAGCATACACATCCCAACCGCCTTACGATTGGCGAGAGCACGAACAGACTGACGTGACGAGATTCCAGAGACTTACGAGAAGGTCGGCCGGATTCGAGTAGAATTTTAGCTAAATTTGCCGCGAATTTTCGTCGTCTTTTATTCAAAAACAACGCGTGTTTTATTCGGTTTTTCGTCAATATCTATTACAATAAGCGATTGATTTTACGTCGCTATTTTGCGTTCACTCAAAGGCTTTCCGGCATTGTCTCACCAACCACGGGGAGACAGAAAAAATGACGCTTCCGAAAAGACTTGCACAGGTATTCCTGACCGCCGCCATCGCACTCGCAGCTGCCGCACCATCGCTTGCAATGCCGGCCGGTGCCATGCGCGTCATCGGCAAAGCGAGCCCGCCGATCGGTCATTACGAATTCTGCAAGACCTATGTCAGCGAATGCAAGCCGCTTAAGGGCGATGCCGGCCCCGTTGCGCTGACGGAAGACAATTGGCGCACGCTGCTTGACGTCAACTACACGGTCAACACAGATATCACCCCGATGACCGACCAAGAACTTTACGGCGTCGAGGAGTTCTGGACCTACCCAACGACGGCAGGCGATTGTGAGGACTTCGTTCTCCTGAAGCGCAAGATGCTGATGCAGAAGGGCTTTGATGCATCGGACCTGCTCATCACCGTCGTGCTGCAGCCGAACGGCGAAGGCCATGCCGTCCTCACCGTCCGCACCGATCGCGGCGACTACATCCTCGACAACATGCGCAACAAGGTTCTCCCCTGGATGGACACGGAATACACCTACCTGAAGCGTCAGGACACGGTTGATCCGTCGCGCTGGGTCAAGCTCCAAGATGGCCGCGCCATCGCCGTGGGCAGCGTCAGCCAGTAAACCGACCTCAACGAATTCACCGAAAATTAACCCTGCCCGCGAGACTATCGCGGGCAGAGGCGTTTGGACCCCGTATCCTGTTCCGGTCCCGCAAAATCACATCTGGACACGGGACCGACCATGACACGCCGCGCCTCAGCGCAGCCGCAGGAAGACCTGCCACTCATTTCCGATCGATTTCTGCAGCGGCTGACGCTGGCCACGATCCTGCTTGTTGCAATCACCCTTGCGATCAGCATCGGTGGCCGCTGGCTTGGTCAGCGCATGGCGCTGGGCGGCCACTCGGAAAGCGGCGCCATGCTGGCCGTCACCATCGGCGAAGACACGCTGCAGGTTCCTGAAAACACGATTCGCTTCGCCGAACAGCGGCACTCCGGACCGGCAGAGCGCATCGACCTCTACCTCATATGGCCGGGCATGATGGGATACGGCCATGATCGGCGCGACAGCTTTGACAATGTCGAGCGCTCCGACCTGCTTATCTTTCTGCAGATTTCCCAAAGCACCATGTCGAAAGACATGTCCGGACGCCTGGAGCCGATCTACACCCAGCTGTTTGACGGACCGCCGGTCCCCTACGGCAATGGACTGACGCTTCACCACCTCAAGAACACCAGCGGCTACGGGGAAGAGGTTCTTCTGACGGCGGAACGCCCAGGTAAACAGCCCTTCGTCGTACGCTGCCTTTTACCGTCTGCCACCGGGCACTCCACCAGCGGCGATTGCCAACGGGATGTACATATCGGCAGCGACCTGACCACTCTTTATCGATTCTCGAGCAGCCTTTTGAAGGACTGGGATCACATTGATGCCGCAGTTCACTCGTTTGTCGACGCGCGGCTTGACGCCACCGGCAGCAACTCCGCTTCGAAAGGCGACTAAAATGCTTCAAATCGAAGTAAGTGGCCGTTCATCATAAACCTCTTGGTAACGCTGTTCTCCTAGATTGCTTCACTAGCAATCCGGGGTGGGGGCACGTCCGGATCTATTGAAAAATGACAGAATCGATGAGTGCGGCAGTGTTGAAAACCATGTTCCCGGCGTATCTTCCCAAGGGTGCAGTGAAAGCGCAGGCAAAACGCCTCGGATACTTCTTCGCAATTGCGTTGTCGTTATCCGCAGTTGCGCAGCCGGCGCATGCGGATCCTAAATATGCGGGCATCGTTGTCGACGCGAAGTCGGGCAAGGTGCTTTACGGTGAAGATCCGGATGGCCTGCGCTATCCGGCATCGCTCACGAAGATGATGACCCTCTATCTCACATTCGAGGCACTTGAAGCAGGTCGCTTCTCGATCGATTCGAAAGTGCCAGTTTCGGCCAATGCCGCCAAAGAGCCCCCGTCCAAGCTCGGCGTGCGCGCCGGCGGCTCGATCACCGTAGACCAGGCGATCCGTGCCCTTGTAACTCGCTCCGCCAATGACATGGCGACGGCACTCGGTGAATATGTCGGCGGCTCGGAAGAACGTTTCGCACAGCTGATGACCAACAAAGCCCGTGCGCTCGGCATGACCCGAACGACTTACCGCAATGCAAACGGCCTGCCGAACACGGCACAGATGACGACCGCCCGCGACCAGGCCCGCCTTGGAATTGCACTGCGTCAGCATTTCCCGCAGTATTACGGCTATTTCAGCATCCGCACCTTCCAGTTCGGCAAGCAGACGATCGGCAATCACAATCGCCTCGTCGGTACGGTCAAGGGCGTAGACGGCATCAAGACGGGCTACACCCGGGCTGCTGGCAGCAACCTTGCCACTTCAGCACAGCTCGACGGACGCTCTATCGTTGCCGTCGTGCTCGGCGGCCGCTCCAGCGCCGCCCGCGATGCGACAATGCGCAAGCTGGTTGCAGAATATCTGCCCAAGGCTTCTCGCGGCGGGAGTTCCAACCTGATCGCGCAGACCGCTCCCTCCGTCCCCGCGACACCGGTTCCGCGCACCCCCGCAGTCATGGCCGAGGTATCGGAAAGCCGCCAGGTGGCTGCACTCGACCTGCCCAATAGCGGCCCGATGCCCGATGCCCGTTACGAACAGCGCGAGCAGCGTCCGACTGCACCACTTGCCGTGCCGAAAGTAGCAGCTTCCGCCTCAGCCTATGCTGGCGAAAGCGCGCAGAGCAAGTCCGCCACCCAGGCCCTCGCAGCAGTCACTCCTCAGGCATCGCTGCCGAAGCGCGAAGCCGCCGCAACCAGGCGTGACCAGCCTTCGGAACCTGTCGATCAGGTCACCACGGCTTCGACCCGCACTAGTGCATCGGCTTCCGCCATGTCCGGCTGGGTTATTCAGATTGGCGTTTCTCCGAGTGAGAAGATGGCTCTCGATCTCCTGCAGAATGCGCAGGATAAAGGCGGCAAGGTATTGCGTTCCGCCAAACCCTTTACGGTCGCCTTCAGCAACAAGGGCGAACAAATTTACCGCGCCCGCTTTGGTGGTTTCGACGATCAGAAGACCGCGGTGGATGCCTGCAACGTCTTGAAGAAGAAGGGCGTGAGCTGCTGGGCGTCCATGCAGTACCGGTGAGGGCCTATGGCCCTCGCCTCAACACCGGGCCGCAAATGGCCCGGCGAAATCTCGAAATGTAATGTGTAAACGGGGTTTCCGATGGGAATGAATGAAAACAGCGCCAATCTCGGAACGGCTCATTTGTCCAGGGCCAGGGGCGTGGCACTCAATCCGCTTCACGAAGCGGCTATGCGGCTGGCCGGTCTCGGCCTGACCCGCTCGAAGGAAAAGACCCGGGATCTGGTCTCTCTTCTCCTGAGCCATGGCGCACGTGCCTGGCGCCAGTCGCAGCCGGAAGCAGGTATCCACCTGCATGTGGCAGCACATTCCGGCCGTGTACCGGTCAGAATGAGGCTTCCGGCTAAAACTGAAGTTTAAAGCAAACCCAGATCAGACAGTTCGCGGCGCAGGTCTTCGGGAAGCGCCGCGACATCGTCGCCCAGCGCACCGAGATCGCGCGGCTTCTCCTCATCCTTCAGATAACGCCAGCCCTGAAACGGTCGCTTCGGCTGCGACGCGGTCTCTATCACTTCCGGGCCTAGAACCAATTCGCATCTCTGAATGCCGTCACCACCGGTAAAGGTGCGCAGGTCGAGCAAATTTTGCCGGGCGGAAACCTGCCCCTTGATGACCCAATAGAGAGAACCGCCGTCGAGCAGTTCTTCCACGCGCTTGGGAACCATGCGGGTCGTATGTATGCTGTGCGGCTCGAGGCCGGCAGCCATCGCGGTCAGGGATCGCTCGGAAACCCAGTCTCTCAGATCCTGGATACTGTCGGCGCCGACGCAGAGCTTGATGAGATGAAGAGCCATAATTGGCTTGAAGACCCGCCAAGGCCGCCAGTCAAGTCAAATCCCGACCGGGTCCACAGCGATAAGCGCGTTCAGCACTCCACCACATTGACGGCAAGGCCGCCGGTAGACGTTTCCTTGTACTTCTCGCTCATGTCGTTGCCGGTCTGGCGCATCGTCTCGATACAGGCATCAAGCGGCACGAAATGCGTGCCGTCGCCCTTGATGGCAAGCGAAGCGGCGGTCACGGCCTTGACCGCACCCAGCGCGTTTCGCTCGATACAGGGAACCTGGACAAGACCGGCGATCGGATCGCATGTCATGCCGAGATGGTGTTCGAGCGCGATCTCGGCGGCGTTCTCGATCTGCTCCGGAGAGCCGCCCATCACGGCGGCCAGCCCCGCTGCGGCCATGGCCGCCGCAGACCCCACCTCGCCCTGACAGCCGACTTCGGCGCCGGAGATCGAGGCATTATGCTTGATGATGCCGCCGATCGCAGCAGCCGTCAGCAGGAATTCGCGGATATCGTCTTTCGTCGCATCCTCGTGGAAATGCAGGAAATATTTGAGCGTTGCGGGAATGACGCCGGCAGCGCCATTGGTCGGCGCCGTCACGACGCGACCGCCGCCGGCATTTTCCTCGTTCACCGCCATGGCGTAAACCGAGAGCCAGTCATTGGCGAGGAGGGGATTAGGCCTGTTGCTGCGCCATTCCTCGTTGAGACGATCATGGATCGCCCTCGCCCGCCGCTTGACCTTGAGTCCGCCCGGCATGATGCCATCGACCTTGAGGCCACGATCGATACAGCCGTTCATCGCCTCCCAGATCGCGTCTATACCCTCGTCCAGCGCCTGCGCGCTCGTGTGGGTCAATTCGTTGGCCCGCTTCATCTGCGCGATCGAAAGACCGGCGCCGTGGGACATATCGAGCATCTGCCGGGCAGTCGCGAACGGATAGGGCACGCGATCGCCGCCGCCTGCGTCCTTCGTTGCGCGCATTGCCTCAAGCTCGGTATCGGTAACCACGAAACCGCCGCCGATCGAGTAATAGATCCGCTTGAGAAGAAACCGGCCATCCTTGTCGAGCGCCGAAAAGCTCATGCCGTTGGCGTGTCCTGGCAGAGCCTGCTTCTTGTCGAAGATCAGGTCTGTCTTCGGTTGGAAGTAATAGGCCGGATGACCGGGTGGCGTCACGCGGTCTGTCCGCTCCACCTCTTCGATGATCGCGTCCATCCGGTCCGGATCGACAGTGTTTGGCGCTTCGCCCATCAGGCCAAGAATGACCGCCCTGCCCGTTCCATGCCCGATGCCGGTGAAGGCGAGCGAGCCATGGAGCGAAGCCTGAAGGGCGGCAACATGCGCACCGACGGGACGCGGCCAGTCGTCGGACAGGATGAGGTCGAGAAACCGGTTGGCCGCCGACATCGGCCCCATCGTGTGGGAACTCGACGGGCCGATGCCGATCTTGAAAACGTCGAAGACGGAGAGAAACATGGAAGTCTACAATCCAGATACTGGCCAGATACTGGCTGCCCGATCAAACTCGGTCTCAGCCTATGTCATATGAGTGTGCCGTCATGTTGGCGATCCGACACACTATTGGACATCAACGACATGAGGCGCGGATCACATATGCTGTCTTGTCGTAAGATGCGCAAGTCCACATAAACTCTTGGCAGCGATTGATCGCTCCCCTTGCCGCGACGGATGAAACAACGCAAAAGTCGGATGATACGATTTCGGCTTCCGGCAGTTTTCCATGATTCTGGCAGATTACATTGCGCTCGCCCTCTTCGCCTTTCTGTGGGCGGCTTACTCCTGGTTTTCAGCGGGTTCGGGAGGAAAATATCTTCCACGACAGAGCCTCAACCAGGCTATGGTCGAGCGGAGGCATCGCTGGATCTACAATTCCCTGAAGCGTGAATTGCGGATGATCGATACGCAGATTTTCGCCGGATTGCAGAACGGGACTGCATTTTTCGCCACCTCGTCGATCTTCGCGTTGGGCAGCTGTTTCGCCCTTCTCGGCTCGACCGAAAAAGTCAATGCGGTCTTCTCTCACCTGCCCTTTGTCCCTTATGGCGGACAGGCCGTCTTCGAAATGAAGGTTGGTGGACTGGCATTTCTTCTCGGCCACGCCTTCTTCAAGTTCGGCTGGGCCTATCGCCTGTTCAACTATTGCACGATCCTTTTCGGCGGCCTGCCTATGACAAGGGAGGCTGAAGCCGACCCCGAGACGGCGCGCCGGGCCGCCGATCATGTCATCAGAATGAACATGATTGCGGCTAAGCACTTCAATTCAGGTCTCAGGACGCTTTTTCTGTCGATCGGCTATCTCGGTTGGTTCGCCGGACCCTATGTGTTCATGGCAACGACGGTGATCATCATCGTGGCATTGGTCCGCCGCCAGTATTTTTCCGAGGCGCGGCTCGCCATCATGGAAGACGACTGAGGGATTTGAAGAGAGTGACTGCAGCCGACACCCAACCGCAGCCGACAAGCGAGCGAGCGCCTCGTATCCTGCTGATCGATACGCTTCGCGGCATAGCGTTGATCGCAATGGCGACCTATCACTTCACATGGGACATCGAGTTCTTCGGCTATGTCGATCCCGGCACGGCAACCCAGGGGTTCTTCCGGCTCTATGCCCGCGCGATCGCCAGTTCGTTCCTGTTTCTCGCCGGTGTGAGCCTGGTTCTGGCGCATGGTCGCGGCATACGCTGGCCTTCCTTCTGGAAACGCCTCACCATCGTGGCGGGCGCGGCCATCGCGATCAGCATCGCTACGTTTTTCATCTTTCCGCAGGAATGGATCTTTTTCGGCATATTGCACAATATCGCCCTGTCGAGCCTGATCGGCTTGGCCTTCCTGCAATTGCCACTCGCCATCGCTTTCGCGGTACCGGTCATGATCGTCGCCGCCATGATTGTCGATGCCGTTGTCATGCCCGGCATGCTGCAGTCATCGCTGTTTGAAACGCGCTGGCTGGCCTGGATCGGCTTTGCCGATTTCCCGCCGCGCTCGAACGATTACGTGCCGCTATTCCCCTGGCTGGCGGCGCTTCTGATGGGTATCGCAGTTACCCGGCTCGCCATTGTCCGCGGCTGGACCGGAAGACTGGCAAAACTGCAGTCCACCGATACGATGCTTGCAAAGGCCGGCCGCCACAGCCTGATCGTCTATCTGGTCCACCAGCCGATCCTGCTTGCGCTCGTCTATCTCTTCTCGCTTGTTTCGCCGGCTCCGGCTCCTGATCCGCGGCTCGTCTATATGAACAGCTGCCAGCCCAGCTGCCTGCGAGAGACGGGCGATCCCGCTCTCTGCCAGCGTTTTTGCGGATGCACAGCCGACAAGTTGATCGCGGAACAGTTGATGACGCCGCTGCAGAACGGCACGATCAACGCGCAGGATAACCGGGTTCAGATCATGGCGCAGGAATGCTCGATCGACGCGCAACAGCCCTGAGGCAGTAAAGCCTCAGGTGCCGACGCCGATTTCGGCGAGACGCGTAAGGCAGGCTTCTTCGACATTGTCGAGTTCGGCCAGCGTTTCGTCGATATCCTTGCGCTTCTGGCGCAATTCGTCACGCTTTTCATCGACGCGTTTCATCAACAGCTTGAGCTGGCCCATTTCGCCGGGAGGTTCACGGTAGACCTGGATGATCTCGCGGATTTCGGAGATCGTGAAGCCGATGCGACGTCCACGCAATATCTCCAGAAGCAGGCGACGATCCGCCGCCCGGAACAGACGTGTCCGGCCGCGACGTTCGGGATGAAGCAGGCCTTCGTCCTCGTAAAATCGCAATGTGCGTGTCGATACGCCAAATTCGCGGGTCAGTTCGGTTATGCTGTAATATTTGTCCACGTCACTTCCTTGCTGTGACCCGCGAAAATAATTGACTTTTACGTAACAGTCAAACCGTGCCTATTTCAGCAACCATAGTGTTGCAAGGCCGAGGAAACTCATGAAACCGGTCATATCCGTGATTGCGGTCACGAACACCGCGGACGAAACCGCCGGGTCGGTCCCTGCCTTGTCGAGCAGCAGCGGTATCATCATGCCCGCCATCGCAGCAGCAAACATGTTTATCATCATCGCCGACGCAATCACCATTCCGAGGTGAGGATCGGCGAACCACCAGCCGGCCACAGAACCGACGACGGTGCCGAACAGCATGCCGTTGATCAGACCGACGCCCGCCTCGCGGCGCACGACACGCCAGGCATTATGGATGTCGAGATCGCGGGTGGCGAGTGCCCGCACCGTCACCGTCATTGTCTGAGAGCCGGCGTTGCCGCCCATGCCGGCGACGATCGGCATCAGAATGGCAAGCGCCACGATCTCTTCGATCGTCGCCTCGAACAGCCCGATGACGGATGCCGACAGGAAAGCGGTGACGAGATTGACCATCAGCCACGGCACGCGTGAGCGTGACGTGTCCTTCACCGAGTCGGACAGTTCTTCGTCGCCGACACCGGAAAGGCGGCGAATATCCTCCTCCGCCTCTTCCTGGATCACATCGACCACGTCATCGATGGTCAGCACACCGACGAGGCGGCCATTGTCATCGACAACGGCGGCAGACAGAAGGTCATACTGCTCGAAAATCTGGGCCGCCTCTTCCTGGTCCATGTCGGCCGGGATCGGGTGGTTGGTTTCCCGCATGATCGTTTCGATCCGGATCTGCCGATTGCAGCGCAGGATACGGTCGAGATCGATGATACCGAGCAGCCGGAACGTCGGATCGATGACGAAGATCTGCGAAAAGCTGTCCGGCAGATTTTCCTCGTCGCGCAGATAGTCGATCGTCTGGCCGACGGTCCAGAACGGCGGCACGGCGACGAATTCGGTCTGCATGCGCCGGCCGGCGGAGCTTTCGGGATAATCCAGCGCACGCCGCAACCGCACCCGCTCGGTAAAAGGCAACTGCGCGAGAATCTCTTCGCGGTCCTGATGGTCGAGGTCTTCGAGAATATAGACGGCATCGTCCGAATCGAGATCGCCGATCGCAGCCGCGATCTGCTCGTTCGGCATCTGGTCGACGATCTCCATACGGATGGCTTCGTCAACTTCGGTAAGAGCCGTAAGGTCGAAATCCTTGCCGAGCAGTTTGACCAGCGCCAGACGCTGGTCCGGCAGGATCGATTCGAGCAGGTCACCAAGTTCGGATTCATGCAGCTTCGCGACATTCTGGCGAAGGAAAAGCACATCGCGGTCAGCAATAGCTGCCCCGACGCGCGCCAGAAAGTCCGACCGGATAGAACCGTCTTCGGAATAGATATCATGCTCCTCGCTGCCGGCTTTCCGGCTGATGAGCGTGTCGTTCTGGATATCACTCATCAACCGCCCTCGCCGTGCACGATTGCCACTGCCGGTACAGCGACGGAAAACATATAGTCAACAATCAGATAGCATGAAAGACTGAAGCAATTTTATCGACAGCCGCGAAACGGCTTTTTATCCGCATTTCATCATGGAGTGGCAGATCTGCCGCCATGTCACAACAAGAGAAACGACATGACCGTCCGCACCATTCTGAGCTATCCAGATCCGGGCCTTTCCATGATCTGCGAGCCGGTTTCAAGCTTCGACGAGACCCTGTCGAACCTTGCACAGGATTTGCTGGAGACGATGCGCGCCGCCCCCGGCGTCGGCATCACGGCCGCGCATATCGGCATCTTCCAGCGCCTTTTCGTGCTGGAACTCTCCGCAAGCCAGGGACCGCTTTATTACGTCAACCCGGAGATCCTGTGGGCGAGCGACGAGACAATCAGGCATATGGAAGGCAGCGTTTCCATGCCGGGAGCGACCGATGAGGTGGAGCGCCCGCGCCACGTCAGGTTTCGTTACCAGGATCTGTCCGGCAATCCCCATGAAGAAGAGGCGAAGGATTTTCATGCGGTCTGCATCCAGCACGAGATCGATCAGCTTGATGGCATTTTCTGGCTGAAGCGGCTGTCGCGACTGAAGCGCGAGCGGCTGGTGAAAAAGTGGCAGAAGGAAAAATAGAATTTTCCCGCGAACCCGTCGAGGCTTCGCGCGTTACCCGCTCATGGTTGAACGAGGAGAAAGACCATGACGGAAACATCCAAGATCGAAGACAGCAAGATCGGTAGTGATGTTGCGGCACGCATTGCCTCATTGCCGGATATCGACACATCCGCCGTCGAACCTCATGTGAAGGGCACGACCGTGGTGCTGGAAGGCGCTGTCGACACAATCATGACGGCGCGCAAGGTGATTCTCGCGGCCGAAACGGTCGATGGCGTTCACGACGTGGAGAATCATTTGACCCTGACCGGCAACAAGGCAGGTCTACCGAACTAGAAACGAGCTCCGCGGTGCGCCGCAGGAACGAGACAGGGCACGGAGGCACCATGTCACCGAAAAAAGACATAAACGACATTTCCCGCGAAGAGGATTTTCGCGATTTCGACGACCGAAACCTGGATGACGGGTGGCCCTATGCCGACAAGCCCGGCCAGGCTGCCGGTCCGGTCGACAATGCCGCCTATGGCAGCACAAGTCCCGACGTGGAGACAGGCCGCAATCCCGGCTTTCTGATCGACGAGGCAGGCTTCGACGGGCTTGAAGAACCCCAGCGTGACAGCCTGCGACCCGGCACGACTGGGCTTGAGAATTGGGATGACCTTGAGGAACGTGTGACCGACGCCATCGATGCGCTGGGGATCGTCGACATGGACCTGATCGACATCCACGTGGATCGGAACAACGTTACGATCGAAGGTCAGGCCGATGATGCTGCGACTTCACATGGCATTATTGGCGCGACCCGAAATCTCGCCGGTGTAGGTAGGATCATCAACCACCTGCGTCTCGCCGGCGTCGACAGCCGCATTCCGGATGAGGACTGAACCGGTCAGCCGACCGAAAGCGAAATTTCCGGGCGCGTCTTCAGCGTATTGCTGACCGTGCATATTTCTTCGGCCATATGAACGATCTGGTGGCGCTCTTCTTGGGTGAAATCGCCATCGATCGTGATCGCAACGATGAAGCGCTCGATCCGATAAGGTTCTTCGTCTGACTTTTGACCCGTCACATCAGCCGAAGCTCCGTCAAAGCGGTCGAGGACGGAGAGTTTGCTGGCCGCGATCCGTGCGCTCAGAACCAGGCAGGCGGAAAGCGACGCAAACATCATATCGAGCGGATTGAACCCCTCTTCGGATGCGCCGGTCACGACACCGATCTCGCCGCCGGTTCGGCTCGTCACCTGCGGGTGACCATTTCGCTGAACCCTGGCCACAGCCCCGATCGGGCGCTTCTTGATTTTCAGATCGACCATTGTCTGCTTATGCCTTTTCGATGACCGTCGGCCCAAAAATCTCTTCGAAGGCCTCGCGGAGCCGGATATCCACATCCTCCATCAGCACAAGCATGCCGAGATCGACAAGGCTCGTCACCCCGTAGGATGTCACGCCACAGGGCACGATGCCGGAAAAATGCGAAAGATCCGGATCGACATTCAGTGACAGGCCGTGAAAACTCACCCAACGGCGCAGGCGAATGCCGAAAGCTGCGATCTTGTCTTCCGCCATGCTTCCATCCGGCAGGCGAGGCTTTTCAGGCCGCTGAACCCAAACGCCGACTCGGTCTTCACGTCGTTCCCCGCGAACATTCATCAACTCTAGGGTCTGGATGACCAGCTGCTCAAGTGCCGCGACATAGGCGCGAACATCCTGACGGCGGCGCTTGAGGTCGAGCATCACATAGGCCACCCGCTGGCCGGGACCATGATAGGTATATTCCCCACCGCGACCGGTTTCATAAACGGGGAATCGGTTCGGCTCGATCAGATCGGCGGAGTTGGCGCTGGTGCCTGCCGTATAAAGCGGCGGGTGCTCAAGCAGCCAGACGAGTTCGTCCGCCTTGCCGTCGGCAATTGCGGCGACTTCGCGCTCCATCGTCTCAAGCGCTTCTTCATAGGGCACGGGACAGTCCGAGATGCGCCAGCGCACCGGCGGACAGTGCGCTGCAGGGAACATCTGGTGGTCGAGATCGGTACGTGTCTGCATGACAGGCCTTCTGACAAGAAGATTGTAAATTTGCAATGCGCCTCTGAGGCCCGCAAAACAAGGGGTTCATATCAACCGCGAAAGGCGGCGGCTGTGGACATTGTTTTTTCTTTCAAAAAACTGTCACGGCACACTTGTGCAGCCGGAATCCATTTGCTAGATGCTGCCTCGCCGAAGCAATTCGGCCTACCACGATGCGGTCGTGGCGGAATTGGTAGACGCGCAGCGTTGAGGTCGCTGTGGGGCAACCCGTGGAAGTTCGAGTCTTCTCGACCGCACCAAATCAACCCGGCTTCGGCCGGGTTTTTTGTTTTCTGGCAATGAGTTACTTGATGCGGCGTCCCGCACGCCGAATCATTGCGGGACGCCCGACCGGCTCGCCTATTTGCGACAGAGACGACGCGAAATCAGGCGTTGCGAGAGCCTTCGACGGCCAGGGACTGGATAACCAGACGGCAGTTCTCATTGCCCTGCGGAAGCAGTGTCATAGGGTCGACAAGGCCGGCGCTGACGCCAATCGCATTGGCCGCAGCCCAGCCCCAGTTTTCCTGCGCATAGCGCAACAGTTCCGGTGCCTCGACGGAAATGCAGGCCTTGCCCGCCTCGACGAGTTCCTGCGACGGCACGCCCTGCAGGCGTTGCGACAACTCAGCCTGAAGCGGTGTGACGACAAAGATGGCGAATAGATAGCTGATGAATTCCGACAACGAAGATCTCCTGATTTCGACAGGGAGATAGGTATGGCCGATCATCCGCGCCAGCGGACACGGACGATTCGGAAGCCTGTCGTGCCTAGAACTTCACGCCGATCGCCAGCCCGACATGGGTCAGACCATCGTTCGGCCCGTCGCAAAGGTTTGCGTGAGACGAATGATCCGCCGTCGCCATGAGATTGACGGTGTCGTTCAGGCGCATGCCGAGCGCCACATGCTCGCGAAATAGAAAACGACATCCCAGCAGCGGCCCGTCACCGGTATCAAGATTGCCGTTATGGACAGTCCCGCCAATTCCCGCCTCGGCGAAAAACGTCTCGCCGAGCGGCACATGCCAGTTCAGCCCGGCATAGGCCTGATCAGTCGCGTCCGGCCCACCCGAGACGCCAAGCTGGATTCTCGGCTCGAGAAGCACCGCCGCCGCCCCGGTGCGGGAGGTTTCGAACGGGGCGAGATAGATTTCTGCGGATCCGACCGCGCCCTTGTCCTTCGAGCCGTCGCTCTGGAGCAGGCCGCCGGCTCCGATACGGACTTCATCGACGAGATCGCCGGAAAATACCGGTTGGGCAAACGCAATGCCAAGAACAAGTGCAAGCGGCGATATGAATTTCATCGGCTTCCCTCGAATCAATGCTGAAACTGTCGAGGCAAAACCGCTGGGTGTATAGAGGTGAAAGACAACACTCTGACTTCTGTACGGTAGCGTAGACCCGCCACCGTAGGATACGTCTTTCAAATGAAGGCCCCAGCTTGAAGGCGGTTGCCGGCTATGGTTCAACAACCGCATCATCAAGAGTGCTGCCATGTCCGATTCTCATCCGCAAAATCCGATCAAGGGCATGGCCATCATGGCGGCCTGCATGGTCGTCCTGCCGATGATGGATGCGATCGCCAAATACATGGCGACTTTCGAGACCATGTCGCCGGGCCAAGTGACCTTCTACCGGTTCTTTTTCCAATTTCTGGCGCTGCTGCCGATCGCCTTTTTCGTGCCCGGCGCGATCCGTGGCGGCAAGCGACCCTGGATGAACCTTCTGCGCGGCGCGCTGCATGCCGCAGCCAGCCTGATGTTCTTCATGGCGGTCAAATACATGCCGCTGGCAGACGTTTTCGCCATCTATTTCGTCGAGCCCTTCATGCTGACGATGATGTCGGCGCTGTTCTTAGGCGAGAAGGTCGGATGGCGGAGGTGGCTCGCCATTGCCATAGGCTTTGGCGGTGCGATGATCGTCATTCAGCCGAGTTACGAGATCTTTGGCTGGACGGCTCTACTGCCTGTCCTCTGCGCCTTTCTCTACACGCTCTACCTTTTTCTCAATCGCGCGATCGGCGATGCCGACTCACCGTTGACCATGCAGTTCGTCGCTGGCGTCGGCGGAACCCTGTTCATGACCGCTGCGCTTTTCGCCGGGCACTTTGTTTATCCGGTGGAATTCGAAGCCTCCCTGCCATCATCCGGCCTTGGGCTCGTTCTGCTGATAATCCTCGGCAGCCTGTCCGGTTATGTTCACCTTCTGGTGGTCCGGGCCTTCCGCATGGCGCCGCTGTCGCTTCTTGCACCGTTCCAGTATTTTGAGATCATCTCGGCGACTGTGCTCGGATATCTGCTGTTTGCCGACTTCCCGACGGCGTCGAAATGGCTCGGTATCGCCATCATCGTCGCCTCCGGCCTGTTCATCATCTGGCGCGAACGTATCAGGGTGAAACAGATTTCGGCCGAACCGCAAGTTGGCTAGTCTTCGTTAACCGCCCTTATTGTCTGGCTCTCAACTTCTCCAAACTAAGAGCAATATCAGTTTCATGATGAAACGGAGAAAGAGATGAGCGGCATACGCTTTTCTTTTCCGGCATGTGTCATCGCCGGAAAGGGCCGCATCGACAGGCATGACCTGTTGATTCTGCGAAAATACGCCTTCACGAACGGAATCCGTGGTTACGACGACGCACTTCTGCTTCTTGCCTTGAACGACATGTGCCCGGTTCATTGCGAAGAATGGCCGAGCTATTTCGTCGAACAACTGGCGGTATTCATCGTCGACACAGCACCACCTCGCGGACGCCTGGACGCCGCGAAAGCCGCATGGCTGATCCGTGCATTGGCGCTTGAGGGCCGGATCGAGCATCCGTTGCAGCTCGAAACGCTTCTGCACGCGATCGAACGTGCCGAAAGCTGTCCGGATATCCTGTCGGCCTTCGCGCTCGACCAGTTGCGACATAAGCTTCTGGCTCCTCCGGAGTTATCCTATGGCGTGCCGGCACCTCGTCATGCGGGGATCACTGCCGATGACATGGCCTATGTCTGGCGGCTCTTGCGGTGCCGGGTCGATGGCGGGCGCCTCTTCATTTCTGCGCTGGAAGCATCCAGCCTTGCGATGATCGACGACGTCATAAGGCATCGGGACAACCATCCCGGCTGGCAGGAAGTGATGGACTATGTGGCAGGCGAAGAGCGCCATATAGAGAGCCTTCGCTCCCATCCCTGGCTTCTGACCGATGACGACATCGCGACCTGCGACGAACGCGTGGCTTGAAGCTGAATTTTCCTTGGCAACGGTTGACATGCGTCGGGCAAAACAGTCCAAGGGCGCATGCAAACGTCGAACCCTACGCTCCCCTTCGGCTACTCTCCCGTCCCTGCGGGAAAGCTTGCCAACATGGTCACCTGCCTCGAAATGTTCGAGCGCCCGGCCGCCCGGCCCTTGCCGCCGGAAACCGGCCTGCGGGTCGAACGCTGGGCAGAACCTTCGGTCGCCGACTATCGTGACCTCTATCGTCGTGTCGGCGAGGATTGGCTGTGGGTATCGCGTATCGTCATGCCGGACGCGGAACTGCAAGCGATCATCACCGATCCGCTGATCGAGATCTACGTCCTGACCGACGGAAAACGTCGACTGGGACTTCTGGAGCTCGATTTCCGTCAAGAGGGCGAATGCGAGATCGCCTTCTTCGGCGTCGTGCCGGAAGCGATAGGCAATGGCGCAGGCCGCATCATGATGAATGCCGCGATCGACAACGCATGGTCGCGGCCAATCAGCCGTTTCTGGGTCCATACCTGCAATTTCGACCATCCGGCGGCGCTGGCCTTCTATCAGCGCTCCGGCTTCACACCTTATGCCTTCATGGTCGAAATCTGCGACGATCCACGGCTCGATGGCCGCATGTCGCGCGATCTTGCCCCTCACGTTCCGATCATCGAACCCCGCTGATCAAAGCGTGATCGGCACCTGTCGTTTTTGCGGCAAGCCACGTCCGGTTCCGGCTTGAGCCGGATCGCTTCAGCGTGCAAAAGTCCGCGCAGATTCTAATTCAGTAACAAGACTTTTAAATTTCAAACCAAGGGAGTGACACGATGGATGTCCGCGCCGCTGTAGCCGTTCAGGCAGGAAAACCGCTGGAAGTGATGACGGTTCAGCTCGACGGCCCGAAGGCCGGCGAAGTGCTGGTCGAGATCAAGGCCACCGGGATCTGCCACACCGACGATTTCACCCTCTCGGGCGCCGATCCGGAAGGCCTGTTTCCGGCCATTCTCGGCCATGAAGGCGCCGGTATCGTCGTCGATGTCGGACCTGGCGTCACCTCGCTGAAGAAGGGCGATCACGTCATTCCGCTCTACACGCCGGAATGCCGCGAGTGCTATTCCTGCACCAGCCGCAAGACCAACCTCTGCACCTCGATCCGCTCCACCCAGGGCCAGGGCGTGATGCCGGACGGCACTTCGCGCTTCTCGATCGGCAAGGACAAGATCCACCACTATATGGGCTGCTCGACCTTTGCGAACTTCACCGTTCTGCCGGAGATCGCGCTTGCCAAGATCAATCCTGACGCGCCGTTCGACAAGGTCTGCTATATCGGCTGCGGCGTGACGACCGGTATCGGCGCCGTCATCAACACGGCCAAGGTCGAGATCGGTTCCACCGCGATCGTCTTCGGTCTCGGCGGCATCGGCCTCAACGTGCTGCAGGGCCTGCGGCTTGCCGGCGCCGACATGATCATCGGCGTCGACATCAACCCGGATCGCAAGGAATGGGGCGAAAAATTCGGTATGACCCACTTCGTCAACCCGAAGGAAGTCGGTGAAGACATCGTTCCTTATCTGGTCAACATGACCAAGCGTCATGGCGACCTGATCGGCGGTGCTGACTACACGTTCGACTGCACCGGCAACACCAAGGTCATGCGCCAGGCGCTGGAATCGTCGCATCGCGGCTGGGGCAAGTCGGTCATCATCGGCGTTGCAGGAGCAGGCCAGGAGATCTCCACCCGTCCGTTCCAGCTGGTCACCGGCCGCAACTGGATGGGCACAGCCTTCGGCGGCGCCCGCGGCCGCACCGACGTGCCGAAGATCGTCGACTGGTACATGGAAGGCAAGATCCAGATCGACCCGATGATCACCCACACCATGCCGCTCGAAGATATCAACAAGGGTTTTGAGCTGATGCACAAGGGTGAGTCGATCCGCGGTGTGGTGGTCTATTGACCGCCCTGCCCTCATACACGGTTGATGTGCGGAGGCTCGACGAGTTCTCCGCACTCGATCTCTACGCCATGCTGAAAATGCGCGTCGACGTCTTCGTCGTCGAGCAGACATGCCCCTATCCCGAGCTTGACGGCAACGATCCCGACTGCCTGCACCTGCGGCTGATCGATGGCGAAGACCTGCTCGCCTGCGCCCGTCTGTGGCGACCGACAACAGATCACCTGCCCCGTATCGGCCGCGTGGCCGTATCGCCGAACCACCGCGGAAAAGGTCTCGGTGACGCGCTGATGCGCGAGGCGATCATCGAATGCGAAAAGGCCTATCCCGGCGAGGCGATCGAGATTTCCGCCCAGGCGCATCTGCAGAAATTCTACGCTTCGTTCGGCTTTGAACGGACATCCGAGGAATATCTGGAAGACGGCATTCCGCATGTGGATATGATACGGCCATTGCGATAGTTTGGCCCTTTCAAAAGTTGATTGGGTATCGCTTTGGAAGCTGAGAAGAATTGGAAGCTCAAGCTAAGATACGGGAAACTGCAAACGCCTTTCCAGCATTTCACGATGATGGCGGAAGGCGAAATAGTCGAGACTAATGCGGACTTCGATATCCAAGTTGGTACGCCAGCATTTTTCAGAATGAATGTATGGGCGCTGGACGCAGAGCAAGCGGTCGACATGATCATCACAATCGGTCGACATATCGGATTCGAGACGACAGGTCGGGTATACACATATTCGACGGAGGCCAAAGAGCCCCCGAATGAAAATCCAAGAGCGTATGACTTGAATTTCACGCCGTTTGAAAAGGACTAGGTCAAAGCTCTGAGACTAGCTCGCAATCCTATGACGCAGAACTACTGTCGATATTGCCAGGATTGATTACGTCCATATACCTCATAGTCGATCTGCAGTGCTTGCTTTTCCTTTGCCCCGATCTATCATCCATGACGGGAAGAAGAGAGAGGAAGCAACCATGTACAAATTCGAAGTCTACAAGGATAAGGCAGGCGAGTTTCGTTTCCGTTTCAAGGCCTCCAACGGCCAGAGCATGTTTTCCTCAGAAGGTTATGCAGCCAAGGCCTCTGCCATAGCCGCCATCGAATCCATCAAGAAAAACGCGCCCGGCGCAACCGTCGACGACCAGACGACAGCGGTGGCGTGATCTGCTAAGTCGCTTCTTTGTTGAATCTGTCTACGAGGAAGCGAATAGCCTTGATCTATGTCGATGCCGATGCCTGCCCGGTGAAGCCGGAAATTCTGAAGGTCGCAGAGCGCCACGGCCTTGAGGTGACGTTTGTCGCCAATTCCGGCCTGCGCCCGTCCCGTGATCCGATGGTCAAGAACGTCATCGTTTCGGGAGCCTTCGATGCCGCCGATGACTGGATCGCCGAACGCGCCACGACTGGCGACATCGTGGTGACCGCAGACGTGCCGCTTGCGGGGCGGTGCGTTGCCGCAGGTGCATTGGTGACCGGCCCGACCGGACGCCTGTTCGACAAGAGCAATATCGGCATGGCGACCGCGATGCGCGACCTCGGCGCTCATCTGCGCGAGACGGGTGAAAGCAAAGGATACAATGCCGCCTTCTCACCGCGCGATCGCTCGGCATTTCTGGAAACCCTCGACAGGCTCTGCCGCAGGGCAAAATCGGCCGGCTGAACGATACGGGTGAATTGGGCATGGCAAGAAGCGAGGGCGGCAAAGTCAAACGGCATTGGCGCCATCGCCGCCATGGCCCCTTCTTTGCGGCGGCAATTACTGCAATCATCGCCCTGCCCGTCCTGATCTTGCTGCTGCCTGAACTCGCGGCAGCTCTGACCGCGATCGTCTTCTTCGTGGTCTATCTGATCCTGATCGGCTTGCGCATCCGCCATCTCGATGCAGACCGCCTGCAGGCAAGCGGCCAGAATACCGATGAACCCGCGCCGATCATCCTTGCCGTTACCCTGCTCGCAGCCGTCGTGGCACTCGTCACGCTCTTCGAAGCCTTGAACCAGAAACAACCGTTGGGACTGGCGGACGTGGCAGTCGGCTTTGCAGCGGTCATTCTTGGATGGTTCTCCATCCATACGATGTTCTCACTGCACTACGCTCATCTCTACTGGCGACCGGGTAACAAACAAGACGGCAAATCGGTCGGCGGACTGGATTTCCCTCAGACGGATCGTCCGGGTGCCTGGGATTTCCTTTATTTCGGTTACGTCATCGGCATGACTGCACAGACCTCCGATGTGGCGATCACGGCTACCGACATGCGCAAAATCAACCTGCTTCATGCCGTCGTATCTTTCTTTTTCAACACGATACTGGTAGCCGCTGCGGTCAATGCCGTCGTCTCGCTGGCGACCTGAGGACGCCAACACAGCAAGCCCGAAAGGACCATTTCCATGAAGATCATTTCGCAAAATACCGCCTTTGGCGGCATGCAGGGCGTTTTCAGCCATGATTCGGATGCTTGCAAATGCGAGATGACCTTTGCGGTCTTCGTGCCGCCGCAGGCCATAGAAGAGCCGCGCCCGGTGCTCTGGTATCTTTCGGGCCTGACCTGCACCCATGCGAACGTCATGGAAAAGGGCGAGTATCGCCGCCTTGCAGCGGAACTAGGCCTGATCATCGTATGCCCGGATGTCAGCCCGCGCGGCAATGACGTGCCCGACGAACTGACCAACTGGCAGATGGGCAAGGGCGCAGGATTCTATCTCGATGCGACCGAAAAGCCCTGGGCTGAAAACTACCAGATGTACACCTACATCACGCAGGAACTACCGAAACTCATCAGCGAGCAGTTCCGCGTCGACATGGCAAGGCAGGGTATCTTCGGCCATTCGATGGGCGGCCACGGCGCCATGACAATCGCGTTGAAGAACCCGGACCGCTTCAAGAGCTGCTCGGCCTTCGCGCCGATCGTCGAGCCGTCGACAGCAGACTGGTCGGCACCGGCTTATGAAAAATATCTCGGCGCAGACAAGGCCCAGTGGCGCCAGTATGATACCTGCGCGTTGGTCGCAGATGGCGCGCGCTTCCCCGAATTTATGATCGATCAGGGCAAGGCGGACGGCTTTCTGGAAAACGGCCTGCGGCCATGGCTGTTCGAGGAAGCCGTGAAGGGCACTGATATCGGCCTGACGCTCCGCATGCACGAGCGTTACGACCACTCTTACTATTTCATCTCCACCTTCATGGACGACCACCTGCGCTGGCATGCCGAGCGGCTTGCGTGATTTCATGAACTGATTGCGAAAATGAAGAAAGCCGACGAAATCGCCGGCTTCCTGCTTTTGGGGTTCAGATCTTCTTGCGGTTATCGACCGAAAACGCGCCCGCGCCTGCAAAGAACAGGTAGATGAAGATGAACGAGAACAGGATGGCTGCCTCGCCATTGTTCAGCGCGGGCCAGAAGCCCCTTGATGCATGCGCCATGAAATAGGCGACAGCCATCTGTCCGGAAAGAATGAACGCGACCGGACGAGTGAGGAAGCCGACGGTGATGAGGATGCCGCCGATAAATTCCAGGAGTGCCGCAGTCAGCATTAGCGGCGACAGATGATCACCGCCCTGAGCTACCGGGAAGGAAAAGAGTTTCATGGTCCCGTGCTCAAGGAACAGTAAACCAGTCATGATTCTTAGGGCAGCGAGACCTTGCTCTCTATAGACTGCCAAACGATCGAAAAGCGCCATCGGATATCTCCCCGGATGAATAAAGCGGCACAGCGTTAGTTCACGGCCATTTTTGCCAGAAATCAATTTTCCGACACCATCCCTAGAAGTTGCAAATCCGATTTAAGCAAGCGGTTATGGAGTGCCGCCACTCGCAAGGGATGTAAGCAGTCCGGCACGATGCGGCCGCCCGAGCTGGAATTCCGAGGCGATTCGAGTGGCAATCTTTTCCGCGAGAGGACTGTCGGCAGGCTCCTTGCCGAAGCTCATGACCGATGTCTCGAATTCGCCCTCGGCAACCGGTTCACCCGATCCGACCGAGATGACCTTGACCGTAACTCTTGCGGAATAACGCTGGCCGAAAAGAAAAAGTGATCGGCGCGTATCGGACAACCTCACCGTCAGAATGGTCCGCGGCAGCATCATCGAACGCGATGTGGCGCGGATCGCGGAATCAACCAGAATATCGGTGCCGGTGATCAAATCGCGGGGAACATCCGGCTGGGCCGTCACGAAAGCGCCTCGCACATCATACAGCATGCGCTCCGCCTGCTCTTCTGCCGCCGGCATGCGAAAGCCGGCCAGCATCAGCACGGCAAGCGGAATAGCGATGATACGGACAGATTTCAGGAACATGCTGGCATCCGGAATGACGAGCCCGCATGTTCCCCGTTTAGGGTTAGTGAAGCCTTAAACCGAAGGCTTCAGAGCCTCAAAAACCGCCACGGCAGCCTGAAATTCCGCGTGGCGCTTTTCGCGACGGTTCTGCGCTTCCGCATCCTCGCCCCAATGCTCGGCCGTCCAGTCCTCTTCGAGATGGGCAAGCTTCCAGATATCCTCGGCCACAAGGTGCCCCTCGGCAAAGGCAAGCGCCAGAATGGCGGAGCCGGTCAGCGTTGTTACCGTATGGAGAACCGCGAGCTCGATCGGTGCGTCGTATTTTCTCAATACAGCGGAAAACGCCGCCGTTGCATCACGCGGCTGCTCCCTGGGCATCACGCCTTCGATCAGTTCGAAACACGCACCGTGCTGGTTTGCCGCCCAGTCGAGGACCGGATCCCATTGTTGCTGCTGACGAAGAACGAGGTTCTCCGGGCTTTCGGCCCGGTAGCAGAGCATGTCGCTGGACGAGAAACGGAGGATATCCTCGAACACCGCCTGGGCTTCGACGGCAACACCGTCGATGGCGGTATTGATCAGGCGCGTCACCGGCATGGTCCGCGGATCGATGACCTCCACCTGGTTCGCCCATTCGTCACGCAGCAATTCCGCAAGCCGGGACGTCGGCACAGCGAGTGCGGCCTTGGCCGGCGTTTTCACCGGGCGACCGTCGAGATGCACGGCATGCCCGCCCTCGCTTCCGACGATCGAGACCTCGGTGTAGAAACGCTTCGGCAGAGGCTTCTGCATCTGAATCTGCGCCCGCCGTGTCGGGTCCGGATGGCTCATCGCTTCTGAAGGATCGGGGAAAAGTTCGCGCATGTCTTGTTCCTCAGCCGATATGGGCCAGTATCTCGCTCGGGTGGCTGACGATCACGTCGGCACCGGCCTCCTTGAGTTCGGCTACAGAAGCGTAACCCCAGGAAACACCGATCGCGGTCGCACCGGCAGCCTTTGCCATCTGCATGTCGTAGATGGCATCGCCGATCACAAGCGTGTCAGCCGGCCGCATCCCGGTCTCGTCGCAGCATTCCGTCACCATGGCAGGATGCGGCTTGGACGGGCAATCGTCGGCGGTGCGCGATGCGACGAACTTGAAGCCGTGCGTCTCCCTGACGGAATCCAGACCGCGACGGGACTTGCCGGTGACGGCACCGAGAATGATCTCATCACGGCCCTGAAGCGTGTTCATCAGTTCGAGAATGCCGGGAAACAGCGGTTCGCGGTAATCGAGATCGCTGCGAACGAGGGAAAACAGCGACTTGTAATAGGCCATCATGTCGATGTCCTCCTGGTCCGCATGCTGCTTGCCCTGCATCCGCGCGATCGCAATATCGAGCGTCAGCCCGATGATCGATTTCGTATCCTCGAATGCCGGCTCCGGCTTGCCGAAATGCAGGAACGTGCGGCGCATGGTTTCATGGATCAGGCCCGCGCTATCGATCAGCGTACCGTCGCAATCAAACAGAACCAGTTTCATTGTATCTCTTTGCGTTTAAGGTCGATGTATTGGCGCAGAACCTCGGTGTGCTCGCGAACGGCAAGCGTATTTTCCCTTACTGCAGCAGTATTCTCATTCCCTACCCGCTTAATTTCTCCACGACCTCGCAATGCAAAAATCATGAAAAAGACCAGCGGCGAAAATATAACCACGTAAGGCAAGACATCCATTGCCACATCCCCTGTTACTCGTCGTCGTCCCTTGCGCCGTTTTCCATGTCGAAGCCGAGCAGGTTCCAGCTCTGGACCATATGCGGCGGCAGCGGCGCGGTAACCTTCAGGCGACCGCCATTCGGATGCGGAATGTCGATATGGCGCGCATGCAGATGCAGCTTTTTCTGAATGCCGCCGGGGAAAGGCCAATTGATATCGTCGTCGTAATATTTCGGATCGCCGATGATCGGATGGCCCATGGAAAGCGCATGGACGCGCAACTGGTGGGTACGGCCGGTATACGGCTCCATCTCGAGCCATGCGAGCGACTGCGCCGCGGTTTCAAGCACGCGGTAATAGGAGATGGCGTGATCCGCCCCCTCCTCGCCATGCTTGGCGATCCGCATCTTGTCACCATCCGGTGTCTGGATCTTGACCAGCCATGACGACAGCTTGTCCTCGCGCTTGCGCGGCACGCCTTTCACCAGCGACCAGTAGGTCTTCTTGGTGTCGCGCTCGCGAAATGCTGCAGTCAGTTTCTGGGCGGCACCGCGTGTACGGGCGATCACCAGAACGCCGGACGTATCGCGGTCGAGACGATGGACAAGACGTGGTTTCTCGCCCTTGGGGCTGATCCAGGATTCGAGCATCTGGTCGATATGGCGCGTCACGCCCGAACCGCCCTGCACGGCAAGGCCGGCAGGCTTGTTCAAAACGATCACCTTGTCGTCTTCATGCAGAACCATGCGCTGCAGCAGCTCGTAATCGCCGGCGTGCTTCAGGTCCTTGGATGCGATAGGGCCCTTCTTGGAATCCGTATCCATGGGCGGCACGCGGACCGTCTGGCCGGGCTCGACGCGCGTGTCGGTCTTGACGCGACCACCATCGACGCGCACCTGACCGGAACGCAGCAATTTCTGCAACGGACCGAATCCAAGACCCGGATAGTGAATCTTGAACCAACGGTCGAGGCGCATGCCTGCCTCGTCCGCCTCGACGCGGATATGCTCGATGCCTGCCATCAACGCTCTTTCTTATATCTTCTTGAGGGCCGCTCTTTAGAGCATTGCCCGCCCGAGCGCCAGCCCGGCAAAGACGGCGGCGAACGAAACCACGAGGCTGCCGATCACGTAAGCAGCCGCAGCAGTGATCGCACCGCGCTCGAAAAGCACCATCGTATCGAGGGAAAAGGACGACCAGGTGGTAAAGCCGCCGATAATTCCGGTGACGATGAACACACGCAATTCCATCGAAGCTTCGAAACGGCGCGCGATCATTTCCACCGACAAGCCGATAATGAAGGATCCGATGACGTTTACAGTAAGGGTTCCCCAGGGAAAACCCGGCCCGAACCAGCGGACAGAAAATACACCCACCAGATAACGAAGAACTGAACCGATTGCCCCGCCCAATGCGGCCAATAGAATATTCGTCATGACTTCAACCCTTGACTGCGTGACTAAAAGCCCACATCGTTAAAAAGCAGTGGTTCGGCTTAAGCATCGAAGAACACCCCTTCTCGTAAGGGTGGAAGATCGAAGGTGAGGCAAATGACCCAGATCGTGACCATTTCTGCAAATACGGCGGCTTTGAATATCGAAGCGCTCCGCACGCCACGCCGCGTTTCCGTGAAGGACCAGGTGGCCGATGTCAAGGCTGACGCTGATCGGAACGCCAAGGCCCTGGAGAATGTCAGCGATCCGGAAGCCATTGATAACATGATCCCCGCGATAAAAGTCGGCATCGACGTCCTGACCACCGGAAAACAGCCGCAGCAGCAATATTCCCTGCAGCAGGTCGAAGCGGCCTATCGCGACCTCGAGGACTGAGTGTTTTGAACTGAACGGCCAGTCTGCTGCACGCGAGCCGAAGTCCCGCCTCGACATTCCAATGCCTCCTTCAGATAGACAAGATCGTCGAAGCGAACCCGGCGCGGGTCTCCGCCGGAGCAGGTTGTCATTGAACCAGATCAATCCATACAGATCATGCGACAGAAATCGTGCTGGTTTCGACATGCGGCCCTTGCCAAAAGGTATGCCGCAACGATAATGAGCGCGACCCGTAGGGAGAAGCCGCTTCAATGCGGTGCCGAAGGAGCAACCGCCCCGGAAACTCTCAGGCAAAAGGACCACGGGTAGACTGCAGGAACTCTGGAGAGAAGCAACCGTTAACCGGGGGCTCGCCGAAGGGATAACAATCTCAGGCGAAAGGGACAGAGGGGGCTCGAAACCGACAAGGGAAACCCTTTGGGGCAGACCCGCGTCCTAATCTGAGCCGGCGTGCGAGCTGATTTTCGTTCAGCGCGCGCCAAAAACCTGGAGGCGTCTTTTGGACGATCAAGCAGTTCTGCGCACTACTCCGCTCCACGCATTGCATATCTCGCTCGGCGCAAAAATGGTGCCGTTCGCCGGATACGATATGCCCGTTCAGTATCCGCTCGGCGTGATGAAGGAACACCTTCATACCCGCACTGCAGCCGGCCTGTTCGATGTGTCCCACATGGGCCAGGTCATCGTGAAGGCGAAGTCGGGCGAATATACCGACGCGGCGCTGGCGCTCGAAAAGCTAGTCCCGGTCGACATTCTGGGTTTGAAAGAGGGCCGCCAGCGGTATGGCTTCTTCACCGAAGCAAACGGCGGCATCCTTGACGACTTGATGATTACCAATCGTGGCGACCACCTTCTCGTCGTCGTCAACGCCGCCTGCAAGGATCAGGACGTCGCCCATATGAAGGCGAACCTCGCCGACTGCGACGTCACACTTCTGGAAGACCGTGCACTGATTGCCCTTCAGGGTCCCCGTGCGCAGGCGGTTCTGGCGGAACTCTGGGCAGGCGTATCGGCCATGAAGTTCATGGACGTGCGCGAAGTACCACTTCACGATGTGCCCTGCATCATCTCCCGCTCTGGTTATTCTGGCGAGGACGGATTTGAGATTTCCGTACCCGAAGCCCATGCCGTCGAAGTCGCCAAGGCTCTGCTTGAGCACCCGGACTGCGAAGCCATCGGCCTCGGCGCGCGCGACAGTCTTCGTCTCGAAGCCGGCCTGTGCCTTTATGGAAACGATATCGACACCACCACCTCCCCGATCGAAGCCTCGCTCGAATGGGCGTTGCAAAAGGCCCGCAAGGCCGGCGGCGACCGCGAAGGCGGTTTTCCGGGCGCAGAACGCATCCTCGGCGAACTGGCCAATGGCACCACCCGCCGCCGCGTTGGCCTGAAGCCGGAAGGCAAGGCACCGGTTCGCTCGCATGCAAAACTCTACGCCGATGCGGAAGGCAAGACCGAACTCGGCGAAGTCACATCCGGCACATTTGGCCCGAGCGTCGAAGGGCCGGTTGCCATGGGTTACCTGCCGATTAGCCACACCGATGCTGGCACACAGGTCTATGCGGAAGTCCGCGGCAAATACTTGCCCATGATCGTCACCGCCCTTCCCTTCATCACACCCACCTATAAACGCTAAGAAATCCTCCGGAGAGAACTAAAATGTTGAAATTCACCGCTGAACACGAATGGCTGAAGCTTGAAGGCGATGTCGCCACTGTTGGCATCACCCAGCACGCCGCCGACCAGCTTGGCGACCTCGTTTTTGTCGAGCTTCCGGAAGTCGGCGCAGAACTGACCAAGGACGGCAATGCCGCCACCGTCGAAAGCGTCAAGGCTGCGTCTGACGTCTACTCCCCGCTCGATGGCGAAGTCACCGAAGTCAACCAGGCGATCGTCGACGACCCGTCGCTGGTTAATTCCGATCCGCAGGGCGCCGCCTGGTTCTTCAAGCTGAAGTTGAAGAACGTTTCCGACGTCGATGCCCTGATGGACGAAGCCGCCTACAAGGACCTGATCGGATGACCGAAAACACCGATTTCCACTTCACCGACTATAATCCGTATGACTTCGCCAACCGGCGTCATATCGGCCCCTCGCCGGCTGAAATGACCGAAATGCTGAAGGTCATCGGTTACAAGTCGCTCGACGCGCTGATCGATGCCACCGTGCCTTCCTCGATCCGCCAGCAGGCACCGCTCGCCTGGGGCGCAGCACTCTCCGAACGCGAGGCGCTCGACAAGCTGCGCGAGACCGCCAACAAGAACCAGGTCCTGACCTCGCTGATCGGCCAGGGCTATTACGGCACCATCACGCCGCCGGTCATCCAGCGCAACATTCTGGAAAATCCGGCCTGGTACACGGCCTATACGCCTTACCAGCCGGAAATCAGCCAAGGTCGTCTCGAAGCGCTGCTGAACTTCCAGACGATGATCGCCGACCTGACCGGTCTCGACGTCGCCAACGCGTCGCTGCTCGATGAAGCGACCGCTGCTGCCGAAGCCATGGCGCTCTGCCAGCGCCAGGCAAAGACCAAGGCGAGCGCCTTCTTCGTCGATAAGGCCTGCCACCCGCAGACCATCGCGCTGATCGAAACCCGCGCCGCCCCGCTAGGCTGGAGCGTCATCATCGGCGACCCGATGACCGATCTCGATCCGGTCGACGTTTTTGGTGCGATCTTCCAGTATCCGGGCACCAATGGCGAAGTTCGTGACTTCACCGGCCTGATCTCCCGCCTGCACCAGACCGGCGCTCTTGCCGCCGTTGCTGCCGACCTTCTGGCGTTGACGCTGCTGAAGTCCCCGGGCGAAATGGGCGCCGATATCGCCATCGGCTCTTCGCAGCGCTTCGGCGTTCCGGTCGGTTACGGCGGTCCGCACGCAGCCTACATGGCCGTCAAGGATGCCCACAAGCGCGCCATGCCCGGCCGTCTTGTCGGCGTTTCGGTCGATGCCCGCGGCAACCGCGCCTATCGCCTGTCGCTGCAGACCCGCGAACAGCATATCCGCCGCGAAAAGGCGACATCGAACATCTGCACCGCGCAGGTGCTGCTTGCCGTCATGGCCTCTATGTACGGCGTCTTCCACGGGCCTCAAGGGTTGAAGGCAATTGCCCAGCAGGTTCACAAGAAGGCCGTGCTGATGGCCAAGGGCCTCGAAAAGCTCGGCTACAAAATCGAGCCGGAAACCTTCTTCGACACGATCACGGTCGAGGTCGGCCACATGCAGGGCCTGATCCTGCGTGCAGCCGTTGCCGAAGGCGTCAACCTGCGCAAGATCGGCGAGACGAAGATCGGCATGTCGCTCGATGAGCGCACCCGCCCGGTCACGCTCGAAGCCGTCTGGCGCGCATTCGGCGGCAATTTCAAGGTCTCCGACTTCGAAGTCGAATACCGCCTGCCGACGGCGCTTCTGCGGAAATCGGATTACATGACCCATCCGATCTTCCACATGAACCGTGCCGAAAGCGAGATGACCCGCTACATCCGCCGCCTGTCCGACCGCGACCTCGCGCTCGACCGTGCGATGATCCCGCTCGGCTCCTGCACGATGAAGCTGAACGCCACGGCGGAAATGCTGCCGATCACCTGGCCGGAATTTTCGGATATCCATCCGTTTGTCCCGCAGGAGCAGGCGCTCGGCTACAAGGAAATGATCGACGACCTGTCGGAAAAGCTTTGCCAGGTTACCGGTTACGACGCCTTCTCCATGCAGCCGAATTCGGGCGCGCAGGGCGAATATGCGGGCCTGCTCACCATCCGCAATTACCACATTGCCAATGGCGACACGCATCGCAACGTCTGCCTGATCCCGACATCCGCGCACGGCACCAACCCCGCCTCGGCACAGATGGTCGGCATGAAGGTTGTAGTCGTCAAGGTTCGTGACAATGGCGATATCGATATCGACGACTTCCGCGCCAAGGCCGAAGAACATGCCGCAAATCTTTCGGCTTGCATGATCACCTACCCGTCCACGCATGGCGTGTTCGAGGAAACGGTCAAGGAAATCTGCGATATCACCCACAAGCACGGCGGTCAGGTCTATCTTGACGGCGCCAACATGAACGCCATGGTCGGCCTCGCCCGCCCCGGCGACATCGGCTCCGATGTGTCGCACTTGAACCTGCACAAGACCTTCTGCATCCCGCATGGCGGCGGTGGTCCCGGCATGGGGCCGATCGGCGTCAAGGCGCATCTGGCAGCTTATCTGCCCGGTCACCCGCAGTCGGATGGTCGTGAAGGTGCGGTTTCGGCTGCTCCGTTCGGCTCGCCGTCGATCCTGCCGATCTCCTGGTCCTACTGCCTGATGATGGGCGGCGAAGGCCTGATGCAGGCAACCAAGGTGGCGATCCTCAACGCCAACTATATCGCAGCACGCCTGAAGGGTGCCTACGACGTTCTCTACAAGTCGGAAGCTGGCCGCGTGGCGCATGAATGCATCATCGACACCCGCCCGCTCAACGCCTCTGCAGGCGTGACGGTGGACGATGTCGCCAAGCGCCTGATCGACTGCGGCTTCCACGCACCGACCATGAGCTGGCCGGTTGCGGGCACACTGATGATCGAGCCGACGGAGTCGGAAACCAAGGCTGAACTCGACCGCTTCTGCGAAGCGATGCTGGCGATCCGCGAGGAAGCCCGCGACATCGAGGAAGGCCGTGCGGACAAGCTCAACAACCCGCTGAAGAACGCTCCGCACACGGTGGAAGACCTCGTCGGCGAGTGGGATCGTCCCTACTCCCGCGAACAGGCCTGCTTCCCGCCCGGCTCGTTCCGCGTCGACAAGTACTGGTCCTCGGTCAACCGTATCGACAACGTCTATGGTGACCGCAACCTCGTATGCTCCTGCCCTCCGCTGGAGGATTATGCGGAAGCTGCCGAGTAATCGACCACGTACAAAACGATTGGAAAAGGCGGCCACGAGCCGCCTTTTCTGTATCAAAATGAACCATTTGCGCCGTCGTGCGTTATAAGCCCAAGGCCGGATGCATTGAGGATGATCAGATGTATCCGATGGGTGCCATGTCCTAAAGGCACTCTCCTGCTTCCGAACCAGCAGCAAGTGCATGCTCTTTCGGAAACTCCAGCATGGTTGTGAGGACAGAAATGTTTAGGGATAAGGTTTCGTCTAGCATCGTACTCGGATCGGATGATCTCGAGCTGCTCCAGCGATTTCTGGAAGCCTGGTGCGAGGAGAACGATGTATCGCCTGAAAGCGAGCAGGCCCAGGCTATCGCATCGGGGCTGATGAACTGGTATCAGTTCGAACTCGGCGATCGCAATAACCTGAAATCCGATCTTTCGACGCCGCTTCCCGAGTCAGAGGAACTGGAAACTCTTCTGCGGAAATTGAAGGCCGCCTGAAGTGGTCGTCAGGCCTGCCTAACGCGCGGCGTTCTCCACCCCACCAGCATGTTCACCAGTGACGTGATCCGGGCCTGCATCCATTTGACGACGGCTGCCAGCGTGCCGCCCCGGCGCACTTCCCGATCGAACATGTAGCTGAGCAGCGTGATCGCGATGCTGATCAGAACCGCCTGGAGAACGGCAGACTGAAGAGTATTCGGCTCACCGGGCCAGCCGTAGAGGATCATGTTGCCGAAGGCGAAGGTGAAGAGACTGGTGCGCCCAAAGAAGACCGGCTTCTCCAGCCGCTGCTTCACTTCGGGTGACAGACGCTGGGTGAGAAGCACCGCAAGGCTCGTCATGGCAATCGCACCGCATAGGCCGGCCGCGAAATAGAGCGGATCGCTATCCATCCGCAGCGACATGTCCCCGAGTTCCGCCAGGGATTTTTCATCATAGAACAGGACCCCGAGAGCGATCACCAAAGCCGAGCCGGCCAGCAGGTAGGACGCCCGTGTAACGACTCCGATGGGTGGCTTCTCTGATTGAACGGTCCTGTCTCCCGCAATCAGCCGCCCGAACGCCATTCCGGCGATGATCAGGCTTGTTCCATGCAGGATCGACGGACCGCCGAGCTTGGCATCGCCAACACCGAAGAGGAAGGTCACGACCCGTTCGGCATACATGCCCAGATGGAAATCGAGCGGGCCCGGAAGCCCACGAATGACCGGATGGGCGGCATGGACGATCAGCGCCAAAACCACGAGCGGCAGCAAGCCAACCCTACAGCGCAGCCACAAAAGGAAGGGTGCCAGGAAAAGCACGACGGCATAGAATTTGAGGATATCGGTAAAAGGCGTGACACCGATCAGCATCATGGTCGCCAGCGAAAATTTCAGCGAATAGCCATCGGCAAACAGGTAGAGAACGAAGACCGAAACGCAATAGAGAAGCCAGCACTGTATCGCGCGGGAAAACAAACGCACAGCGACCCGCTCCTGTTCACCGGCAACGAATCTCGGCCGATAGACGATCTCGAGCATCGTGCCGAACAGCAGGATGAATGTGGGGGTGGCGAGCGCCATAAGCGCGCGCAGGAAATCGGCCGAAGCACCGCTCCAGAACGTGTCCATATTAGTGACGACCCAGACATGGCTGAGCATGGCGAAAAAGATGGCGACCGACCGGGTCAGATCTATTCCGATAATTCTCGGAATTGCTGCTTTACCCGCCATGAACAGCTCCTTCAGCCGGCATCGGAAATATTGCAGTGCAATACCGACATAGGCTCATGCGTTTTTAGGGCAATCCCTAAATCTGACACTTCTCCCGATTTCCGATCGAACCATGTGGTCGATCGGATCGGCATGAGCTGGATGTTTTGGCCAGGAATGCGGCCATTATGGGGACCTCTCCTCATCGGGAACAAGTGACCATGAGACGGATGTCCCTGATCGACACAGGAAACGGGGTAAACAATGACGGGACTTAACCCTGTCCCTTCACCCTTCATTCGCGCCTGTCCTTCATAACGATGGCGAACGATGATGAAGGCAAGGCCATGACGATTTCTGCAGCAATGAGCACTTCCGTCGCCGGCATGCAGACGCAATCCCAGCGTCTGAATACGGCTGCGAATAATATCGCCAATGCCTCAACGCCCGGATACGACGTCGATCCGGCAGGGGAAATGATCGATGTGATGACAGCCGAACAAGGCTTTGCCGCCAACGCTGCCGTCTTCGAAACCGGTGCGGACATGTGGGATCTGCTGCTGACGATCAAGCGGGATTAACGCTGGCAAAGATTTCGACCTGATCGCACGCGATCAAAATCGCGTCAGCCGGTCGGTCTGGGCGGTTGAGTTGGGCGGCGAACTCGAAGAAGAGAGGGTTCCTTATCCCAAGACCCAGAGCATCCCGCCTTGTTTCATCTCTTCAAAGCCATCCTTTGCTTCTATGTCGTTGCCCGTTTCATCTATCCGCTGCCTTGGCCGAACTGGCTGAAAGGTTTTCTCGCCGTCATCCTGATGGTGGTGTTCCAGCACAGCCTGATCAGCCTTCTCGTCTTCGGCACGATGTTCTCGCCGGAAGTGCCGAGGTTAGCGATGATCATGGCGAACTGGCTGTCAGGCTTCATACTGCTGACTGCCGTCTGCCAGCTCGCAATCGACATCGGTGCATCGGTGATCGCGGCCTTGAAACGCCGGCGCATCTCGATCGCACCGAAACTGCGCTACAGCGTCGGCATCGTCACCATGTCGCTGGCGGCCTTTGCCGTTTCCCAGGCAATCCGCGTTCCGCCGGTGAAAGAAGTCGAGATCAGGATCCGCGATCTCCGGGCGGAATTCGACGGCTACCGGATGATCCAGCTCACCGATCTGCATATCAGCCGCCTGTTCCAAGCGCCCTGGGTCGAAGAGACTGTTGCAAAGGCTAATGCCCAAAATGCCGACCTGATCGTCATCACCGGTGACTTGATCGATGGCGACCTTCAGGCCCGAACGCGTGACGTTGCACCGCTGGCAAAGCTGAGGGCAACGGATGGCATTTACACCATTCCGGGCAATCATGAGTATTACTTCGGCCATGATGGCTGGATGGCGAAATATCAGGAGCTTGGCCTCAAAACCATCTCCAACGGCCATGTTCTGTTGTCGCGCGGAGACGCGAAGCTAACGCTTGCAGGCGTCAACGATGTCAACGCGACCCGTTTCGGCCTCGAAGGGCCGGATGTCGCGAAGGCATTGGCCGGCGCACCGCCGGAAGCCCCCATCATCCTCCTGGACCACCAGCCGCGCAATGCACGGGTATCAGCACAAGCCGGTGCCGATCTGCAGCTTTCCGGCCATACACATGGCGGCATGATCCTTGGTATGGACCGGTTGGTCGCACGCTTCAACAACGGCTTTGTGTCCGGCCGTTACGACGTCGGCGACATGCAGCTTTACGTCAACAACGGCACGGCTTTGTGGATCGGTTTTGCGCTGCGGCTTGGCGTGCCATCGGAGCTGACCGTCATCACGCTTCGGCCCGCCTGAAACGGCGCCTAAAGCTCCTCGAGCCCGATCCGCTTTATCGGGCTGAGGAAATCGCCTGTGACCAGCCGGCTGACAAGCTGCCGCACCAGCGGCATTCGCGTCGTCGGGCCGATCGCGATATCGCGCATGGCCGGCAGGATGCGGCTGTCGGACTGATAAAAAGGCGTTAGCACGACGCTGAGCGTCTGGTAGAGCCAGACATGCGGCCCGCGCTGGCGCAGATGTAGCGCAAAGGCCTCATCAATCGACGGTGCGCGGGCAAGAGCCGAGAGCAGCGAGGCTGCATCGATCATCGCCATATTGGCGCCTTGGCCCAGTTGCGGGCTTGTCGCATGCCATGCATCGCCGATGCGGATGACACCGCGCCCCGCAACCGGCTTTCGCGTGTGGTGACGATAGCGGGCATGGACAGGCTCGGCGACTTCGGCAAGCGGCACGGCTTGCGGCCAGAGCGCGTTCACTCGTTCCAGCCACGCCTCCCGGCCGGCATTGCGCCACGCCTCGATGTCGCGGTTACGCAGGCTCCAGAAGAAGGTCGCCATCGGCGCCGCGCCGTCCCTCGCCGTCCCGACCGGCAGGACACCGGCCATATGGCTCGCCCGCTCGTAACGCTGCTCCAGCTCGTGGGGATGAAACGGTCCGTTCTCCGGCCACGGCACCGTCGCCCAGAGCGCGCCATAGTTCAGCTCCTTCGCCGGATCGTGGCCGATCGGTGAACTCGCACCCATCGCGTCGACGACGAGATCTGCCGAAGGCGTTGCACGACCGCCATCGAGCGTCAGCGCCGGTCTTTTGCCTTCTATGATGCCAGTCGTTCTTGCATTCGTCTCAAACCGGACGCCTGAGGCAATTGCCGCGGATAGCAAAAGATCGAACAAGGCCACGCGCTGGATGGCGATGCCGTGACCATCACCCGGATAACTGATCTCCAGCACCGTCTTGCCCGGCCCGGACGATCCGCCGGCCAATGCTCCGTGCATGCGGGTAATGACCTGTCCGCGAGCTGCGATCGCATCGAACAGGCCCATCGCCTTTAGGATTGCCAGACCCGTCGGCTGCAGCACGAAACCCGAGCCGACAGGCTGCGGCGCTTCCATCTGGTCGTAGACCACGACTTTCGCGCCACCACGGGCGAGCATGGTTGCCAGCGACAACCCGCCGATGCCGGCACCGGCGATTGCGACTTCCAGCCCATCGATCTTCATGGCACGGTCCTGTCGGTGGCGTTCACGCGCTCAACCCAGCTGCCGCTCGATGGCTTTGGCTGCCTGCCACAGGTCTTCCATTCGCTCGAGAGATGCGGCCTCAAGGCTCTCGCCTGATTTTTTAAGTTCCGTCTCTATATGATTGAACCGACGCCGGAATTTCGTATTCGTTCCGCGCAGCGCATTTTCCGGATCCGTGCCGACATGACGGCCGATATTGACCATCGCGAAGATCAGATCACCAAGCTCATCGGACACTTTTTCCGGATGGCCTGCCTGCAGCGCCTCACGCAACTCCCGCACTTCTTCCTCGATCTTGTCGAGGATCGGTTCCGGCTGCGACCAGTCGAAACCGACCTTGGCAGCGCGCTCCTGCAGTTTCAACGCTTCGGTCAGCGCCGGCTGGCTGCGATGCACGGATCCGAGAAAACCGGCCTTGAAGTCCTCGGTGATGCCGCGGCTCAAGCGCCGTTCGGCCCGCTCGCGTTTCTCCTCCTGCTTGATCTCGTCCCACTGGATTTTCACCGCACCGGGCGTATCGGCATCGGAGCGGGCCCCAGGGGGAACAAAGACATGCGGATGGCGGCGGATCATTTTTCTCGTCACCACTTCCACCACGTCGCCAAAGGCAAAGTCGCCCGCCTCTTCCGCCATGCGGGCGTGAAAAACCACCTGCAGCAGCAGGTCGCCCAACTCCTCGCAGAGATCGTCCATGTCCTTGCGTTCAATCGCGTCGGCAACCTCATAGGCCTCCTCGATCGTATAGGGCTTGATCGACGCGAAATCCTGCTCCAGATCCCAGGGGCAGCCGGTGACAGGCGTGCGCAGCGCCGCCATGATCTCGATCAGCCGCGAAATATCCTTTGAAGCTTCCATCATGAAATATCCTTGGGCGCTCAGTTGAGCGGTATGTCGTTTTCGCCCTTGCCGGACTGGTAGCTGTCCGAAAGGCGCTGATAGGTCTGTTTGATCCGGGCGGTCTGTTCGCGCAATTGCTGTCGCAGCGGGTTCTGCTCTGTCTCCACCAGATCGGCAATGAAGTAGGAATTCCAGAACGCATTCGACCGGCGATAACCGCCTGGCTCCAACCCGAATACCTCCTTGAGGATCTTCAAATCATGCGGGATCGCAAACGCATCGCGCGAATCCTCGTGGCTGAAGAAGGAATAAAAATTGTCGAAACCGGCCCATGTGATGGCCGACATACACATCGTGCAGGGTTCATGAGTTGACAGGAAAATCAGATCCTTGGTAGAAATTCCTGAAGTCTTTTCATAGAAGCGCTTCAGCGTGTGGACTTCACCGTGCCAGAGCGGATTTTCGAGCTCGTTATTGGTCTCGGCAATCACCAGCGAAAGATCGGATTTTTTCAGTATCGCTGCGCCGAACACCTTGTTGCCGGCAGCGACACCCGCTTGGGTAAGCGGCAGGATATCGTGTTCGATGACGTCGAGAAGCCGTGGGGCGAGTGTGGCGGCAGTGGTCATGGAGGCTCTTTATGGCTGGTATGTCTAGGCAATTTATAACGAGGAACGGACCGATCGAGGTAAAAACCTGGTAATCTACAGAAATACTGGGGAAATATCCTCTGCGGTGGCTTTTGCTCAAGAACAGGTTGATTGCGAAACAGAAATACCCGCGGTCAATCCACTTCGCATATCCATTTCTTCAAAACCTGCGTCCGATTGTGGATATTCCTGTCATATGTTTCAGGATAACCGCATGTCAGCCAGCCATCAACGTCTGTCAGCCTTCCCCGCCTTTTTCCGTGTGCATGGAAAAACCGTGGCAGTCTTCGGCAACGGCGACGAAGCCTATGCCAAAGCTCGTCTCTTGAGAAATACCGACGCCGAGATCGTCGCCTATGCCGACGAGCCGGAAGCGGATTATGCTGCCTGGCTTGATATACAAGGCATCGAGGTCATCCGTGCCGAATTCTCAGCCGAGCAGGTAAAGGGCGCGGTGCTGGTTTTCGCCGCAACCGGCGAAGCCGAGCAGGATCAGGCAATCGTCACAGCCGCCCGTGCGCAAAAAATCCCGGCCAATGCGGTGGATCAGCCCGACTATTGCGATTTCTTCACCCCCGCTCTCGTCAACCGTGCACCGGTCGCCATCGCCATCGGCACGGAGGGTGCAGGCCCGGTTCTGGCGCAGATGATCCGCGCCCGCATCGACCAGATGCTGTCGCCGTCTCTCGGCCGCCTCGCAAGCCTTGCCGCCGATTACCGCGATGCCGCCGAACGGCTTGTTCCGCGCGGTGTTTCCCGTCGCATTTTCTGGCGCCGCTTCTTCTCGGGCGATGTCGCCGATGCGATTGAAGCAAACGACCACGCCTCCGCCCGTCGCGCCGCCAATGTGCTTCTGTCGACCTCTGGACAGGCCGAGGGCAAGATCTGGCTGGTCGGTGCCGGCCCCGGCGCAGAAGACCTGCTGACGTTACGGGCACAGCGTGTGCTGATGGAAGCCGACGCGATCGTTTATGACGCGCTTGTACCGCAGGCGATCGTCGACATGGGCCGCCGCGATGCCGAACGTCTTTCCGTCGGGAAGCGCAAGAACTGTCACTCCAAGAGCCAGGACGAGATCAACCGCCTGCTGGTCGATCTCGGACGCCAGGGCAAGCGCGTCGTAAGACTGAAATCCGGTGATCCGCTGGTCTACGGTCGTGCCGGTGAGGAAATGGCAGCCCTTCGGGAAGCCGGCATCGCTTACGAGATCGTGCCCGGTATCACGTCGGCTTTCGCTGCAGCCGCTGATTTCGATCTGCCGCTGACCTTGCGCGGTGTTGCCTCCTCGCTGATCTTCACCACTGGCCACGACCTGACCGGCGATGTATTGCCGGACTGGGCAAGCCTTGCCATCTCCGGCGCCACCATCGCCGTTTATATGGGCCGCACGGTCGCCGCCTCGGTCTCCGAACGCCTGATGGATGCAGGTTTGAGCCGCGACACGACGGTTGCCGTGATCGAAAATGCCAGCCGCATCGACCGCAAACTCTTCCATGGCGTGCTGAGCGAGCTGCCGTCACTGGAAGCGCGTGATGACCTCGATGGTCCGGTCATGGTGATCATCGGCGAAGCCGTCGCCGGCGCGAATTTCGACAAATCCGAACCGCTCTCCGCCTTCAGAAAATCTGTCCGTAGCCACGAATATGCGGACCAAGAACAAGGCCAGGAAAAAGGAATGCAGCAATGACCGACAAGGTTCTGACCGCCAACCGCCTTTCCGATGGTATCGCCGTCTGGCTGGATGCCGCAGGCCACTGGACGGAAAACCTGCAGGATGCGCTGGTCGCTCGTCATGCGGAAGCCGCAGCCTCGCTCGAAGCGATCGGCAAGCGCGACTTCGCCGACAACAAGGTCGTCGATGTCGCCGTGATCGATGTCGAGGAAACCAATGGCGTCCTCTGGCCGACCCGCCTTCGCGAGCGTATTCGCGCCGCCGGCCCCACAATGAATTACGCGAGTGGCTACGGCAAAGCCGACGCAGCCTTCATCGCAGTCTGACACTTAGAGTTCCGGGACACACATGTATCGTTACGATGAATTCGACCACGCCTTTGTTTCGAGCCGCGTGGAACAGTTTCGCGATCAGGTCGAGCGCCGGCTTTCCGGTGAACTCGCCGAGGATGCGTTCAAGCCGCTGCGCCTGATGAACGGCGTCTATCTGCAGCTTCATGCCTATATGCTTCGCGTCGCAATCCCTTATGGCACGCTGAACTCCAGGCAAATGCGGATGCTGGCGCATATCGCCCGCAAATATGACCGCGGTTACGGCCATTTCACCACCCGCCAGAACATCCAGTACAACTGGCCGAAGCTTTCCGACACGCCCGATATCCTGGCGGAGCTGGCAAGCGTCGAAATGCACGCGCTGCAGACATCAGGCAACTGCATTCGCAATGTCACGGCAGATCATTTTGCCGGCGCGGCAGCAGACGAAGTGGCCGACCCCCGCCCCTATGCTGAAATTCTGCGCCAGTGGTCTTCCGTCCACCCGGAATTCTCCTTCCTGCCGCGCAAGTTCAAGATTGCCGTGACCGGCGCCGAGCGCGACCGTGCCGCAATCCAGGTCCACGATATCGGCTTGCATCTGAAGAAGAACGACAAGGGTGAGATCGGTTTTGCCGTCTATGTCGGCGGCGGTCAGGGCCGCACGCCTCTGATCGCCAAAAAGATCAAGGACTTCCTGCCCGAGCAGGATCTCCTGTCCTACATCACCGCGATCATGCGCGTGTACAATCTGCATGGCCGTCGTGACAACAAGTACAAGGCGCGCATCAAGATCCTCGTCCACGAAGCCGGCGTCGAGGAACTGACCCGCCAGGTGGAGGAAGAGTTCTCTCACCTTCAGGAAACCGAGCTGAAGCTGCCGGAGGCCGATGTGGCGGCAATCACCGCCTATTTCGCACCGCCCGCCCTGCCCGACCGTGGAGAAGGCTGGGCGCAGCTTGCCGGCTGGAAAAAGCAGGACGAGGCCTTTGCCCGCTGGGTTAACCAGAACGTCCAGCCGCACAAACATCCCGATTACGGCATGGTGACGATTTCGCTCAAGCCGATCGGCGGCATTCCGGGCGACGCATCCGACGTGCAGATGGATGTGATCGCCGATCTGGCGGAGGAATTCGCCCATGACGAAATCCGCATCAGCCACGAGCAGAACGTCATCTTCCCGCATGTGGCGCTGGCTGATCTTGAGCCGCTCTATCGTGCATTGACTGCGCATGGGCTGGAAACGGCAAACTCCAACCTGATCACCGATATCATTGCCTGTCCCGGCCTGGACTATTGCGCACTCGCGAACGCCCGTTCGATCCCTGTAGCCCAGGAAATCTCCACCCGCTTCGGCGCGCCCGAGCGTCAGGCCGAAATCGGCGAATTGAAGATCAAGATTTCCGGCTGCATCAATGCCTGCGGCCATCACCATGTCGGCCATATCGGCCTTCTGGGCGTGGAAAAGAAGGGCGCCGAACTCTATCAGATCACGCTCGGCGGTTCGGGCGACGAACATACATCAATCGGCGAAATCATCGGCCGTGGCTTCGAGCCGGCCAAGGTGACGGACGCGATCGAAACCATCGTCGATACCTATCTCGGCCTACGTACGGGCAAGGAAGAAACCTTCTTGGCCGCCTATCGCCGTGTCGGGCCGCAGCCTTTCAAGGATGCGCTCTATGGTGAAGCCAAGGCGGAGGCTGCTTGATGACGAAGATCTGGAGAGAAACCGGTTTCGTCGAGAACGATCCGTGGGTGATCGAAACAGACGAGGCGAAGGCCGAAGGCGAGCAGAAGGCGCTTCTGCCGCTCGATCAGTTTATCGAGAAAGCGGAGGCCAGCAACGATGTCGGCCTCGGCGTGCTGATCAGGCCCGCCGACGACGTCACGAAGCTGGAGCCCTATCTCTATCGCATCGAAATCGTCGCGGTGGATTTCCCGGCCTTCAACGACGGTCGCGCCTTCAGCCATGCCTCGCTGCTGCGCGACCGGCTTGCCTATCGCAACGAATTGCGGGCTGTCGGCGATGTGCTGATCGATCAGGTGCCACTGATGCTTCGCTGTGGTATAGACAGCTTTGCAGTCACCAACGCCACTGCGCTGAAGCGTCTGTCGGAAGGGCGCCTGCCCGGCATTGCCGTGCATTACCAGCCGACATCCCGCCATGCGGAAGCAGGCGAAGGTTACAGCTGGCGTCGCCGCTCGGCCTGAAGCTCTCCCTGAATTGGAAGGCTTAAAGGTGACTTTCGTACACATATTTTCTATGCTTTCCGCGACAATGAGCGGGGATGCCTTCAAATGAGCAGCTTGATAGTATATCTCGCTGTCAGAACGATGAGACTGGAAGACCGATCGCGATGAATGCTCCCACGAAGACCGAAGACTTTGCCGTAAAGATTCCGGATGGCGTCTATGCCGAGACGGTGCTGGATGTGCAGCACTATACCGACCGGCTGTTCCGTTTCCGCATGACGCGCCCGGCAGGTTTTCGTTTCCGCTCGGGTGAATTTGCAATGATCGGCCTGATGGTCGGCGAAAAGCCGATCTACCGCGCCTATTCGATCGCAAGCCCGGCCTGGGACGAGGAACTGGAATTCTTCTCGATCAAGGTGCCGGATGGCCCGCTGACCTCACACCTGCAGAAGATCAAGCCGGGCGATACCGTGCTGATGCGCAAGAAACCGACAGGTACGCTGGTGCTTGATGCGCTCACACCGGGCAAGCGTCTCTACATGTTCTCGACCGGCACCGGCATTGCGCCTTTCGCAAGCCTGATCCGCGATCCGGAAACCTACGAAAAATTCGAGGAAGTCATCCTCACCCATACCTGCCGCGAAGTGTCCGAACTGAAATATGGCCAGGACCTGATGGAAGAGATCAGGAACCACGAGTTCCTCTCCGAACTGGTGGGTGACAAGCTGAAACTCTATTCGACGGTCACCCGCGAAGACTACCCGTTTACGGGTCGCATCACCGACCTGATCGAGAACGGCAAGATGTTCTCCGACCTCGGCGTGCCTCCGCTCGACCCGGCGGTCGACCGCGGCATGATCTGCGGCTCGGCTGCGATGCTGAAAGACACCAAGGAACTGCTCGAAAAGGCAGGCCTGACCGAAGGCGCCAACAACAAGCCGAGCGAGTTCGTCATCGAACGCGCGTTTGTGGGGTGAGGAACGGTCGGGCGTAGCCCGAGCGATCAATCCAGTGAATCGATTGCAGTGACGAATGCCCTGAGCCAAAGCGAAGGGCCGGGTTAGCCATGATTGCCGTCATGCTCGGGCTTGTCCCGAGCATCTGCTTTGATAGTGACATTGGCGACGTGAATAGATCCTCGGGACAAGCCCGAGGATGACGGCAGCAATCAGGTTACCGCTCCCAGTCTTCCTTCTCGCGCTTCGGCCCGTTGCCGAGCCGGCGTTCGATCTCTGTCGCCTGCGCTTCCGACATGCGTACATCGAGCGTCACCGAACCATCCTCATTGTCCTCGCGGCCGTCGACGATCGAATTGCCGTAGACCCAGGAGACCAGCGAAAGCTTGTCCGCGGGAATGGTGATCGAGGTTTCGGTGAGCACGCCGGAAAGCCGCTTGGCGATCTCGTCCATCAGCGGATCGAGACCCTCGCCGGTAATCGCCGATAGCGCCATGATATTGTCGCGGCCCTTGGCGCGCTCGAACAGCGCGTCATGTGTTTCCGGGTCGAGCCGGTCGATCTTGTTCCAGACCTCGATAATGCGCTCGGAGCTTTCCTTCTCGTCGATCCCGAGATCGGCGAGAATGCGCAGCACGTCATGCGACTGGGCGGCATTGTCTGGATCGGACATGTCACGCACATGCAGGATGAGATCGGCTTCCAGTACCTCTTCCAGCGTCGCACGGAAGGCGGCGACGAGATGGGTCGGCAGGTCGGAAATGAAGCCGACGGTGTCCGACAGGATGACGGTGCGGCCATGCGGCAGCTTCATCCGGCGCAATGTCGGGTCGAGCGTCGCAAACAGCATGTCTTCAGCGAGAACGCCGGCGCCGGTAATGCGGTTGAACAATGTCGACTTGCCGGCATTGGTATAACCGACCAAAGCCACGATCGGATGCGGCACCTTGCGGCGCTTGGCGCGATGAAGCTGGCGGGTGCGCACCACCTGCTCTAGCTCGCGCTCCAGCTTGACGATACGGTCCTGCAACAGACGACGGTCGGCTTCGATCTGGGTTTCACCCGGACCGCCCATGAACCCGCCACCGCCGCGCTGGCGCTCAAGGTGGGTCCAGGACCGGACCAGACGGCCCTTCTGGTAATTGAGATGCGCCAGATCGACCTGCAGCGTGCCTTCCTTGGTGGAGGCACGGCGACCGAAAATCTCGAGGATCAGGCCGGTGCGGTCGATGACCTTGGCGTTCAGTTCTTTTTCGAGATTGCGCTGCTGCACTGGCGTCAGCGGATGATCGACGATGACGAGGCCGGCATCCCTCTCGTCGAGAAGCGCCTTGATTTCCTCGATCTTGCCGGTTCCCATCAGGGTCGCTGGACGCGGCTGATTGACGGAAACGATCAAGCCCTGAACCACGTCGAGATCGATGGCGCGGGCAAGACCTGTCGCCTCTTCCAATCGTGCTTCGTTGGATCTCTTGGGAGCGGCGACAATCGGCGTGTCGCTCTGGCTGCCGCGGGCGCGCGCCTGCTTGAGCACCGGCACAACCACCACGGCGCGCATATCGTCCCGGTGCTTTTCGGCTTCCGGGACGAGCGATTCGTTAGACGTATCTCGGGTAGAAATCTGTCTCTGTCCTTAGGCTGCGTTTTCTTCGGTCTCGAACATCTGCATCGGCTGACCCGGCATGATGGTCGAGATAGCGTGCTTATACACGAGCTGGGAGTGCCCGTCACGACGAAGAAGCACGCAGAAATTGTCGAAGGAAGTTACGACTCCCGTGAGCTTGACCCCGTTGATGAGGAATATAGTCAGGGAAATCTTCTGCTTTCGGACTGTATTGAGAAATAAATCCTGCAGGTTCTGAGAACGTTCCGCCATAGCGCCGATTCTTTCTTTCTTGCCGGCAATCTGCCGGGATAATGATCTCACGTGATAAGAGATTATGGAGAAACGCCCCGTGTTTCCCTTCCCCCACAAGTCTGGTTACCAAATCGGCGTCTTTTCCGCAATCTCGAAAAAGGCGTCGCGCATATTCGATGCGACACTGCCCTTATGTCCGCTGGCGCTGTCTTCCATCGATTGAAACGATTGGAATGCAGATTTCGGCACTCTGTGTGAAGCCTTAGTCAAAAATACATGGGACCGCACGAATGCGACCCCGGTAGCTAGGCAAAGACCTCAGACGCCGAGCGATTTCAGCTTGCGGTGCAACGCCGAGCGCTCCATGCCGACAAATTCTGCGGTGCGGGAAATATTGCCGCCGAAGCGGTTGATCTGCGCGATAAGATAATCACGCTCGAACATTTCACGCGCCTCTCTCAGCGGAAGCGTCATGATGTGGACATCCCCCTTCGACGAGACCTTTGGCAGCATGTCACCGAGGTCGGTCGGCAACATATCGGCGGAGATCGCCGTATCCGGGCCATCCGTGCGCGCGAGAATCATCAGCCGCTCGATATTGTTGCGCAACTGGCGGATATTGCCCGGCCAGTCATGCGCCTGCAGGACGGCCATAGCATCGTCGCCAATCTTGCGCGGGCGGATACCCGCCTGTTCGGAAACCTGCCTCATGAACATGTCGACGAGGAAGGGAATGTCTTCGCGACGCTCTGCCAGTGCCGGGACCTTGACCGGTACGACCGCGAGACGATGATAGAGATCCTCGCGGAAGGCACCTTCGGAGATCAGGCTCTCCAGATTGTAGGCGGTCGAGGAAATGATGCGGACATCCACCTTCACCCGCTTCGACCCGCCGACGCGCTCGAACTGCTGATCGACGAGCACACGCAGGATCTTGTTCTGTGTCTCGCGCGGCATCTCGCCGATTTCGTCGAGATAGAGGATACCGCGATGCGCCTCTTCAAGCGCGCCAATCTTGCGCGGCTGGCCAGGCGTCCCCTCGGTGCCGAAAAGTGCCACCTCCATCCGGTCGGGCGTGATCGTTGCAGCGTTCAGCGCCACGAAAGGACCTGTCGCGCGCGACGACTTGCGATGGATCATCCGGGCAACGAGTTCCTTGCCTGAGCCGGAAGGGCCAAGGATCATGATGCGGCTGTTGGTCGGCGCGACCTTTTCGATCGTCTGGCGAAGCTGGGAGACGGCAACCGACGTTCCGACCAGTTCGGCCGCATCACCGGTGCGCTTCTTCAGTTCGGACACTTCGCGCTTGAGCTTGGAGTTTTCCAGTGCCCGCTCGGCGATCAGGATCAGGCGGTCGGCCTTGAACGGCTTTTCAATAAAATCGAAGGCGCCGCGCTTGATAGCCGAGACGGCCGTCTCGACATTGCCGTGACCGGAGATCATCACCACCGGCAGGTCGGGATGGCGGCTCTTGATCTCGTCCAGCAACGCCAGGCCATCGAGCTTAGACCCCTGCATCCAGATATCGAGGAAAACCAGCCGCGGCACGCGGTCGGAAATCGCCGCCAGAGCACTGTCGCTGTCATACGCCATCCGTGTCTCGTGGCCCTCGTCGGAGAGAATGCCCGAAACGATCTCGCGGATATCCGCCTCGTCATCGACGACCAGAATGTCAGACGCCATAAGCTACTTCCTTGTCTTTATCTTTCACGGGCGCGCCAACCGCATCGACGTGTGGCAAAAGCACCCTGATCATGGCGCCCTTGCCATGATCGAAATCGGCAGGGGCATCGTGCAGTTCGAGCTGCCCCCCATGTTCTTCAATGATCTTCTTGACGATGGCGAGGCCGAGCCCTGTGCCCTTTTCACGCATTGTCATATAGGGTTCGAGTATCCGGTGGCGGTTCTCGGTCGGCAGTCCGATGCCGTTGTCGATCACATCCACCACGAACAGATCGCGTGCCTTGTCAAAACTGGAGCGCACCATCACCTTGCGCCCGTCACGCTCCTCGTCGACCGGCACCATCTCGATCGCCTCGACGGCATTCTTCACGAGATTGCCGAAAGCCTGACCGAGCATCCGTCCATCGAACAGGCCGTTGAGAGGTTCGTCACCGAGTTCGCGAATGAAATCGACATGGGTCGTACCCATTTCGCGCAGGAAGATCGAATCCTTCAGGATGCCCCTGAGATCGGTGATTTCCTTCGACGGCTTGGGCATGCGGGCAAACGAAGAGAATTCGTCGACCATGCGGCCGATATCGCCGACCTGCCGGACGATCGTGTCCGTGCACTGATCGAAGACCGCCCGATCATTCTCATCGATCTGCTTGCCGTAACGGCGCTTCAGCCGCTCCGCCGACAATTGGATAGGCGTCAGCGGGTTCTTGATCTCATGGGCGATGCGGCGCGCCACATCCGCCCATGCCGTTGAACGCTGTGCAATCACTAGATCGGTAATATCATCGAGCGTGATGACATAGGAATCGTTCGACGTGCGCTGTTCTTCGCGGGTGACCTGAACTGACAATGTCCGTTCCTTGCCGTTGCGCATCAGGTTGACTTCCTTGCGGAAATCCCCGCGGGATCGTGTTGTGGCTTCGGTCAGAACATGGTCGATCTCGGGTGCGATCTCCTGCAATGTTCTACCGATAAGGCCCTGCTGCTCAACGCCGAGCATCTCTTCGGCGGACGGATTGACGATGCTGATCCTCCGGTCGTCGACGCCGATGACAGCCGCCGTTACACCAGAAAGCACGGCTTCGATGAAGCGGCGACGATCATCGACTTCGTCCTTGGCCTCCAGAATCTCGTCCTGCTGCGTGCGGATTTCGGAGATCATCTTGTTGAATGTGCGTGACAGACTGCCGACGTCGCCATCTGCAGCACGAACGGGAACTACAACATTGAGGTTGCCGCTGCCGACAGCGTCAGCAGCACTGATCAGCAGTCGGATCGGCCGCACGATACGGTCGGCAACCGCGATTGCCGCCCAGATTGCCGCCAGAAGAACGATAAGTGCGAACCCGAGATAGAGCACGGCAAAGGCAAACTGGAGCGACGAGCGGCCCGCTTCCATCGCCTTGTACTCGGCAGTGTTTTCCTCCATCAGCCGCATGGCGTTCATGACCTTCGGGTCGACGGCGCGGATCGTGTAGAGGAATGTTCCCGATATAGCCTCCGTCTTCATCACCGCCCCCACAAGATTGGTGATGCCGGGCGGAATTAGTGTCGGCTGGCCGCCCGCGGCGGACTTGAGCGCATCGGCTGGGATAGCCGGCAGCGGTCGCTCGGTCTTTATATCGGCCTGCGCAATCGCCTGACCATCCTCCTGAACGAGGAAGGCTCCGAGCATGCCGCGCCCACGCGCCTGACGGGTCATCAGGTCCAGAAAGCCGGTGCGATCGAGATAGAACATCGCACGATTGCGTTCGAGGTCGTTGGACATCGAGACCGTCTGGCCCTGCAGATAGCTCGCATTCTCCATCATGTAAGCGCGGGCGATATCCTGCGACGACTGCACGATCGACTGCGTGCGCAGTGAAAACCAGCGGTCAAGGCCGACATTCAGCGTCAGGCTGGCAAAGATCGCCACCAGCACCGCCGGCGTGATGGCAACGATGGAAAACAGAACGACGATTCGCACGTGGAGGCGCGCCGCGGCCCTACCCCGGTTCCGGGCACGCAGCAGCCGCGTCACCTCGCGCCCAATGAGATACATCAGGCCGATGATGAACAGCGAATTGATGACGGCCGACGCAATCACCACGTTTCCGGTCGGCGCAATCGGCGTCAGTCCGAGGAGAACAAGCAGGGTTAGAATGGCGCAGACCAGCGCACCACCAGCCAGAAGAATACCCGGCAAGGCAAAGGAGGCGCGACGATCCTGAATGAATGTCGCTGATTGAGCGTCGGCAAGGGGTGCCGTCCCGCCGTCCACCATCATATCCCTCCCGCTCTGGGACCAACCACATTGTCGCCTGACCAAATATGGAAAGACGCTTCAAAATCACCGAATTTGGATGTCCGGGTGTTTGACCGAAAAATGCCGCCGGTCTCACTAGGCCACCTGCGTGACCTCTAAGCAACGCATTGTGGCGAAAATGCAACGATCATCTCCAACTGTCAAGCAGCCAGTGATTTGGGCACATCACAATGAGCGGATGTCCACTGAAATAGCCAACCGCAAAAGTCGTATTTAATACACTTGAGAAAAAGACGCTTCTTGCTGATGGAGGCGGAGCGTGACCCGCACAATTTAATCGCACCGGTGACTTTATCTTCGGCCTGTGGCATGGAGATATCATGAAGGCGATCCGGCAAATCCTATCGGACAGGATTCTGGCTACAGCACTGGCCGTAGCCCTTGGCTACCTATTGGCGCTTCAGGGATTCACCGGAAATATGGCAAGGGCGTCGACAGCGATCGTCGCCCAAGATCAGCTTCACGTCCTTTGCGGCTCAAATGGCGTTTTTGACGCACAGCCTGACAGTTCAGATAAACCGCTGAAACGAAGTGCAGACTGCCCCTGCGCAAGCCTGTGCCGACTGACGCATTCTGTCACATCTGCGATCCTGTCTGCCGGCCTTGCCTTGCAAGTATCTTTGGCACAGGCGCCGGCGAATATCGTTTTCGCAGTCTTCCCGACACAGGAACCAACGCGTCGGGGTCTATTGCCTGACGCCAGAGCACCTCCCTCGCTCGCCTGATCGTCCGCCGATACGGCAGGAACATCAATCTATCATTTCAAAGCAGTTTTAGCCGCTTTGCCCTTCATCATTAGTTGGCCGTCACCGGAGCGCGCGCTCTCCTTCGGCAGGCAAAAGCCAACAGGAACACTCCCTCGGAGACACTCATGTTCATCAGGAACATCGCCACCTATGCCGTGCTCGGCACCATGCTCGCATTCGGCTCTGCCCAGGCGCACGGCTTCAAGCTCGGCCAGATCGAAATCGGTCACCCCTATTCCCGGGCAATGTTGCCCATGGCAAAGGTTGGCGGCGGCTATTTCAAGATTACAAATAACGGACCGGCAGACCGCCTCGTCAGCGTCACATCCGATCGCGCCGGCAGTGTTGAGCTGCACGAGATGAAGATGAACGGCGCCGTGATGCAGATGCGCGAGCTTGAAGCCGGCATCGCGATACCGGCCAACACGACGGTCGAACTCAAGCCCGGCAGCTACCACCTGATGTTCATTAACGTGCCGCAGCCCTTCAAGGAAGGTGAGATGATCAAGGCGACGCTGGTGTTTGAGAAAGCAGGGTCCGTTGATGTCGAATTTGCCGTTGGCCCGGTAGCCGGCGACAAGGGCAGTGATGCACACGCTGAACACGGGAAATGACGATGAAAAATCCGTTCATGCTGATCGCCACGACGATCTGCGCGGCCTTCTTCTGTGTGCTGATCGGCATACTGTTCTTCACCTTCAAGGACGAGCCGCGTAACAGCAAGTTCGGCACCGCCTTCTCCCTGGTCAACGACAAGGGTGAAACGGTCGACCAGTCGATCTTCAAGGGCAATCCGTCACTGGTCTATTTCGGCTATACGCATTGCCCCGAGGTTTGCCCGACAACGCTTTTCGAGGTGGCGGGATATCTGAACCAGCTCGGAGAAGAAGGCGCTCCGATCAAGAGCTACCTGTTCACGGTCGATCCGGAACGGGATACGCCCGAGATCATGAACGGATATGTCACCGCGTTTTCAGACCGGATCACCGGCGTGACCGGTACGCCTGAAGAAATGAAGCGGGTAATAGCCGGCTGGAAGGCATTTGCGGAAAAGGTGCCGAACAAGAGCGGCGGCTATTCATGAGCCATACAATGGACCTTTTCCTCATCGGCGCCGATGGCCGCCTGAAAGGCCTTATCCCATATGGTGCGGACTCCGACGATGCGGTTGAAAAAATCCGCAGCAGACTCCTGTAACAACGCAGAGCGTTACTGGATCGGACGCCGGACAGTAATCCGGCGTCCGCAAAGGATCATGCTGAACGCGAACTGCGATAGACCGACACGCCGAGTTCACGGATCTTCTTGCGAAGCGTGTTACGGTTGAGACCGAGCAGGTCAGCCGCCTTGATCTGGTTGCCACGGGTTGCAGTCAGCGCAGCAAGGATCAGCGGATATTCCATTTCGGTCAGGACACGATCGTAAAGGCCAGGCGGCGGCAGGTTGTCGCCGAACCCTGCAAAATAGGTCCGCATGTTTTCTTCCACCGCCTGAGCGATGGTCAGTGAACCGCCGCGTGGACTTACCTTGTCGATGGGGCTGTCGGGCACGTCCGACCGCAATTCCGTATCGATGATCTCCCTCGTGATCACCTCTTGCGGATAAAGCGCCATCAGGCGGCGCACCAGGTTTTCCAGTTCGCGCACGTTGCCCGGCCAGGCATAGGACTTCATCACGTCCAGCGCCTCGCTGTCGAAACGCTTGCCGTCAAGCCCTTCTTTTTCCGCCATCTGCATGAAGTGCCGGACGAGATCGGGAATATCTTCCGCGCGGTCGCGCAACGGCGGCAGGCGAAGCGGCACGACATTGAGGCGATAATAGAGATCTTCGCGGAAGAGCCCCTGATTGATCAGGTGCTTCAGATCCTTGTTGGTGGCAGCAACGATGCGCACGTCGGTGCGGATCGGCGTGCGCCCGCCGACCGTCGTATATTCGCCCTGCTGCAGCACGCGTAAGAGACGCGTCTGGGCATCCATCGGCATGTCGCCGATTTCGTCGAGGAACAGCGTGCCACCCTCGGCCTGTTCGAAACGACCGGTCGAGCGGTTTTGCGCACCGGTAAAGGCGCCCTTCTCGTGACCGAACAATTCCGATTCGATCAGGTCGCGCGGAATGGCGGCCATGTTGATCGCCACGAACGGACCGTTGCGACGCTTGCCGTAATCGTGCAGCGCGCGCGCGACCAACTCCTTGCCGGTACCCGATTCACCGGTGATCATCAGCGTCAGGTCCGTCTGCATCAGACGGGCAAGAACGCGGTAGATTTCCTGCATCGCGGCAGAGCGACCAACCAGCGGCATGCCGTCCTGCATGTCGTCATCGAGACGGGCAGGCTTGCGCTTCGGCTCGGCCAGCGCCCGGCCGATGATGGCAATCAGTTCCGTGAGGTCGAAGGGCTTCGGAAGATAATCATAGGCACCCTTTTCCGATGCCCGGATCGCCGTCATGAACGTATTCTGCGCGCTCATGACGAGCACCGGCAGATCGGGGCGAGCCTTCTTGATCCGCGGCAGAAGGTCGAAGGCGTTTTCGTCCGGCATGACGACGTCGGTCACGACGAGGTCACCCTCTCCGGCCGAAACCCATCGCCACAGCGTGGCGGCATTCGACGTGATGCGTACCTCGTAACCGGCCCGCGTCAGGGCCTGGTTCAGGACGGTACGGATGGCCGCGTCGTCGTCGGCGACAAGGATCGTGGCAGTCATTTTTCGCTTCCTGTGGAGTTCAAGGCGCGGCCGTCACCGGCTTCTTCCTTGTGCATGGGCATCAGAACACGGAATATGGTCCGGCGCGCCTGGCTGTCGCATTCGACAATGCCGCCATGGCCGCCGATGATCTTGGCGACCAGCGCCAGCCCGAGGCCGGAACCGTTGGTCTTTGTGGTGATGAACGGGTCGAAAAGGTTGGGAACAAGGTCCGCCGGCACACCGGGGCCATTGTCGATAACGCAAAATTCCAGCGGCAGAGAAATCTTCTCACGCGTGCCCGCGACAGAAAGGCGAATACCGGGACGATAGGCCGTCGTCAGCATGATTTCTGCGTCAGCCTGGCCATCCACGGCTTCGGCCGCATTCTTGATCAGGTTGAGAAACACCTGAACCAGTTGATCGCGGTTGGCATAGACCGGCGGCAGCGACGGATCGTACATTTCCGAAATCTTGATCTCGCGGGCAAAGCCCGCCTTGGCGACAGCCTTAACATGATCGAGCACGGAGTGAATGTTGAGCGGCACACGATCGACCGGGCGCTCGTCGGAGAACACTTCCATACGATCGACCAGAGATACGATCCGGTCGGTCTCGTCGCAGATCAGCCGCGTCAGCGGGCGGTCGTCATCCGGCACGACCGATTCGAGCAACTGCGCCGCACCGCGGATGCCTGACAGTGGGTTCTTGATCTCGTGCGCCAGCATCGAGGCAAGTCCCGTGACCGAACGGGCTGCCGCGCGATGGGTCAGCTGGCGATCGATCTTGTCCGCCATCGAGCGTTCCTGGAACACCACGACGACAGAACCGGGTTCGCTCACCACCGGTGCGACATACAAATCGACCAGCTTTTCCTGACCGAGTTTTGGCGAGGACAGGTCGACGCGATACTCGTTGACCGGCGCTTTGCGCTCCCGCACCTGATCGATCAGCGCCAGAAGCGGGCTGCCGAACGGAATGAAGCTCGAAATCTTGTATTTGGCCAGATGCGGTGCGCTTGCCCCGAAAAAGGCTTCCGCCTCCCAGTTGGCAAACGCGATCTTCCCCGCCTGATCGACCAGAATGACCGGGTTCTGCACGGAATTGAGGACGGCCATGGCCAGCGCCTGCCCATGGGCAGCATCCTGAACGGCGGACTTTGTCATGCAGCCTCCTTGCGGGCCGGTATTGATGCGCCGTTTTCGAAAACGGATGTAAGGCGGCGGATAACATCAGCGGGGTCACGAGACATCATGATGGCGGCCTTGTCCTCTGCCGAAATGTCGCAATCCTGACGTTCGATATACCAGCCGAGTTGTTTGCGGGCGTGCCTGAGCCCGGCCTCGACGCCGTAAAACTCGAGCATCGCCTCATAGTGTTCGATGACGATGGCGCAGATTTCGTTTGCCGCCGGTGCCGCATGGCCGGCGAGCCAGCCGATATGCCAGGGGCGCCCCTGCGCGCCGCGACCGACCATGACTGCATCCGCACCCGACCGGCGCAGGATTTCCGTCGCATCTTCAGGCGTCTGCACGTCACCATTGGCAATCAGCGGAATGGAGAGCACGTCGCGCACGGCGTGAATAGCGTCCCAATCCGCCTTGCCTTCGTAGAACTGCATGCGGGTACGTCCATGCACGGTGACAAGCTGAACACCCGCCTCCTGCGCCCTCTGCGCAATCAGTGGAGCGTTGAGACTGTCATGATCCCAGCCCAGCCGCATCTTCACCGTGACCGGGACGGAAACGGCCTTCACCGTTGCCTCGATCATCGACAGCGCATGGTCCGGATCCCGCATCAGGGCCGATCCGGAATAACCGCCGGTTACCTTCTTGGCGGGACACCCCATATTGATATCGATGATGTCGGCGCCATTGTCGGCGGAAATCTTCGCAGCCTCAGCCATCCAATAGGCTTCGCGACCTGCCAGTTGCACCATATGCGGCGTCATGCCGGCATTCTTCAGTCGCGCCCAGGATTCACCCTTGTTCATCGCAAGCTCGCGGCTCGCCACCATTTCGGTAACGACAAGGCCCGCCCCGAAGCGCCATGCAAGCTTACGGAAAGCAAGGTCGGTTACTCCCGACATCGGCGCAAGCACCGCCCGATTGCGGACAGTGACCGATCCGATCTGAAATGGTCTGGCGAGGTCGCTGCAATGCAATTGATGATCTTTCAGGCAAGTCCGCATTATGCACTATTTTTATTCAGCTCTTGAGCGTTTGCCAAGAGCAATTCCGGAACTGCGTTATTTTTAAGCGACGTGCTGGAAATACGGCTTTTGAGGCTATAGTTCTCGCCCTGTCAATCCAAATCGATATTGAAGAAATCCACTACAGGACGGGAACAGCAACTCCATGACAATCGGCATCGTCATCGTCGCGGCAGGACGAGGGGAAAGAGTTGGCTCACCGGACGAGGGGCCGAAGCAATATCGTCCGATCGGCGGCCGGCCGGTTATCGCCCATACGCTCGACACCTTTCTGAGCTGGCAAAGACGCGGACCGATCGTCGTCGTCATCCATCCGGATGACGAGGAACTGTATGCGGCGGCGACAGTCGGGCTTGCGGCGTCAGACATCACTCTCGCCTTCGGCGGAAACACGCGGCAACGCTCTGTTTATGAGGGCCTCAAAGCTCTTTCCGCCACCGAAGCAACCCATGTAATGATCCATGATGCAGCACGCCCCTTCGTCGATCACGCAATGCTCGATCGAATTGCTGAAGCATTCGACAACGGCGTCGATGCCGTCCTGCCGGCCGTCGCCGTCACCGACACATTGAAACGCAGCGGCAGTGATGGCCTCGTGCACGAAACGGTTCCGCGCTCAGGACTTTATGCCGCCCAGACACCTCAAAGTTTCCTGCTGTCGGAAATCCGCTCTGCGCATGAAAAGGCTGCGGCGCTTCGCCGCGACGATTTTACCGATGACGCAGCAATCGCCGAATGGTCCGGACTGTCGGTTTCAATCGTCGAAGGCTCCGTCGACAATATCAAGCTTACCGTGAAACGGGACATGACCATGGCCGATGAAAGGCTTACAGCAAACGCCCTCCTCCCTGACGTCCGAACAGGCAACGGCTATGACGTGCACCAGCTCGTACCGGGTGATGGCGTGACGCTTTGCGGCGTCTTCATTCCCCATGACCAGAAACTGTCCGGCCATTCGGATGCGGACGTCGCGCTGCACGCCCTGACCGACGCGCTGCTCGCCACATGCGGCGCCGGCGATATCGGCGACCATTTCCCGCCCTCCGACATGCAGTGGAAAGGAGCACCTTCAAAGATCTTCCTCGACCACGCGGCAAAAATCGTGCGCGAAAAAGGCGGCACAATCATGAATGCCGACGTATCGTTGATTGCCGAGGCACCGAAAGTCGGCCCTCACCGCGACAAGATGCGCGAGAACATGGCGGCAATTCTCGGTATTTCGCTCGACCGTTGCTCGGTAAAGGCAACGACCAACGAGACGATCGGCTTTGTCGGCCGCCGCGAAGGAATAGCCGCCATCGCAACCGCGACCGTCGTTTATCGCGGATCGCAGGCATGAGCCTTTTTCCGATAGACATAGAGGATGATGCACGCCGGATCGTCTGGGCATTTTCCGAACGCGGATTGATGATCTCCACAGCCGAATCCTGCACAGGCGGCCTCATTGTCGGCGCGTTGACGGATATCAGCGGCTCCTCCGCCGTGGTCGACCGCGGCTTCGTCACCTATACCAACGAAGCCAAGATGGATCTGCTGGGTGTCAATGCCGCGACGTTGAAGGCTTATGGCGCCGTATCGGAGCAGACCGCGCTTCAGATGGTTCAGGGAGCCCTCTTCCGCTCACGCGCCGATATTGCGGTCGCCGTGACAGGAATCGCCGGACCCGGTGGCGGATCGGCGGAAAAGCCTGTCGGCCTCGTACACATCGCGGCGCGCAGCCGCGCTGGTACGATCCTGCATCGGGAAATGCGCTACGGCGATATAGGCCGCAACGAAGTGCGCCTTGCAACCCTGCGCACGGCCTTTGAGATGCTGATCGAAGTGGCAGGCGTTTGAGCGGCTCTCAGGCCGCGGCATAAATCTTGTCTGCGCGGCTCTCGAAAGCATCGGTAAACATGCGAAAAGCACGATCGAACATCGAGCCCATCAGCGCGCCGAGAATCATGCTTTTGAACTCGTAGTCTATGTAGAAATGCACGACACAACCGTCACCGCCATCGGTCGGCGGCTCGAAACGCCAGCGGTTGTCGAGATACTTGAACGGCCCCTCGATATACTTGACGTCGATCGCCTGTTCGGCCGGATTGAGGAGCACCTGGGTGGTGAAGGTTTCCTTGATCGCCTTGTAGCCCACCGTCATGTCGGCCAGGAGCAGGGTCTTGCCGTCCCGCTCCTTGGAACTGCGAATGCTGAGCGCCTCGCATAGCGGCAGGAATTCCGGATAGCGCTCGATATCCGCAACGAGGGCGTACATCTTTTCGGGGCTGTGCTTGACCGGGCGGCGAATGTCGAACTTTGGCATGACGTGGAGTTAAGCTGAGGTCTTTGGAAGATCAAGCCCCGACAAGGGAGAGAAGCTGCCGCATCTGACCGCGGGAGGTCAGGATCAATACGGGACAGTCAGGACTGAAACGCCGAACCCCGTCCACGATCCTCGGTGTCGTCTGCCGCTCGAAATTCCAGACGAAGGACAGGAATTCGCGATCGAACAGTCTCTCCGGACATCCCGGCGCCATGTCCGGCCGCGTTTGCCCCAGATGGCGAAGGCTGCGGGAAATTACACCCCATAGGCAGAGCCAGCGCGGCATCCGCACCCAGATGATCGCATCGGCGCGCGGCATTCTCAGTTCGAAACTGGATGAACCCGTGCCATCCATGATCCAGCGATCTCGGGACACCGCTTCCGAAATCAAGGCCCGCGTCGCCTCACGATCCCGCTTCACCCAGCCCGGTAGCCAGTAAAATTCTCTGTCCATCGAGATATAGGGCAGCCGCAATCTGTCGCTCAGCTTCCGCGAAAGCGTCGACTTGCCGCCTCCCGAACAGCCGATCACAAGCACGCGCTCGCAAGCATGAAGCACTCGTGCCGCGTCCTCCGGATTGACAATATGCAACTGATTTCCCACCTGTTATGTGTCCGCTGCAACGCACATCTTCGGTTTGACGATTTTCAAGTTAAAGAAAATTAATGTAGTTTGAGGGGAGTTGTAATATTCCCTCGTCGCAATCCCGCCTATATTGGTGCATTGCAACATTCTAAAATCTATCGATCCGAAAGACGCATACCCATGGACGATTTCGCACAGATGATAAAGCTGCTCGAATCCGCTAAGCAGCTTGCGGATATGAACGGCATGCCGATGCTCGCCTATTTCATCGAAATGGCAAAAGGCGAAGCACGCGGACAGAAGGGCACGCTGCGTGAACGCAGGCATGGCCAGGACAAGCGCCCCAAGATCGAAGCTGCTGAATAACCAGTGAAAGAGGTTGCCGCCTTATTCGGCGGCAGCCAGTAGCTTCTTTTCACGCGCAGCCCGCAACCGGGCAAAGTCGTCACCAGCGTGATGCGACGAACGCGTGAGCGGGCTCGAAGCTACCATCAGGAAGCCCTTCGTATAGGCCACAGTCTCGTAAGACTTGAACTCTTCCGGCGTGACGAATTTCTCGACCTTGTGATGCTTGCGCGTCGGCTGCAGATACTGGCCGATCGTCAGGAAGTCGACATCCGCGGTTCTCAGATCATCCATCAGCTGCAGCACTTCGTTACGCTCTTCGCCGAGGCCAACCATGATGCCAGACTTGGTGAACATCGTCGGATCGAGTTCCTTCACCCGCTGCAGAAGCCGGATCGAGTGGAAATAACGCGCACCTGGACGAACCGTCAGGTAGTTGCCCGGCACGGTTTCCATATTGTGGTTGAACACATCCGGCTTGGCGGCAACGACGCGCTCCAGCGCACCGGGCTTCTTCAAAAAGTCCGGCGTCAGGATTTCGATCGTCGTCAGCGGTGATGCGGCACGGATCGCCCAGATCACCTTTTCGAAATGTTCCGCGCCACCGTCATCCAGATCGTCACGGTCGACCGAGGTTATGACGACGTGTTGCAGCCCCATTTCCTTGACGGCGCGTGCCACGCTTTCCGGTTCAGCCATGTCGAGCGGGTTCGGCTTGCCTGTCGCGACATTGCAGAACGCGCAGGCGCGGGTACAGATCTCGCCCATGATCATGAAGGTGGCGTGCTTCTTGTCCCAGCATTCACCGATGTTGGGACAGCCCGCCTCTTCACAGACCGTCACCAGCTTGTTTTCGCGAACGATGGCGCGGGTTTCCTGATACCCCTTCGAGACAGGCGCCTTGACGCGGATCCAGTCCGGCTTGCGCATGACCTCGGTATCGGGCCGATGCGCCTTTTCCGGGTGGCGAACGCGCTTCTCTTCGGAGAGATTGGTCCTGTCGAGAATGGTGACCATGAAATCCTGCCTTCAGCTCCGCATTGATGTCGGAGCATGTTGTAGTTCGGAAATTCTCTATGCATGAACCGCGGCAAATGTTTGCGCGGCATAACCTGCCAGGCCGCTACATTAACGCCTGACGATTTTGGCGACGAATAGCAAAAGGCTTGCGCCAAGGAAAGCCGTGACGAAATAGCCGAGACGGCTATCCTTTACCGGGACATCGAACGTTCCCAGCACGGCGATCGCCACCACGGAGCCGACGATACCAAGGATGATGTTCATGAAGATGCCGAAGCGCATGTCCATCAGCTTGCCGGCAAGCCAGCCTGCCAGTCCGCCGATGATGATCGCTCCGATCCAGCCAACGCTTTCCATCATTCCTCCTCCAAGACCCAGATAGTCGTTCGGCGCTCCCCATCATGAATGGGAAGCGCCTCTCGTTCGTATAGGGGAGCCGTATCAGGCGTTCAGAACGCGCCCATAAGCATCCAGCACGCTTTCCTTCAACGATTCCGAAATGGTCGGATGCGGGAAGATCGTGTGCATCAGGTCTTCTTCGGTCGTCTCAAGGTTCATCGCGACGACAAAGCCCTGGATCAGTTCGGTGACTTCAGCACCGACCATGTGGGCGCCCAAGAGTTCGCCGGTCTTCTTGTCGAAGATCGTCTTGACCATGCCCTGATCTTCACCGAGTGCCACGGCCTTGCCGTTTGCGGCAAAGGAGAAGCGACCGACGCGGATGTCGCGACCCTGTTCCTTGGCCTTGGCTTCCGTCAGACCAACCGAGGCGACCTGCGGGTTGCAATAGGTGCAGCCCGGGATCTTGCCCTTGTCGGTGGCATGGACGTTCGGCAGGCCTGCGATCTTCTCGACGCAGACGACAGCTTCATGCTCGGCCTTGTGGGCGAGCAGCGGGCCACCGGCAACGTCGCCGATCGCGTAGATGCCGGGAACGTTGGTCTTGCCGTAACCGTCGATGACGATGAAGCCACGCTCGGTCTTCACGCCGGCAGATTCCAGGCCGATGTTTTCGATATTGGCCTGAACGCCGACAGCCGAAATCATCCGGTCAGCCGTGATTTTTTCAGACGTTCCGTCCTTCTTCTCGATCGTGGCGGTGATCGAGTTTGCACCCTTCTCCACCTTGGCGACCTTAGCTTCCAGATGGATCTTGATGCCCTGCTTTTCGAACTGCTTCTTGGCGAAGGCGGAGATTTCCGCATCTTCGACCGGCATGACCTGGCTCATGATTTCGACGACGGTGACGTCGACGCCCATGGTGCGATAGAAGGAGGCAAATTCGATGCCGATTGCGCCCGAACCCATGACGAGCAGCGACTTCGGCAGCTCTTCCGGCTTCATCGCTTCGAAATAGGTCCAGATCAGCTTGCCATCCGGCTCGATGCCGGGAAGAGCGCGCGGACGGGCGCCGGTGGCAACGATGATGTGCTTGGCGGTATAGGTGCCCTCACCCAGCGTGTTCTTCGGCACCGGACCCTGCGGCTGAACGACCGGCTTGGTCGACTTGCCGACGACGATCTCGCCAGGCTTGGTGAGCTTGGCTTCACCCCAGATGATATCGACCTTGTTCTTCTTGAACAGGAAGCCGACGCCGTTGTTCATGCGGGCGGCAATGCCGCGCGAACGGGCAACGATCGCCTTGACGTCCGGCTTGATAGAGCCTTCAAGCGTCAGGCCGTAATCCTTGGCATGGGTAGCGGTGTGCAATACGTCGGCGGTGCGAAGCAGAGCCTTGGTCGGGATGCAGCCCCAGTTGGAGCAAATGCCGGCAAGATGTTCGCGTTCGACGACGGCGACCTTCATGCCGAGCTGCGAGGCCCTGATCGCAGCGATATAACCACCAGGGCCGGAGCCGATTACAATAACGTCATAAGCGTTGGACATGAGCGCTTCCAATCCTCTTCTGTCGAGACCCCGGCGAAACACCTTGGGTCTTCACGGGATGGAAGCGCCTGACGGTCAGACCGCCAGCTTGATCGCTTCTGCTTCCGGTTCAGGCTGAACCAGCATCCCGTAGATTTCTTCCTTGAGCTGCCTGCGCTGCTTGCACATGTCGATGAGCATTGCATCGCCTGCGGGCTCGTTGCGTCTCTCGGCCAGTTGGACCCTCCGGCTCAGGTCTTCATAACTCCGGCACAGTCGGGCAAAATGCCCATCCGTTTCCTGGAGATGGCGCACAAGCGCCCTGAAATCCGGAAATTCTGCGGCCAGTTCATGCAGCGTGCCAGACATGGAACAAATCCCTTTATTAGTGAGGAAGTGTCCACGCTAGGTCCGCCTAAAATTACCTCCGTTGATCCAGATCAAAGGCCAAGCATCATTCGAACGATCGGCTCCAGACCGCGACCAATTGCCCGAGTTCCCTCAGGCGTCAGGTGTACACCGTCGACCGGGCTGGTACGGGCAACCGAACCTGCATCGAAGAAACCGCAGCCAAGATCATCGGCAAGATCACGGTAAAGCGATGCAAGCATCGCCGATTCCTCGACGCCATTACGGAAGATCGCCGAAAACACTGGATCGGCCGTTTCACAGAGTGGCGGCGGCGAAACGATCAGAATTTCCGGCGCATCATAATCGAACGAGTACTCGTGGTGGCGGATCAGCCCTACGAGCCTCTGCAAGCCGGCGCGGGCCGCATAAGCGGTCCCGGCAATCGCCGGCTTCATATCGTTGGTACCGAGCATGATGACGACGAGATCAAGCGGCATATGGGTGTGAAGCACCGTTGGAAGGTTCTTCACACCGTTACGATCACAATCGGCCAGGTGATCGTCATAGCCGGTCGTGCGGCCGTTCAACCCTTCGGCAATCACGGTCACACCAGGCCCGAGGGCTGCACCGAGGACGCTTGGCCAGCGATCCTCGAAAGCATGCCGTCCCGGCCCTTCGGGGTCATACCCCCAGGTGAGACTGTCGCCGAAGCAGAGAACGGTCCTCATCCCGCCGTCCTTTTGCCGTTAAACCAGCATCGACATCGGATTTTCGATGTAGCGCTTGAAGGCGGACGCGAGTTCCGCACCGAGCGCACCATCGATGACGCGGTGGTCGAAGGCGAAGGTCGCCGACATCACCGTACCGACTTCAATCTTGCCGTTACGGACGACCGGCTTCTCGACGCCGGCGCCGATCGACACGATCGAGGCCTGCGGCAGGTTGACGATCGAGGTGAACGAAGAGACGCCGAACATGCCGAGGTTGGACACGGAAGTCGTGCCGCCCTGGTATTCTTCCGGCTTCAGCTTCTTGTCGCGGGCGCGCTTGGCCATGTCCTTCACCTCGTTGGAGATGACCGACAGAGCCTTGGTTTCGGCCTTGCGAACGATCGGCGTGATCAGACCGTCCGGGATCGAAACGGCAACACCGACATCCGAATGCTTGTGCAGCACGCGTGCCGTCGAGGTCCAGGAGGCGTTTGCCATCGGAACGTCGCGCAGCGCCAGAGCCATCGCCTTGATGATGAAGTCGTTGACGGAGAGCTTGAAGGCCGGAACCTCGCCCTTCTCGGTCTTCTTCACCGGAGCCGACTTGTTGATCTCGGCACGCAGAGCCAGAAGCGCGTCGAGTTCGCAATCCATCGATACCGTGTAGGACGGAACCGTCTGTGTGGACTCGGTCAAGCGTGCGGCGATCGTTTTGCGCATACCGTCATGCGGCAGAAGCTCGTAGGAGCCTTCCGCAAACAGCTTGAGCGTGCTTTCGTCCGACGGACCCTTTGCGGCAGCCGGTGCCGGAGCGGCAGCGGACTGTGCAGCAGCCGGAGCACCTTTGGCACCGCCGGCAGCAGCCTTTTCGACGTCGGCCTTGACGACACGGCCATGCGGGCCGGTGCCGGTTACGGCGGAAAGGTCGAGACCGGCTTCCTTGGCGAGACGACGGGCGAGCGGCGACGAGAATACGCGCTTGCCATCGGCAACCGGAGCAGGCGTCGACGGTGCCGGCGCAGCGTCGGCAACCGGAACGGCGGCCTTGGGAGCTTCAGCGGTCTTTTCAGCCGGAGCAGCCTCAGCCTTCGGGGCGGAACCCGCACCGGCAGCAGCAGCCGCAACATCTTCGCCTTCTTCGGCAATGATGGCGATCAGTGCATTGACCTTGACCGATTCAGTGCCGGCGGGAACAACGATCTTGGCGATCGTGCCCTCGTCGACAGCTTCGACTTCCATCGTCGCTTTGTCGGTTTCGATCTCGGCGATCACGTCACCGGACTTGATCTTGTCGCCTTCCTTGACCAGCCACTTAGCGAGGTTGCCCTCTTCCATGGTCGGAGAAAGGGCAGGCATGGTGATGTTGATAGGCATCCTATCACCCTTCCCTTACTTGTAGCAGACGGTTTTGACCGCCTGAACGACTTCGCCGACAGTCGGCAGAGCCAGCTTTTCGAGGTTGGCGGCGTAAGGCATCGGAACGTCCTTGCCGGCGATCGTCAGAACCGGGGCATCGAGATAGTCGAAGGCCTGCTGCATGACGCGGGTGGCGATTTCGGTGCCGACCGAGTTCTGCGGGTAACCTTCCTCGACAGTGACGAGGCGACCGGTCTTCTTGACGGATTCGATGACGGTCGGCAGGTCCATCGGACGGATCGTGCGAAGGTCGATCAGTTCGACATCGATGCCTTCCCTCTCGAGTTCGGCAACCGCCTTAACGGCGTAGGTCATGCCGATACCGAAGGAAACGATCGTTGCGTCCTTGCCCTTGCGGTGGATGCGCGCCTTGCCGATCGGCAGAACGAAATCATCCAGCTTCGGCACATCGAAGTGCTGACCGTAGAGGATTTCGTTTTCGAGGAAGACGACCGGGTTCGGATCGCGGATCGCAGCCTTCAAGAGACCCTTTGCGTCGGCAGCCGTGTAAGGCATGACGACCTTGAGGCCGGGGATCTGGCTGTACCACGAGGAGAAGTCCTGGCTGTGCTGTGCGCCAACGCGGGCAGCAGCGCCGTTCGGACCGCGGAACACGATCGGAGCACCCATCTGACCACCCGACATGTAGAGCGTCTTGGCAGCAGAGTTGATGATCTGGTCAATCGCCTGCATGGCGAAGTTGAACGTCATGAACTCGACGATCGGCTTCAGGCCGGACATGGCTGCACCGACGCCGATACCGGCAAAACCGTGTTCGGTGATAGGAGTATCGACAACGCGCTTGGCACCGAATTCCTGCAGCAACCCTTGCGTGATCTTGTAGGCGCCCTGATATTCGGCGACTTCTTCACCCATGACGAATACGTCGCCATCGCGGCGCATTTCTTCAGCCATTGCGTCGCGCAGAGCTTCGCGAACGGTCGTCGAAACCATTTCGGTGCCGGCAGGGATATCCGGATCAGCAGCGACTTCGACCTTCGGCTGAGCCGGGACCGAAGCGGATGCGGGCTTTGCTTCTTCAGCGGCAGGTGCCTCGGCCTTCGGAGCTTCGGCTGCCGGAGCGGAAGAACCGATCGCATCGGCGCTTTCGCCTTCGGCAAGCAGGATCGCGATCTTGGTGTTGACCTTGACGTTTTCAGTGCCGGCTTCGACCAGCAGCTTGCCGATCACGCCTTCATCGACGGCTTCCACTTCCATGGTCGCCTTGTCGGTCTCGATTTCAGCAATGACATCGCCGGACTTGACGGTGTCGCCTTCCTTCTTGACCCATTTGGAAAGCGTGCCTTCCTCCATCGTCGGAGAAAGTGCAGGCATCAGGATATCGATAGGCATAGGTTCTTTCCTCCCCGCGCTTAGAGCAGGATATCGGTGTAGAGCTCGGATGCATCCGGCTCCGGATCGTTCTGAGCGAAGTCGGCGCTATCCGTGACGATGTCGCGGATATCCTTGTCGATCGCCTTCAGCTCGTCTTCGCTTGCCCAGCCCTTTTCGAGCAGACGGTTGCGAACCTGTTCGATCGGATCCTGCTCCGAGCGCATCTTTTGCACTTCTTCCTTGGAGCGATACTTTGCCGGGTCGGACATGGAGTGACCGCGGTAACGGTAGGTCAGCATTTCGAGAATGATCGGGCCCTTGCCGGCGCGGCAATGGGCGAGCGCCTCATCAGCCGCAGCCTTGACGGCGCGAACATCCATGCCATCCACCTGGACGCCCGGAATGCCGAATCCGACGCCACGCATCGAATAGTTCGACTGTGCAGTTGCGCGGGCGGTCGAGGTGCCCATGGCGTAACGGTTGTTCTCGACGATGTAGATGATCGGCAGTTTCCACAGAGCAGCCATGTTGAAGCTCTCGTAGACCTGACCCTGGTTTGCAGCGCCGTCGCCGAAATAGGCAACCGAGACGCTGTCATTGTTGCGATAGGCGTTGGCGAAGGCGAGGCCGGTACCGAGCGACACCTGCGCACCAACGATGCCGTGACCGCCGTAGAAATGCTTCTCCTTGGAGAACATGTGCATCGAGCCGCCCTTGCCCTTCGACAAGCCGCCGCGACGACCGGTAAGCTCGGCCATGACGCCACGCGGGCTCATGCCGCAAGCAAGCATGTGGCCGTGGTCGCGATAGGCTGTGATGACCTGGTCACCTTCCTGCTGGGCCATCTGCATGCCGACAACGACAGCTTCCTGGCCGATATAAAGGTGGCAGAAGCCGCCAATGAAGCCCATGCCATAGAGCTGGCCGGCCTTCTCTTCGAAGCGACGGATCAGCAGCATCTCGCGATACGCGTGCAGATCGTCTTCCTTGCCGAATTCCGGCGTGTTCTTGCCGGTAAATTCCTTCGAGGCTGTTTTGCTGGCAGATTTTGCCGCTGGCTTGCGGCCGGATGCAGACGCGGATTTGGTTTGCGCCATCGATCCCTCCCTATGTGCTGCATTGAAAGAGCGGCATCGAGACGAGCACATGCACGCCGCAACCCACTCCGGTTTCTGCAACTAACATAGGGAAGAAAGCGCGCCCCAGCAATGACATATTTGCATGGCTCTCATTCCGCATAAGCCACTGAAATAAATCACGAAAATCAAGTTAACCGAAATTAGGTTAACTCAGAAATAATTGTTAAATATGACTATTTCGTCCGAGCGGGATACATTTAATTGATAACGCGCAATTTCATCAAGCATGTCTTTATCGAGTGAGCCGTCACTCATCAGGTGGACCTGACGCTCCAATGCTTCGCGCTTGGAGGTGAGCGCAGCAAGCTCGCTGCTGCGCGCGATGCGCTGCTTCTCGAATTCCTCGGTCGCGATAAGACCAAGATCACCGTGGATCGAATGATAGCCGAAATAGGAAAGAAACGCGACGGTGATTGCAGGCAGGATGAAACGGCCAAACTTTCTTTGTTTGTGATGTCTTGTCCACATGCCTGTTCTTAAACCTTGAGCTTACGCGGCGGGAGCGATTCATCGTCCCAGGATAGGATCTGAAAATCGCAGAACTTGCTTAAGCATTCGTTTCGTTTGCCGCGCTGCAGCGCAGATATGAAAAAGCCCGCGTCGAGGACGCGGGCTTTTCGAATGTCATTCTGCCTTCAGGAGAGCGGCCTTCCGGCCGACCATTCCTTAGCCCTTCAGGATCGAGCGGCCTGCATAAACGGCCTGCGGGCCGAGCATTTCCTCGATACGGATCAGCTGATTGTACTTGGCCAGACGGTCCGAACGCGAAAGCGAACCGGTCTTGATCTGACCGCAATTGGTGGCAACGGCGAGATCGGCAATCGTCGAATCTTCCGTTTCACCCGAGCGGTGCGACATGACGGCGGTGTATGCAGCCTTGTGCGCAGTCTCGACGGCATCGAGCGTTTCCGTCAGTGAGCCGATCTGATTGACCTTGACGAGGATGGAGTTGGCAACGCCCATCTTGATGCCGTCGCGCAGGCGGGCGGAATTGGTGACGAACAGATCGTCGCCGACCAGCTGAACCTTGGAGCCGATCTTGTCGGTCAGGATCTTCCAGCCTTCCCAGTCGTCTTCGGCCATGCCGTCTTCGATCGAGATGATCGGATACTTGCCAGCGAGTTCGGCAAGGTATTCAGCCATGGCAGCCGATTCCAGCGTGCGGCCTTCACCTTCGAGAACGTACTTGCCATCCTTGAAGAATTCGGTCGAGGCGCAATCGAGGCCGAGGAACACGTCTTCGCCCGGCTTGTAGCCGGCCTTTTCGATCGACTTGACGATGAAGTCGAGGGCTTCCGGCGCGCTCTTCAGACCCGGAGCAAAGCCGCCTTCATCACCAACATTGGTGTTGTGGCCCTGTGCGCCCAGTTCCTTCTTCAGGACGTGGAAGATTTCCGAACCAACCCGCACGGCATCCTTCAGCGTTTCGGCGCCGACCGGCATGATCATGAATTCCTGGAAATCGATCGGGTTGTCGGCATGTGCGCCGCCATTGATGATGTTCATCATCGGAACCGGCAGAACATGTGCGCCAGCGCCGCCGACATAACGGTAAAGCGGCAGGCCAGCCGATTCGGCGGCAGCCTTGGCAACGGCCAGCGACACGCCGAGAATGGCGTTTGCGCCGAGACGCGACTTGTTCGGCGTGCCGTCGAGCGCGATCATCGTCTTGTCGATATGGATCTGGCTTTCGGCATCGAAACCGCCGATGGCATCGAAGATTTCCGTATTGACCGCTTCAACGGCCTTCTCGACACCCTTGCCGCCAAAGCGCTTGCCGCCATCGCGCAATTCGACAGCTTCGTGGGCACCCGTCGATGCGCCCGACGGAACAGCGGCGCGGCCCATCGAGCCGTCTTCCAGATAGACGTCGACTTCGACGGTCGGGTTGCCACGGCTATCGAGGATCTCGCGAGCGATAATATCGGTAATAGCAGTCAAGGGTCTCTCCTCAGAGTTAAGTCCATGCAGTCATTGAAAATGTATCACGTTCAATGACACGCCAATTACAGTGTTGGCGCTTTCTGCGCTTTGACAACGCTCAAGCGCTTTTTTGAAGTTCAGGCAGCCTTGGCCACCGCATCGAAAGCCATCAGCTTTTCCAGAAGCCGAGGCATGTCTTTCAGATGCACCATGTTCGGACCATCCGACGGGGCGTTGTCCGGATCTTCATGGGTTTCGATGAACACACCGGCAATACCCACCGCGACGGCCGCACGCGCCAGCGTTTCAACGAATTCGCGCTGGCCACCGCTGGAGCCACCCTGCCCGCCCGGCTGCTGCACCGAGTGCGTGGCGTCAAAGATCACCGGCGATCCGAGCGAAGCCATGATCGGCAGCGAACGCATGTCGGAGACGAGCGTGTTGTAACCGAAGGAAGCACCGCGTTCGCACAGCATCACGTTTGGATTGCCGCTCTCGGTGAATTTCGCCTGGACGTTCTTCATGTCCCAGGGGGCCAGGAACTGGCCTTTCTTGACGTTGATTGCCCGGCCGGTCTTCGCGGCTGCGACGAGCAGGTCGGTCTGGCGCGACAGGAAGGCCGGGATCTGCAGGATGTCAACGGTTGGCGCAACAAGCCCGCACTGCTCTTCCGTATGGATGTCGCTCAGGACCGGGAAGCCGAATTCCTTCTTCAGGTCGGCAAAAATCTCCATCGCATTTTCAAGTCCGATGCCGCGCTTGCCGGAGATCGACGTACGGTTGGCCTTGTCATAGGAGGACTTGTAGACCAGCCCGATGCCGAGCTTGCCGCAGAGCTCGCTCATCGTACCGGCGATCATGAAGGCATGATCACGGCTTTCCATCTGGCAAGGCCCCGCGATCAGCGAAAGCCGGCCTGCATTGGAGAATACGACCTTCTTGTCGCCTTCACCGACCGAAACTTCTGAATTGGGGGAGACTGCCATTCTATTATTCCTCGAAGCCGAACAAAACGCCTTGGCCGGGCGACGGCGACACGAGAACGCGACCATCCCGGCGAATGAATGCGACGTCATTAGCAGCAAGGATGATCTCTGTCACGGCCAGATCAAGACTGCGAAAGATCACGGCCTCCCCCACCAACCCGGCTGCCACCCCCTCGACAGGAAGACCGAAGTCATGCGCAATTTGCTCGCGCCTGAGAACGCGCACGGCTCCCGTTTCAGCCTGGAACACCAGTCCATCTTCAACTTCGATACCCGGCGCTCGCAGCACATTGTCAAAAAAGGCAACCGAAGCATGTGGATCATCACTTGCCAAAATGACTTCCTTCAAACCTGCAACCGAATTGGCATGGATACGCAATTCAGCCATATCCTGAGGGAAAGATACCAGCCGCTGACAGGAGAAAGCAAAGAAATCAGCCGCACCATCCATCGTGGCAAAAGCAAGCCGGAAACGAGCTTCGACCTCATCACCGTCCGGAGACTTTACAGCTCTGCCGAATTCGAGGGGCTCGCCGCCGGAAATTCCGGCCGCGACATAATGCCGATGATCGCTCGATGCGTCGTCGCTGGAGACCACGATGGCTGACAGGCCTTCACGTCCGCGGCGACCGCGATAAGCCAGATCGCGCTCGACAAAGACATTGCCTTTCTTGGCATAAGACCCTGCCTTGCGCCTGTCCGCAACAGCCAGTGGCTCCAGATAGGTACCGTCTTCAAAAAAAACACAGGCATTGGCCGTACCGAAGGGATGCACGCCGTCAGGCGCGACAGTGAAACCCAAAGACGACAGCCGCTCGCGTGCCTTGCCGAGATTTCCAACAGGCAAAACGAGATGATCGATATTCCTAGCAGTCACACATGTCCCCCAGACTTCTGATCCGCTAGGCGTAGATTGGGCAGACCGCCGGGGAGCGCAAGTAGATTCCGACTGAGAACGTCATTCTGCATCCAAGAAACTGATTATATTGTCACGAAAATTTAAGGACTTGCGGAACACATATGGAACATATAGTGTTCGTTCTGCATTTGTTTCAAATCTGAAGGTGCGCCTCACATGCTGACTCGCAAGCAACAGGAACTGCTTTTGTTCATTCACGAACGGATGAAGGAGTCGGGCGTACCTCCGTCTTTCGATGAAATGAAGGACGCTCTCGACCTTGCGTCGAAGTCGGGCATCCATCGGCTCATCACGGCACTTGAAGAGCGCGGTTTCATTCGCCGTCTCCCCAACAGAGCGCGCGCACTCGAGGTCATCAAGCTTCCCGAAGCCTATGTTCCCACGCTGCAGCCGAAACGCGGTTTTTCACCGAGCGTGATCGAGGGAAGCCTTGGCAAGAAGCCGGCGACGCCTGCTGCCCCGCCTGTCTCCGCCAATGACAGCGCGTCTGCAAGCGTGCCGGTCATGGGCCGCATCGCCGCCGGCGTACCGATCTCGGCAATTCAGAATAATACCCACGACATTTCCGTCCCCGTAGAGATGTTGGGATCCGGCGAGCATTATGCGCTTGAAGTCAAGGGCGACTCGATGATCGAAGCCGGAATTCTGGATGGCGACACCGTCATCATTCGCAACGGCAACACCGCCAATCCGGGCGATATCGTCGTTGCACTCGTGGATGATGAAGAGGCCACACTCAAGCGCTTCCGCCGCAAGGGTGGCTCGATTGCGCTGGAAGCGGCAAACCCGGCTTACGAGACACGAATTTTTCCACCGGATCGGGTCAAGGTCCAGGGCAGGCTCGTCGGCCTCATTCGCCGTTATCACTGACACCGGAATTGTTGCCAACATCAGTTGGCGCTTCTGATCGATAATCCGTTCCTGCTTGATCTGAGACAGCAAACTGCGCCTCAAGACGGCCACTCGATTTTGGTTTGGAAATCCATTCCGGCAGATACGGGTCATAGAGATTGCGTCGCCAGTCGTATTGGCGATGAATGGTCCATGGGCGAACCGTGCCAGCCATTGCTGTCGTGACACTCCATTTTCCGGCTGCCGCCGCCCCGGAAAGATCGATTTCAATTGACCCTGTCTTGCGCAGGCTGGCGCCGCTCAGCATCGGGGTACCAGACCGACAGGAATGGAAACGCGCACGCGGCGCGATAACAAGGCCGGCAACGTCGCAAGCCGCTCCGGCATAACGGCCATCATCAACAACAACGACCAAAACACCTTCCGGTGACATGAATGCGCACCAGGCCTTGAGCTGACATGAGAATCTGACACTCCCTGCCTCCTTCATCAGTCGCTGCGCTTCGATCAGAACGTGTTCCGAAAGTCTTTCACTGGAAGACCCGGCCATATTTTTTAGAATTTCACTTTCCAACATCTCCGACATAGCCAGCACTGGAAGCTGTCGCGCATACATCCACTGCCCATAGACGAACTCGGACGGACGTTTCCTGTTGGCGGCAACACGTTCTGCATCTCGATAAGCAACGAGGTTCCCATCTTCAGCGATGAGAAGACTTGATTGGGCGTGTTGCACCCCCATCCAGAACAGGGCTGCAGCGGTAAACAGGAAAGGCAAGCCCGAATAGCGAAGCCGTGTCCTGAGGAGCGTCAGTAGCAGAAAACCGCAGACCCCAAGCGGCAAAAACCAGGGGTGCTGTTCTCCGACGACAATGTCCCCGCCCCATCCCGCTACATGCTTCGCGATCAAGATGACCCATTCGAGGCTCCAGGCCATGATCCCGATGAAGGGAGCATCGAGGCCGAAGGGCATCAACAACATCGCAGCAAGCCCGGCCGGCATCACCAGGAAGCTGATGATCGGCATGGCAGCCAGGTTCGCGGCAAGCCCATAGGTGGCGACGCGATGGAAATGCTCGACGGAAAACATCGTCGTCGCAAGACTACCAATCAGCGATGTCGCGATAATGCCGGCGATAAAGCGCCAGCCAACGGCAGCCCATGTCACCAGAGGATGACGGATGGGAAATCGCTCCCGCTCTTCCGTTTCAGGGCGTCGCGACCAAGCCGCATAACCGGCCACGAGCGCAACCGTGGCAGCAAACGACATCTGGAAACTTGGCCCCAGAATTTCTGAAGGCGTCCAGATGAGGATGATCAGCGCAGACAAGGCTACATTTCGCAAACTTATCGAGGGCCGGTCCAAAAGCACGGCAACAAGTATCACCGCCATCATGATATAGGCGCGCTGGGCGGATACACCGAAGCCCGATACCAGATAATAGGCCGTAACCATTGCAAGCGCCCCGCCGGCGGCAATCTTCTTGATTGGCAGGGCCTGTGCGAGGCCAGGGAAAAGAGCAAAGACGCTACGCAATCCCACGAAGAAAATCCCGGCGGCAAGCGCCATATTCAATCCGGAAATGGCAACGATGTGAGCGAGGCCGGAGACCCGTAGCGCCTCGACTGTATCTTCGGAAATTGCCCGTCTCTCATCGGTGACAATGGCGGCGGCGAAGGCACCGGCATCACCCGGCGCAATCTCGCGAATACGATTGCCGATCTGCCTGCGCAGATCGAAGAGCCAGCGTAAGGCGAGCTGCGGCCAGCCGGTCGCCACATCCGACCCTCCAGCCTGCTGCGGAGCGCTATAGAAATACCCCACCGCACCAATGCCATCGAAATATGCCGAGAAGGCAAAGTCGTGCAGACCGGGCAAGGCCGGCCCGGAAGGCGGTGACAGCCTTGCGCGTCCGGAAATAGCTGCCCCGTTGTCAAACGGCTGATGCTGCGCCCTTGCCAGCAGCGAAACCCGGACAGGCGGGCGCCGAAGAATGGGGTTTGCTGTCTGTCGCACAGCCACGATATAACGCAGTCGCCCGGGACCGGCAGCCTCACTACGCTCGACAACGCCCATGACATCCGTTGTTACCGGTGAATCGAGAATGACCGTCGATTGCCGCCACGCTTCGATCTCGGCCAGCGCCATGCCACAAAAGCCCAGACACGCAAATGTGAAAAAGACACGCGCGCAACCATCTCTTGTTATCAACGCCAGAGCCGCCAGCACGGCAAGAGCAAGGAACGGCACCCATGCCAACGGCTCCACCGGGCTGAGGAACCACACTATCGAACCGAAACCAATGGCCACAGGCATGAACAGGAAGCCGTGGCCATGGAGGCGCTCCTCGCCGAGCGAAATGGAAAGAAATGCTCGCGCCTCCGCCAATGGCGCACCAATTCGCCTTCCGTAAGAAATCGGCGCTATCGCTGCAGAATATCGATGGGATGTCGTTCCCACGGCAAAGTCATCAGGCGCCGGTTGAAAATGCGATACCGGCTCGGCAGCAGCATTAGAGCGCCGGCTCAACGTTTTGGTATCTATCTTCTCGAAACCTTCAGCCCGCATTGAACCAGCCTGCCCCGATCACAAAATACAACCTGAGCGTTCTTTTTGAGTGCGTCAACCTGACGCATATGGGCTTGCCACCAGAACCGATTTTCTGATTGCAACAAGGGGTTGGCCACAGGGTCAAATGTCGATGCCCAATATCGTATCGCGCTGCACAATTTGCCGTCAGAACAGCTTGGCATCTGCTAAAGGATCATATAGCTAAACGTGGAACGCTTAATGCTTATGGCGCTTTTGAGGCGTCATGCCGCCAACCGGTTGGAGGATCAGAATGACGGAAACAAGCGCAACTCTCGCTCTCGGTGACAAGAAGGTCGACCTGTCGGTCAAGTCCGGTACGATCGGTCCTGACGTTATCGATATCGGCGCGCTCTATAAACATACCGGGGCCTTCACCTACGACCCCGGGTTTACCTCGACCGCTTCGTGTGAATCGAAAATCACCTATATCGACGGCGACGAAGGCGTGCTTCTTCATCGCGGCTATCCGATCGAGCAGCTTGCCGAACAGGGTGACTTCCTCGAAACCTGCTATCTGCTTCTTTATGGGGAACTGCCGACCGCAGCTCAGAAGAAGGACTTCGATCATCGCGTGACGCACCACACCATGGTGCACGAGCAGATGAGCCGCTTCTTCACCGGTTTCCGCCGCGATGCGCATCCGATGGCCGTCATGTGTGGCTGCGTCGGCGCTCTGTCGGCCTTCTATCATGACTCGACCGATATCACCGATCCGCACCAGCGCATGGTCGCTTCGCTGCGCATGATCGCCAAGATGCCGACGATCGCGGCCATGGCCTACAAGTACCATATCGGCCAGCCGTTCGTATATCCGCAGAACCATCTCGACTATTCGTCGAACTTCCTGCGCATGTGCTTTGCCGTTCCTTGCGAAGAGTACAAGGTGAATCCGGTTCTGGCCCGTGCCATGGACCGCATCTTCATCCTGCACGCCGACCATGAGCAGAACGCTTCCACCTCGACGGTTCGCCTTGCCGGTTCTTCCGGTGCAAATCCGTTTGCCTGTATCGCCGCCGGCATTGCCTGCCTGTGGGGTCCAGCGCACGGTGGTGCCAACGAAGCAGCGCTCAACATGCTTCAGGAAATCGGTTCGGTCGACAAGATCCCGGAATACATCGCACGCGCCAAGGACAAGAACGATCCGTTCCGCCTGATGGGCTTCGGTCACCGCGTCTACAAGAACTACGACCCGCGCGCCAAGATCATGCAGAAGACCACGCATGAGGTTCTGGCCGAACTCGGTCACAAGGACGACCCGCTCCTGCAGGTTGCCATGGAACTTGAAAAGATCGCGCTCACGGACGAATACTTCATCGAGAAGAAGCTCTATCCGAACATCGACTTCTATTCGGGTATCACGCTGAAGGCGATGGGCTTCCCCACCACCATGTTCACCGTGCTCTTCGCGCTCGCCCGCACCGTCGGCTGGATCGCCCAGTGGGCCGAGATGATCGAAGATCCGCAGCAGCGTATCGGCCGCCCGCGCCAGCTCTACACGGGCGAAGCCAAGCGTGACTACCTGCCGATTTCGAAGCGCTAAGCGCCATCTGGATGAAAACAAAAAACCCGGTCGTATGACCGGGTTTTTTATTGAACGAAGAAACCTTCATCGGCAGCTCCACACGAACAGCCGGTGAAGCTAGCTGCGGTTCAATAGATCCAGGACAGCTGTCGCGGCCGCCTCGCCCGGAGGAACCGGCACCTGCAGCCGCTGCCATGCGAGATCAAATCCTTCCAGCATTGCCCGGCGCTGTACGGTATCGTTCGACAGCCGCTCCGACCAACGGCACAGGCTGCCGGGTCGAACCACCTCGTTGATATACTCTGGCACGACGGGGTAATCGGCGATGAGGTTGGGCAAGGCTCCTGTCCAGATCTTGATCCGACCCGCGAGCAGTTTGATCAGCCAATCCGTCTTGTAAGCGGAAACGACCGGAACGGTCGCAAGACCAAGTTCAAGGATGACCGTACCGGAGGCAGCCATCGCAGTATCGGCCTCGATGAAGGCACCCCACTTCGCCTCGGCACCCGAAACCACCTCCACGGCAACCGGAAGACTGGCAGCGATTTCCCGCACCAGCGCTTCACTACGCGGAACGGTCGGCAGCAGAAAACGCGTGGCCCCGTTACGCTCCGAAAACTCCTTTGCCGCCTCACCGAAGACAGGCAAAAGGCTTTTGATTTCCGCGGACCGGGAGCCGGGCAAAAGCAGGATCGTTTTTTTCTCGCTGACCGCCTTGGTCGGTCGCGCAGCTCGTTGGCGCCGGACCTCAAGAAGGTCCGGATCATTGGTCAGACGATGACCAACGAAAATCGTCTCCGGTCCGCCAAGCCTTTGCATCGCCTCCGGTTCGAACGGCAGGACTGCAAGCACGCGATCGACATAAGCGAGCATTGCCTTGGCCCGATATTCTTTCCATGCCCACACGCTCGGGCAGACATAGTTGACGATCGGCAGCCGTGGTAGTGCCGCCCTCACCTTCTTCGCCACGCGATGTGTAAAGTCCGGGCTGTCGATTATGACGAGCACATCCGGCCTCGCCGCAATTACCGCACTTGCCGTCTGGTTGATGCGCTTGATCAGGTTCGGCAACCTGGACAGAACCTGCGTCAAGCCCATGATCGACAGCTCGGAAAAATCGAAAAGCGAACGCAGACCCTGCGCCGCCAGCGCATCTCCGCCCACGCCGACGAGTTCCACCGGCCGGTCATGAGCAGCCTTGAGCGCCGCAATCAGATCGCCGCCCAGAAGATCACCGGATACCTCGCCTGCGATAACGCCAACCTTCAGGACACGGCTCATGAAAGCCCTCCGTTTTCAAGCGTCGGGTCGATCCCGCAAACGAAAATACCCGCCGCATCCGCCGCCGAGATCAGCGCCGCTTCCTCAAGCACAAGCGCCCTGCCAGCCTCTACGGCGATACCGGCCAAGCCTGCCCGCGCCGCATTTTCGACGGTTGACGGCCCGATCGTCGGAAGATCTGCGCGCATGTCCTGCTGCGGCTTGCAAAGCTTGACCAGCACGCCACGCCGACGCGCCGAAATTCTGCCGCCGATGCGCAGTTCCGCAACCCGCTGAAGCATGGCATCGGTGCCTTCGACGCCTTCCATGGCGACAACGCGGCCACCGACGGAAACAGCGCCCTGCCCTATATCCAGATGACCGAGAGCCAGCGCGGCCTCGACCCCTCTGGAAATATCCCGCAAATCATCACCAGCCGGAGACATTCGTCCTAACGGTCCCAGGCGCGCAAGCAGGCCGGGCGCAATTTCGTGGGCGCCGATCACCGTGCAACCCATCCCCTCGATGAGCTTGATCACCATTTGCAGGACCGTGTCATCACCATGCGACATCAGCGTGCGCACGACGGATGGCATGCTGAGTATGGTCTTGAACGTCGGCCGGATATCGCGCCATTCAGGCCGACGGGCAACGCCGCCGGACATGACGACGCGGCCTATCTTCAACTCACGGAAAGACTTTTCAATCGCTGCAAGATTGCCGACGCCGACGGAGATGATTTCGAAACCATCGAAACGGTGATCGGCTTCATCCTTCAGAGCGACGATGAAAGGATCTTCCCCTTCGGCTCTGGCAGCCTGCGCCAGATAGAGCGGCAACAATCCACGGCCTGCGATAATAGCCAGGCGACCATCGGAATGACCTTCTTGCGCCATGCCGGACGTGCCGGGCATGGACCTCATCCCTTCCTGCGGAAGGGAGAGGAAATTGCACGATCACTGTCGGCAGTGATGAAATCGATGATTTCCATCGCTTCCGCGCAATCGACATAGGCATCGCGAACGGCGGCCGCATTCGCCCGAACATTGCCCTCACCTTCGAAGATATCCTTGTAGGCGCGGCGCACACGATGGATCGTCTGCTTATCCATGCCGGCGCGCGTCATTCCGACCACGTTCAGCCCGCCCAGAACACCCGGGTTACCGTTCAGCATGCCATAGGGAATGACATCATAGTTGACCGCCGAAAGACCGCCAATAAAGGCTTGGCGACCGATGCGAGAAAACTGATGAACAGCACAGCCGCCACCCAGAATGGCGCGGTCTGCGACATGAACATGCCCGGCCAGCATCACATTGTTGGACATGATGATGTCGCTGCCAAGCTGGCAGTCATGCGCCACATGGCTGTTGGCAAGGAACAGGCAGTTGCTACCGACAACTGTCTTGCCACCACCGCCAACCGTGCCGGTATTCATTGTTACGCCTTCGCGCATGACGCAGTTGGCGCCGACCGTCAGCGTGGATTCTTCTCCGGCCTCATGCAGGCTCTGAGATACGCCGCCGATAACGGCCATCGAGAAGACGCGGCACCCCCTGCCTATCTCGGTCTTGCCGGTGACCACGACATGCGATGCCAGTTCAACATCGTCCTTGAGAACGACGCGAGGTCCGACATGGCTGAATGGTCCGACAATGACATTCTCACCGATGACCGCGCCATCCTCGACAATCGCCGTCGGATGAATGCGGGCGCTGGCTGCAATCGTGCTCATTCGCCTTCCTTACGGACGATCATTGCGCCGATATCCGCCTCTGCTACAAGTGCGCCCTCGACCTTGGCATCACAATGGAACTTCCAGATATTACCGCGCTGCTTCTGCTTCACGACATGGAATTCCACGCGATCACCCGGTACAACCGGCTTGCGGAAGCGGGCATTATCGATCGTCATGAAATAGACGAGATTGCCGCCTTCGCCTTCCTTGCGCGCACAGATCGCACCGGCGGTCTGCGCCATCGCCTCGACCAGAAGGACTCCCGGCATAATCGGACGTTCAGGAAAATGTCCCTGAAATTGCGGCTCGTTCGCCGTCACGTTCTTGATACCGATAGCTGAATTGTCACCATCGATGTCGATGATTTTGTCAACGAGCAGAAAAGGATAGCGATGAGGCAGAAGCTTCATGATTTCCTGAATGTCGGCCGCGCCGAGTTCCGGCTTGGTCTCATCAGTCATTGTTTTTCTCTCCTCTGCGTTTTGCCCTATCATCCACCTGGCTCATCTTTTCGGCCATCTCGCGGAGAAAGTCTTTCATTGGTCGCGCCGGTATTCCACCATACCTGAGGCCAGGCGGAATATCTGCCACGACGCCGCTCATTGCGGCGATCTGAACGCCATCTCCGATCGAGATATGACCATTTATGCCAGAAGCACCGCCGATCAAGACGCCGTTGCCGATCTTTGTCGAACCGGCGATTCCAGCCCCTGAAGCAATGCCGCAATGGCGTCCGATATGGACGTTATGGGCGATCTGGACCTGATTGTCGATTTTCGTACCTTCACCAATGACGGTATCGTCCATGGCGCCGCGGTCGATCGTGGTATTCGCACCGATCTCGACATTATCCTGAATGATCACGCGCCCGATCTGCACGATTTTGAGCATGCCGCGCGGTCCGGGCGCAAAACCGAAACCGTCCTGGCCGATTCGCGCTCCATTATGGATGATGACATTGTTGCCGATCAGAGCTGCCACAACACTCGCGCCAGCAGCAATGCTGCAATTACGGCCGATCTGGACGTCCGCGCCGACAACAGCACCGGCTCCGATACGAGTACCCGAGCCAATATGCGCATGCGCGCCAACGACTGCCATGGGCTCAACTGTAACGCCATCTTCCAGCCGCGCAGTCGGATCGACATAGGCAGCCGGTGACACACCCTCACCTTCCGATGTTACAGGGCTTGGCCGCATCGCACGCGGATGCAAAAGGGCCCCTGCCATTGCGAAAGCGGAGTGCGGCGTTTTTGTCTGGAGAACGGCTATGTGACCCGGCACGATGCTGGCCAGACCGGGATCACACAGGATCGCCGAAGCCATGCAGGTCTCAAGTTCCTTACGGTTCTTGCGCGACAGGATATAACAAACCTGACCTTCCTGAGCGCGCACAACCGGGGCCACCGAACGGATCACGCGATCCCCGGCAGTATCATCCAAAAGCTCTGCCCCAAGATGGACCGCAAGCTCACGAAGGCTCACGCCATGATGGGGCGGAAAGAAATTATTTTGATCCATAAAGCTAAAGCTCCAGAACAGGCTTCCGGCCGCTTTCGCGGCCGGAAACGATCAGAACTGGTTTGCCATGCTGAAACGGAATTCCTGGGTCTCGTCGAAGTCTTCCTTGAGAACCGGGATTGCGTAATCCATCCGGATATTACCGAAAGGCGAAGCCCACATGACGCCGACACCGACGGATGCACGCCAGGACATGCCAGTGCCTTCGACGTCCGCCTTGCTAACCTTGACGTCGTTACCGTAAAGCGTGCCGGCGTCCGCAAATGCGGCCAAGCGCAGACCGATATCTTCCGGAACAGCCGGGAACGGCATGGACGCATCAGCCGACACGGTAAAGTAGGTGGTGCCGCCAAGCGCGTCGCCATCTGCCTTCGTGCGCGGGCCGATACCGTTATTGTCAAAGCCGCGAACCTGACGTCCGCCGAGCGTGAACTGGTCGAAAACGTTCAGGTTGTCGCCAGTGGCGATAACATGGCCGGCACCGACAGACAGTGAGCCGATAAGATCAGCTTCGGTCGAAAGCGTCTGGAAGTAACGAGCGCGACCGGAGAGCTTATAGAACTCCGAATCACCACCAAGGCCGGCGAATTCATGCGTGACGGTCGCATAGATACCTTCGCGCGGCAGTGTCTGGCTATCCAGCGTATTGTAGGTCAGCGTCTGAGCGACCGACGACTGCGTATATTTGCCGTGGTCGACGAGATCCTGATAGACCGGAGACAGGTCGTCATAATCGGAGCCGCTGCTCTCGTACTCGATCTGCTTGTAGGTATAACGGAAAGTCGTCGCCAGATCTTCGGTGATCGGGGCTGTCACACGCAGTGTGAATCCCTGTTCCGAATAATCATAATTATCATTCGATGACGTTTCACTGCGGAAGACGTCGAAACCAGCAGCCAGACGGTAACCGAGGAAATAAGGCTCGGTGAATGACAGCGTGTAAGTACGCGAGTCATTCAGGCCGCCACCGGCAGCGATACGAACATACTGGCCGCGACCGAGGAAGTTCTTTTCTTCAACCGAAGCTTCAAGGATAAAGCCGTCACCACCAGCCGAATAACCGGCGCCGATACCGAACGAGCCGGTCGACTGGTCTTCGACGTCCACGACGATAACGACGCGGTCTGCAGCACTGCCCTGCGTGGTCGAGATATTGACCGACGTAAAGTAGCCGAGAGCTTCAAGGCGACGCTTTGCGCGCGAGATCATTTCCTGATTGAAGGCATCGCCTTCACTGAAATCGAACTCGCGGCGAATGACGTAGTCACGGGTACGCGTGTTACCGCGGATCTCGATACGCTCGACATAGGCGCGTTCGCCCTGATCGACCATGTAAGAAACGCCGATCGTATTCGTCTGAAGGTTACGGTCGCCGCGCGGGGTTACACGAGCGAAAGGATACCCCTTCGACGCAACCTGCTTGGATATGGCTTCCATAGACTTCTGAATTTCACGAGCATCGTAAACAGCGCCGGACTTGGTCTCGACCAGGCCCTTGAGCTCATCGCCGCTAACGCCTTCGACGCTGGATTCGACGTTGATATCGCCGAACTGGTAGCGAGCACCTTCTTCAACCGTGAAGTTGATCGTGTACTTGTTGGTCGTTGTATCGAGCTGCGCATCGGAGGAAACGATACGGAAATCCGGATAACCGTGATTGTAGTAGAACTGGCGCAGCGCATCTTCGTCAGCGCGCAGCTTGTCCTGGCTGTAAACGTCCTTGCGGGTAAGGAACGAGAGCGGACCGGATTCCTTGGTGGCGATAACGGCCTTCAGACGACCGTCGCCGTAAGCCTGATTACCGACGAAATTGATATCGGCGATCTTCGTGCGGTCACCTTCGTTGATAACGAAAGCGATATTGACGCGACCCTGACCGACATTGACCGTCTGGGTCGTAATTTCGACGTCACTGCGACCGATCTGCGAATAGGCGGTACGAATGCGCTCGATATCGGCATTGACCATCGCCTGGCTGTAAGGACCAAGCGGCTGCGTCTGCACGACGCCTGCCAGCTTGTCGTCCTTGATCTTGCGATTGCCGTTGAAGACGACCTGGTTGACCAGCTCGTTTTCAGCGACAGTCACCACAAGCGAGCTGCCGGAAACACTGATCTTCACATCTGAAAAATAACCGGTCGCGTAAAGACGCTTGACCGATTCGTCGATATCAGCGCCGGAAAAGGCAACACCGGGCTGAATCGTCAGGTTGGACCGAACAGCTTCCTCGCCGGCGCGCTGGGCGCCACGCACCTGAACGCTGCGGATGACAGCAGCTTCAGCATTCGCAGCACTGGCAAGCACCATGACGCCCGAACCCGACGCAACAACACTAGCAGACAGCGCAAACGCCGACACTGCGTTCAAAAACTTTGAACCAGCCTTCATTTTCAATTCTTACCTTTTCCCGTTGTCCCTCGGCGGGTGGAGCCCGACTCCGGCCACGTGTGTCGTTTTACCTTCTTTTGCCCTACAAGCAAGCTATCGCGTTAATTTCTATTTACTTCCTTTTGAAGCGTGGCTCTCGCGCCACGCAACATTGTAAACATGGTGAATAATTGGTTTATTCACCCGCAGCTCGCTTAGCCAATAAGGTTGGTGATATCGTTGAAGGTGGCAAACACCATCAGACTGAGTACCATCGCAAGACCGATACGGAATGCGATCTCCTGAGCTCCAGCACCCAGAGGCTTCCCCCTCACAGCTTCTATTGCGTAGAAAACCAAATGGCCGCCGTCAAGCACCGGAACAGGCATAAGGTTCAAAAGTCCAATGGAAACGGAAAGGACTGCGGCAAGCTGGATCACCGCGGCGAAGCCGAGCGTGGCCATCTGCCCCGAAGCCTGGGCAACGCGAACCGGGCCACCCAGCTGGTCAGCCTTCATACGGCCGGTCACCAGATTGCCGATATAGCGGAATGTGCCGGTGATAATGTTGCCGGTCTCTTTCACGCCCTCGCCGACAGCCTGAAGCGGAGTGAACGTCTCCAGTCGGAAATTGCCGCGCTCCTCATTGGTAACGACACCGATAAGCCCGAGTTCGACCTTGTTTCCGAACTGATCGTTGATCTCCGTGCGCTTCGGCACCATCGGCAGATCGAGATCCTGACCGTCCCTTTTCACCGTCACGACGATTGGCGTCTCCGGCCGAACGCTGACATAACGGCGGACATCCTCGAATGTGGAAACCTTGCTTCCGTCGAGTGCAACGAGCCGGTCTCCGGGCCGCACGCCGGCTTCAGCGGCCGCACTGTCCGGACGCACTTCGGCGACAACCGGATCGGCGATCATCTTGCCGTAGACGGAAAACAGTACGGCGAAAATGGCGATCGCGAGGATGAAGTTGGCGATAGGGCCTGCAGCAACGGTAGCGGCGCGTTTCCACAACTTTGCGCCCGCAAGTGTCCGAGCCCTGTCGGCCTCGTTCATGTGGGAAACGCTTGATGCATCGGGCAGGCTCGAAGCATCCTCGTCACCAAAGAACTTTACGTAGCCGCCGAGCGGAATAGCAGAAAGCTTCCAGCGTGTACCATGGCTATCGGTGAAGCCGATCAATTCAGGACCAAAGCCGACCGAAAATGCAGTCACCCGAATCCCGCTCCATCGCCCCACGAGATAGTGACCCATCTCATGAACGAAAACGAGCAGAGAGAGGACGAGGATGAACGGGATAATGTAGCCCGTTATGAAACCGAAGATGGCCATCAGTGTTTCCGCTTCACGATATCGAGGCTGGTCGCCGCTTTAGAGACCGAAGATGAAGGCAGCGACCGAGTTGCTAACATGGCCTTTCATGGCCGTGTCCACAAGCGTCAGCAGAAATACGGCAAAACAGGCAAAAACCAAGCCGTCCACACGGTCCATCACGCCACCGTGTCCGGGAATGAGATGGCTGCTGTCCTTCACACCGAAACGTCGCTTGATGAAGGATTCGAAAAGATCGCCGATCTGGCTCGCAACAGACAGCAGGAAGGCAAGCGCCATCGTCCACAGTGAAAGCCGCGAAAATACGCCAAGCGTAAGCAAACCACTGGCGGCAACGCCTGCAACCGTTCCGCCGATCGCCCCGGACCATGTCTTGCCGGGGGAAATGCGCGGTGCAAGCTTCGGACCGCCAATAGCACGACCGACAAAATAGGCCAGGATATCGGTCCCCCACACCACTGCGAAGATGAAAAGCGTGGCGACAAACCCCGCCTGATTATCACCGCGGATGGCTGCAAGAGAGATGCCGCTCAATCCGGCATAGACAATACCGCCCGGAAGCCACCAGGAGCCGTGCCCAAGGATCGCCAACAGCACGCCCGTAACGACACCACCGCAAAGCAGCGGCATGGACAGCTCGCCTTCTCCGATGATGAGATCGGCAGCGATAAGTAGAACGACCAGCCAGCCGAACGCATTGGCCTTGAAGCTCCGCTCCGAAAGGCCCGTGATCGTTGACCATTCATAATAGATCAGCGGTGCCATCACGGCAGCCACAAGATTGAACGCCCAGCCACCTATCCATGTTGCGGCAAGGACGATCACGGCCAGCACAATAGCGGACGCGATGCGAAGTTTGAGCTCCTGCCCCATCAGCCGACCACCGCCGCAGGTCTTGCAGACAAACCGCCAAAGCGCCTGTTACGCGACGCATAGATCTTGAGCGCTTCGACAAAAAGATCCCGGTTGAAATCCGGCCAATAGTCGGGAAGGAAAACGAATTCCGAATACGCGGCCTGCCAGAGCAGGAAGTTCGAAAGTCTCTCCTCGCCGCTCGTGCGGATGATGAGATCCGGATCCGGTATGCCCGCCGTATCGAGATGATCGCTGATCATCTCGGAACTGATGGAAGCAGGATCAAGGAGGCCGGCCTTGACCTTCTGCGCAATCCTCGTGGTTGCACGCGCAATTTCGTCGCGAGACCCGTAATTGAACGCGATCACCACCGTAAGCGCCGTGTTGTTACGCGTCGTCTCCTCCGCCTCCAGAAGAAGCGGCAGAATATCGCCACGCAGTTTGTCGCGCTCACCGATAACTTTGATCCGTACGTTTTCTCGATGAAGTTCGGCTAGGTCGCGTCGTATAAAACGGCGAAGGAGGCCGAGCAGATCACTGACCTCGGCTTCCGGCCGGCTCCAGTTTTCCGACGAGAACGCAAATAGCGTCAAATACCGGACGCCTAGCTCACCAGCCGCCCGGACCGTTTCCTTGACGGCCTCGACACCCTTGCTGTGCCCCATCGTCCGGGCCAGACCGCGCTTGTTGGCCCACCGACCGTTGCCATCCATGATAATGGCAACGTGCTCCGGAATGATCGCAATATCTGGCGTCAGCATGTCCTATGCATTTCCTTCAACGGCCGAGGGAGGGATAAAGATACCCAACCTAGACCTGCATGATTTCCTTTTCCTTATCCGCAAGCAAGCGGTCGACTTCAGAAATCGTGTCATCGGTCATCTTCTGAACCTTTTCGGACTGCGAGCGGCTATCGTCCTGGCCGATTACGCCATCCTTTTCGGCTTTTTTCAGGCCTTCCATGCCATCGCGACGAACATGCCGGGCAGCGACCTTGGCTTTCTCCGCATAATCATGCGCAACCTTGACCAGCGACTTGCGGCGCTCTTCATTGAGTTCAGGCAGCGGGATGCGAAGGTTCTGCCCGTCGACGATCGGGTTGAGGCCAAGGTGCGATTCGCGAATGGCACTTTCTACAGCCCGAACCATGGACTTGTCCCAGATCGAGACACCCAGCATGCGGGGCTCCGGCACGGTGATATTCGCCACCTGATTCAGCGGTACGCGCGAGCCGTAGGCCTCAACGGTAATCGGATCAAGAACGTTGGCCGACGCGCGACCGGTTCTCAGAGACGCGATATCGCTCTTGAAGGCATTGACTGCACCTTCCATGCGGCGCTTGATGTCGTTGAGATCGACTGATCCACTCATCGTTGGAACTCCATCTTGTTATCGTTGAACTTTCTGATCGGCAGAAAGATCGCGGTAATTTCTCAGTTGTCGGATACGATCGTCTTGAGGCCGCCGCCGGTCAAGATCTGCGTAAAGCCGCCCGGCTCATGAATCGAGAAGACGACGATCGGAATATGGTTTTCGCGGGCGAGCGCGACCGCTGCGACATCCATCACCGCGAGGCCCTTTTCCAGAACCTCGCTATGCGTCAGCGCGTCGAAGCGGGTAGCATTCGGATCCTTTTTCGGGTCGGCGGAATAGATGCCATCCACCTGGGTGCCCTTGAAGATAGCTTCGGCACCGATTTCCGCGGCGCGCAACGCAGCTGCCGAATCGGTGGTGAAGAATGGGTTGCCTGTGCCGCCGGCGAAAATCACTACCCGGCCCTGCGCCATGTGATGCAGCGCCTGGCGCTGCGAGAAGCTTTCACAGATTTCCGGCATGGCGATAGCCGAAAGAACGACGGTATCGATGTCGAGCTTGCGCAGCGACGTTGCAAGCGCCAGCGCGTTGATCACGGTGGCCAGCATGCCCATATGGTCGCCGGTCACACGATCGCCGCCCTTGGAGGCCACGGCCACGCCGCGGAAAATGTTGCCGCCGCCGACGACCACACCAACCTCGACGCCCATGCGCCGTGCTTCGGCAATATCGGAAGCGATACGGTCGGCGACCGCGACATCGATGCCAAACCCCTGGCTGCCCATGAGAGCCTCGCCGGAGGCCTTGAGGAGAACGCGTTTATATATGGGCTGAGACGACATGACGGCTCCTTTAAAAGCGAAACGGAAACGGAGAGATCAAACGGCTTGCGGATACACGAAGGGCACCGGCTTGTCACCGGTGCCCTTATAGTTTTCACTGGATTAGGCGAGGAAATCAGCCCTTTGCAGCAGCAGCAACTTCTGCAGCAAAGTCGGTTTCTTCCTTTTCGACGCCTTCGCCGAGCAGAAGACGAGCCATGCCGGTCACTTCGATCGGTGCGCCGACTTCCTTTTCGGCTTCCTTGATGGCAGCGCCGACGGTCAGGTCAGGATTGATGACGAAAGCCTGCGACAGAAGCGCGACTTCTTCGAAGAACTTACGCATGCGGCCTTCAACCATCTTTTCGATGATGGCTTCCGGCTTGCCAGATTCGCGAGCCTGCTCGATGAAGACGTGGCGTTCGCGCTCGGCGACGGCAGCATCGACTTCTTCTGCGCGTACGGCGAGCGGAGCCGTTGCGGCAATATGCATGGCGACCTGACGGCCGATGGCGTTCAGTGCGTCCTTGTTACCGGTCGACTTGAGCGCAACCAGAACGCCGAGCTTGCCGAGGCGATCGGCAGCAGCGTTGTGGATGTAGGTGGCAACGACGCCATCTTCCACTTCGAGTGCTACCGAACGGCGCAGGTTCATGTTTTCGCCGATCGTGGCAACAGCGTCCTTGATCGTGTCGGTGACCGACTTGCCGGTTGCCGGGTAGATGGCGGCGCCGACAGCTTCGACGGAACCGTCAGTGGTGAGTGCAACATCGGCAATGCCACGAACGATTACCTGGAAGGCGTCGTTACGGGCAACGAAGTCGGTTTCAGAGTTGACTTCGACGACAACGGCCTTGGTGCCGGTCGATGCAACGCCGATCAGACCTTCTGCAGCCGTACGGCCAGACTTCTTGTCGGCCTTGGCGATACCCTTGGCGCGCAGCCAGTCGATTGCCGCTTCGATGTCGCCGTTGTTTTCGGTCAGCGCCTTCTTGCAGTCCATCATGCCTGCGCCGGACTTTTCGCGCAGTTCCTTCACCAGTGCAGCGGTGATCTCAGCCATTGTAAGCCTCTTGTCGGTTTAAATTGCGTAGCGCCGAAAAGCTCGGCGAACTCAAGGTTTTGGGAACGAATGTACCCGGAAGTGTGACAGGGTGATGAAGACCACCGCCGGCCTGCCCTTCAACCACAATCCGATGGATCGCAGGCGAACAGGACTTTAAACAAACCGAGGCCAGGGATCGTCTCTCTGGCCTCGGTCGAATTGAAAAAGCAGGAACGGATAAACCGTTCCAACCTTGGCCTTAGGCTTCAGCTTCGCCTTCGAGAGCCGGCTCGACCGGAGCTTCGGCGGACGCGCCGAGGTCACGGCCAGAAGCGCCCTGCTGGCGAGCGATGCCGTCGATGGCAGCGCGAGCGATCAGGTCGCAGTAGAGAGCGATGGCGCGCGAAGCGTCGTCGTTACCCGGGATCGGGAAGTCGATCAGGTCCGGATCGCAGTTCGAGTCGATGATGGCAACGACCGGAATGCCGAGGCGCTTGGCTTCGTCGATCGCGATCTTTTCCTTGTTGGTGTCGATGATGAACATCAGGTCCGGAACGCCGCCCATGTCGCGGATACCGCCGAGAGCCTTTTCCAGCTTCTCGCGTTCGCGCTCAAGGTTCAGACGCTCCTTCTTGGAATAGCCGGACTGTTCCGAGTTCAGGATCTCATCGAGCTTGCGCAGACGGGCGATCGAGTTCGAAATGGTCTTCCAGTTGGTCATCATGCCGCCGAGCCAGCGGGAGTTGACGTAGTACTGAGCCGAACGCTTGGCGGAATCAGCAACAAGCTCGGAAGCCTGGCGCTTGGTGCCAACGAACAGAACACGGCCGCCACGGGCAACGGTGTCGGACACGACCTGCAGGGCGCGCGACAGCATCGGAACGGTCTGGGCCAGGTCGATGATGTGGATGTTGTTACGGTCGCCGAAGATGTACGGCTTCATCTTCGGGTTCCAGCGGTGCGTCTGGTGGCCGAAGTGGACGCCTGCTTCGAGGAGCTGACGCATAGAGAAATCGGGCAATGCCATGCCTAGTTATCCTTTTCCGGTTGAACCTCCGCAAGGCAAACAGCACCCTCTTCGAGAATGCCACCGGGCGGAAAAATCCGGATTTCTCCCGGATGATCCCATGCCTCACGTGTGGAATATCGGTGCCCATACAGGCGATTGTGGAAAATTGCAAGCGCTGTGGTGCAGCTTTCACCGCACGACACAAGCGAAACCGGTCAGGCCTTGGCCCCGAGCCTTTGGCGGACCTGCTCGACACTCCCACGGATATAGATCGTATGCGGCTGCCCGGCGCCATTGACCGCAGCAAACGTAACGATCGTCACACCTTCTTCGAAGGGCATCACATAAAGGATCTGCGCCGGGTTGATGTAGACTTCCTGATTGTGGGTGTTTTTAAATCCGATCAATGCCATGAATCACTCCTTATTGCGGCGCAACTACAGACACGAAACTAACAATGTGTCGAGTATTGTGACGCCTAGATTCGGCACTGCGACCGCGTGTTCCAAATCAAATGGCAAGATCGTTACTAACGCGGCACCGCAGGGCACGGATCCTGCTGTGTCTTCAGCAACTCCAGCTTCACGAGGCTGCCTTCCAGCGAAAAATCACCGTAATCCATGGTCAGATCACGGGTTATGCCGTTCTCGTAGAGCTTGAAAGACATATTGTAGACGGGCATCGGATCGCCGGCGGCGCCATCGTTGAAATAGGCGATCGTTACCGGCCAGTAGGGAGTCTTGGCAAACTCGCCGGCGGCACCGGCTTCGGTATCGCCTTTTTCCGGCGTCTCCGCCTTGCCGATCACGGTTGAGGTCAGAAGTGCCTGATCGCCGTTTTCTGAGCCATCGAAGACACGCGTCTCAAAGATACGTTTGTTGTCCTTGGCCTGTTGAATGATGTCGAGCATATGACTGGTCGGGAACGCGCTTGCCGGCAGATCCACTTCTCTGCCATTTGCCCCCTGCAGCTCGACCTTCACCCCGCTCTCGCCTTCGCTCGCATCGCCGGTCACGCTCTTGTCGAGTTGCTCATCGGTGAAGGACTTGGTCTCGAAATGAAACTGCTTCGCGGAAAGATCTTCGAACGTCTTGGTCTGCTGGTCGCTGACACGCGTCTCCTCGCCCGTGCTGATCTTGGTGACGAGGCGGAAATTGGTCGTGAACCCGGTGCAGGCAGAGCCGTTGAATTCATAGACCATACGGCCGAACATGCCCTCGATGCCGGAGCGCTCGGACGCATCCTTGAGCTTGAGGTCATAGACCGCCCTGTGAGGAATAAGCAGGCGCGCAGCACTGTCGGCGCTGATCGGCGCAGCGGAGGCGACACCGGCACTGGTGACGAGGAACAGCGCGAGGCTCGTGCGCAGCATTCATATTCTCCTGTTGGACTCGGGCGCGGGTGTTATAAGAACGCCATCAGCCAAGGTTATGACCTTGATGAAGGATTTTTGTACGCTTGACAACAAACCGGAGACCGAAATGTCCGATGCCATCGAAAGCCGCCTGAAGGAACTTGGAATTACCCTCCCCGTGGCAGCGGCGCCCGCAGCCAACTACGTGTCCTATGTCATCAGCGGCAACATGCTTTATATCTCCGGACAGTTGCCGACCGAAAATGGCAAGCTTGAGATCAAAGGCCTGGTCGGCAGTGACGTTGATGTGACAACGGCGAGCCGCGCAGCCGAACTTTGCGCCATCAACATCCTGTCGCAGGCAAAGGCAGCACTCGGCGGCGATCTCGGCAAGATCAAGCGCGTCGTCAAGCTGTCGAGCTTTGTCGCCTCCGCTCCCGGCTTCACCGAGCAGCATATCGTCACCAACGGCGCATCGAACCTGATTGCAAACGTCCTGGGCGAAGCTGGCAAGCATGCTCGCGCTGCCGTTGGCATGGCCGCATTGCCGCTCAATGCCGCCGTTGAAATCGAAGCCGTTATCGAGATCGAAGCATGACATCTGCATCCTGGATCAAGGATCTGCCCGTCGCGCATCGCGGCTATCACGACATGAACAAGGCCGTATGGGAGAACTCCCTCTCGGCCTTCGCCCGCGCCGCGGATGCCGGCTTTGCCATCGAATGCGACCTGCAGCTTTCCGCGGACAGCATTCCGATGGTCTTCCACGACGACAAGCTTGAGCGCGTCTGCGGCATCAAGGGCGATGTGCGGGAGCGCACCGCCTCTGAACTCGGCCTGCTTTCCATCGGCGGAACGGCCGACAGGATCCCGACCTTGAAGCAGATGCTCAAACTGGTCGATGGTCGCGTACCGCTTGTGATCGAATTGAAAGGCCGCACCGCCGAAGAAGATGACGGCTTCGTCGATATCGTTCTCGAAGAGCTGGAAGGTTATCAGGGCAAAGTCGCGCTGATGAGCTTCGACCATCACCTGATCCGCGATCTGAAGAAGGCCGACACACCTTATCCGATCGGCCTGACCGCTGAAGGCAGCCAGCCGGAAGAGTTCTTCAAGCATGATGAAATGGCCCAGCTTGGGCTGGATTTCATCTCCTATCACTGGTCCGACCTGCCGAACAGCTTCGTCACCGCCCAGAGACAGACCGGCATTGCGTTGATTACCTGGACTGTCAGGGATGAAAACGCGCGCGAGGCTACCTATAAATATGCGGATCAGATGACGTTCGAAGGGTTTGACCCGCGCACGTCGCCCACTGCATAATTCAGGTACATGGCCGGTAATCTTTCAATCCGCATCGAACAATCCTTTGCCGCGATCAGCCCTGAAAGCTGGTCGCGGCTTGCGGGTGCTTCACGGGAAAGCTCCTCAACAGCGGTCCCCTACAATCCGTTTCTCTCGCATGCTTTCCTTTCGTCGCTGGAACAATCAGGCTCTGCCACGGCCAAGACCGGCTGGCATGGGCATCACATTCTTCTCGAAACCGAAGAAGGCACGCTGATCGGCGCAATCCCCGCCTATCTGAAAAGCCATAGCCAGGGCGAATACGTCTTCGACCACGGCTGGGCGGACGCCTTCGAGCGAGCGGGCGGGCGCTATTATCCGAAACTGCAATGCGCCATACCCTTCACGCCGGCTACCGGCCCTCGCCTGCTGGTCGCTTCCGGTTATGATCGTGAGATCATGCAGGCCACGCTTGCCACAGGTCTCCAGGAAGTGACACGACAGCTTGGAATATCATCGGCCCACGTAACCTTCATACCGGAAAACGAGATCGAGGTCTTCGAGGAGGCCGACTACCTCCACCGGACTGACCAGCAATTCCATTTCATCAACGAAGGTTATGCCGATCACGACGCATTCCTCGAAACGCTGGCGTCACGCAAACGCAAGGCGCTGAAGAAGGAACGTCGCGCCGCACTGGAGAATGGGATTTCGATCGACTGGCTGACCGGCGCCGATCTGACCGAGGATATCTGGGACCAGTTCTTCGCCTTCTACATGGACACCGGCGGCCGCAAATGGGGTCGGCCCTATCTCACCCGCAGCTTCTATTCGCTGATCGGCAGCCACATGGCCGATGACATCCTGCTGGTCATGGCAAAACGCGATGGACGTTATATCGCAGGCGCGATCAACTTCATCGGCGACGACACCCTCTATGGCCGGCATTGGGGCTGCATAGAGGATCATCCCTTCCTGCATTTCGAAGTCTGCTATCATCAAGCCATCGACTTCGCGCTTGCCAAGGGATTGAAGCGCGTCGAAGCTGGCGCGCAGGGCGAGCACAAGCTCGCCCGCGGTTATCTTCCCGTCACCACCCATTCCATGCATTACATCGCCCATCCGGGCCTGCGCCGCGCGATTTCCGACTATCTGGAGCGCGAGCGGCAGGAGGTGGACGGCATGAACGAATACCTGTCCGAGCACAGCCCTTTCCGAAAAGGCGAGCGGCAGCAGGATGATTGATTGAAGTAATTCCGGCAAAAGCGAGCACCGGTTTTGCGTTCGGAATTGCGTTGAAAGAAGCAGATAGAAGAGGACTTCCATGAGCTACGACGACAACAACATCTTCGCAAAGATCCTGCGCGGCGAAATTCCCTGCCACCGCGTTTACGAGGATGCCGACACTCTGGCCTTTATGGATGTCATGCCGCAATCCCCAGGTCACCTCCTGGTGATACCGAAGACGCCCTCGCGCAATATTCTCGACGCTGACCCGGCCACCCTGTCGAAAGTCATTCCGATCGTGCAGAAGCTTGCCAATGCGGCCAAGGATGCGTTCGAGGCCGATGGCATCACGGTCACGCAGTTCAACGAACCGGCTGCCGGCCAGACCGTCTATCACCTGCATTTCCACATCATCCCGCGCTACGAAGGCGCCGGCCTGAAGCCGCATAGCGGCCAGATGGAAGACCATGGCGTTCTGGCTGCCAACGCCAAAAAGGTCGTTGATGCACTCGGCGCCTGATCAGGCTTTGAGCAGAAACAGGCCTGCGACAAGGATGGCGATCGGTGCGATGACGCCGATCGCCACCTTCTTGCCCGTCAGCAGAAAAATGCAAAAGCCGATACCCGCGGCAGAAAGCCGAAGCCAGAGCGGAGAATCGGCCAATACGCCTGTTGGAAAAACGATCAGCTTGGCGGTGACGGCCATCACGAGCGCTGTCGCAACCGCCCTCACCCAGTTCAGCGCCTCGGATTCCTCATTCAGCCTGTTGCCGGCCAGAACGCCGAGCCAGCGCCAGAAGTCCGTTGCGATGAAGCCGGCAACGATGATCAGGATATAGGTCCAGTATTCCTCCAGCATCACACTGCCTCCTCAATCGCACGCCGACGCTGTCGCCGGTATCGATCGATCAGATAGGCAACCGTTCCGCCGCCGAGGCCGGCAATCAGCACATCGAACTGCGGGGCGACGAGCGCCAAGAGCGGCCCTGTGACGATGCCGATGATAAAGGCGAGCTTCACCACGAACTGTCTGGAACTCGCCCAGATCGACGAGATGAAATAGACCGGTGTCAGCATGAAGAGGGCGCCCGCCACGACCGGCGGAAATTGCGAAACGATGCCATAGCTGATGCCGACGATCGCAGCATTGCCGCAGGTAAGCGTTAGGCCGAAACCGGCGAAGAAGGCGACCCGGTTCTGGCGCGGCACATCGCGCAGATGCGTCGAGGCGAACACCCAGGACGTGATCGCAATGAAATGCGACAGGAACAGAAGCAGCCATACCGGCGTCTTTTGCGTCCGCATCTCCGGCACGATCGACGCCACCATCGGCATCATCCGGATGGCGGACAGGGTAACGGCAAGAAACGACGCAACGATATTGGCTCCGCCGATCATCGAGCCGACAAGGATCATCTGCGACGGCAGGGCCCAGACGCCGAGCGTCATGATCACGGCCTCCCAACGCGTCAACCCTGCCTGTAGCGCGAATGCGGCAAACCCGACATAGGACGTCATCAGAATAATGGCGGGAAGCGAGATGACGCCGCGCATGCCCGTCAGGAACCATTTCAAGTTACCGGGCTCATTGCGCTGCTCTGCAGACATAGGCATTCCATTTGCTGTTGATCAAATATGCCTACAAATACAAAGATGCCGGGACAAGCCCGGCATCTTTCATTCAATCGATATGAGAGCGATTACTTACTCTTCGGCACACGCGGAACGGTGCTGCTCTTGCGTGGCTTCGGCGCTTCTTCGGCGATTACGTCGCCGTCGTCATCCGCTTTGGCTTTGGCTGCTGCGCCCTTACCGCCATCCTTGCCCTTGGACGAGGATTTCTTGGCGGCCTTCGGCTTTACAACCTTGGCCTTTGCCTCTTCGGCAGCCTCTTCCACTTCGGCTTCCGGCTTGGGCTTTACCGGCACGGCTTCCGGAATGGAATCGAGCACCAGCTTGTCCTTGCCGTTGTCGTCCTTGCCGACCGTGACGCGGACTACACCACCCTTGCGCAGAGCCCCGAACAGGATCTCATTGGCAAGCGGCTTCTTGATGTATTCCTGGATCACGCGGGAAAGAGGGCGGGCGCCCATCTTCTCGTCGTAACCCTTGTCGGCCAGCCATGCGATCGCATCCTCATGCAGGTCAAACGTGACGTTGCGTTCGGACAGCTGGGTTTCCAGCTGCATGACGAACTTCTGCACGACCTGATGGATGACGGCCGTCGGCAGCGGCGCGAACGGTATCGTCGCGTCGAGACGGTTGCGGAATTCCGGCGTGAACAGGCGGTTCAATGCCTCTTCGTCTTCGCCGGTGCGCTTGGAAGAACCGAAGCCGAAGGCGGCCTTGGCCATTTCCGAAGCGCCCGCATTGGTCGTCATGATCAGGATGACGTTGCGGAAATCGATCTTCTTGCCGTTGTGGTCGGTCAGCGAACCGTGGTCCATGACCTGCAGCAGGATGTTGTAGATATCCGGATGCGCCTTCTCGATTTCGTCGAGCAGCAGCACACTGTGCGGATGCTGATCGACCTGATCGGTCAGAAGACCGCCCTGATCGAATCCGACATAGCCGGGAGGTGCGCCAAGCAGTCTGGAGACCGTATGGCGTTCCATATATTCCGACATGTCGAACCGCAGCAACTCGACGCCGAGCGAAGCTGCAAGCTGTTTGGCCACTTCCGTCTTACCAACGCCTGTCGGGCCGGAGAAGACGTAGGAACCAATCGGCTTGTTCGGCTCGCGCAGGCCGGCACGCGCCAGCTTGATCGCGGTCGAAAGTGCTTCGATCGCGGCATCCTGACCGTAGACGACGGACCGCAGTTCCTTTTCCAGGTTGGCGAGAACAGCCTCGTCATCCTTGGAAACGGTTTTAGGCGGTATCCGCGCCATCGTCGCGATGGTGGCCTCGATCTCCTTCTCGGTGATCAGCTTGCGGCGCTTGGAGGCCGGCAGCAGCATCTGCGCCGCACCGGTCTCGTCGATCACGTCGATCGCCTTGTCCGGCAGCTTGCGGTCGGAAATGTAGCGGGCCGACAGTTCGACGGCCGACTTGATCGCCTCGTTGGTGTAGCGAAGCTTGTGGTAGTCCTCGAAATAGGGCTTCAGGCCCTTCATGATCTCGATCGCATCCGGGATGGACGGCTCATTGACGTCGATTTTCTGGAAGCGGCGGACCAGAGCCCGATCCTTTTCGAAGAACTGGCGATATTCCTTGTAGGTGGTCGAACCGATGCAGCGGATCTGCCCGGAGGACAGAGCTGGCTTCAACAGGTTGGACGCATCCATCGCGCCGCCCGACGTTGCACCCGCACCGATAACGGTGTGGATTTCGTCGATGAACAGGACCGCACCCGGAAAATCTTCCAGTTCCTTGACGACCTGCTTCAGGCGCTCTTCGAAGTCACCGCGATAACGGGTGCCGGCGAGCAGCGTACCCATGTCGAGCGAGAAGATCGTCGCATCGGCGAGCGCTTCAGGCACCTTGCCTTCGACGATGCGCTTGGCGAGACCTTCGGCGATCGCGGTCTTGCCCACGCCCGGATCACCCACATAGAGCGGGTTGTTCTTGGAGCGACGGCACAGGACCTGGATCGTCCGGTTGACTTCCGAATGGCGACCGATCAGCGGATCGATGCGCCCATCCTTGGCCTTGTCGTTCAGATTGACGCAGTATGCCTTAAGCGCATCCTGAGGTTTCTTGGCTGCACCCTCTTCCGGTTCGCCGCCTCCACGCGATGGCTTTGCCTCGGAATCAGGCTCTTCGGAACCGCGCGGCGTACGGGACTGGGAGGAACCCGGGCGCTTGCCGATACCGTGAGAGATATAATTGACCGCATCGTAACGGGTCATTTCCTGCTCCTGCAGGAAGAATGCGGCATGACTTTCGCGCTCGGCGAAAATCGCAACGAGCACATTGGCACCAGTTACTTCTTCACGACCGGAAGACTGGACATGGATGACGGCCCGCTGGATGACACGCTGGAAGCCGGAGGTAGGCTTCGAGTCTTCGTCATAGCCGGTCACGAGGTTGGCAAGTTCGTTATCGACATAATCGGAAACGGTCTTGCGCAGGTTTTCAAGGTTGACGTTACAAGCGCCCATGACCGCCGCCGCGTCCGCGTCATCAATCAACGCGAGAAGCAGATGTTCGAGCGTGGCATATTCATGATGCCGCTCGTTGGCGAAGGTCAGTGCCTGATGCAGCGCCTTTTCAAGACTAGGCGAAAATGTGGGCACGTCGGGTTCCTCACTTCTTTTCCATGACACATTGGAGCGGATGCTGATGCTGTCTGGCAAAATCCATTACCTGGCTCACCTTCGTTTCCGCTACTTCGTAGGTATAAATTCCGCATTCACCCACTCCATGGTTATGAACGTGGAGCATGATAAGCGTGGCAGCCTCCCTGTCCTTCTGAAAGAACCGCTCCAGTATGTGGATGACGAAATCCATCGGGGTGTAGTCGTCATTCAAGAGGAGTACGCGATACAGGTTCGGACGTTTCGTCTTGGGCTTGGTACGCGTGATGACCGAGGTTCCGCGGTTAGCGTTATCCCCGTCACCATCTTTTTCTTTTTCCATCGAGATCGGCAGTGCGATCATCATTCATCATCCCCAGGTGCCGACAACCATTTGAACATTGCGGTCTGCCGGACTCCAGTCTTACTAACTTAGTCCATTGGACACAGATTTTAAGCCCCCTTTGCGGCGGCGCAATCACTATTCCGCCAGAGAGCCGTTCAACCTGCAAAAATTAACACCCATCAGCCCATCGGATGCAAACGCCAAGCGACCGCACCTGACGATTGTCAGCGACGAAGACATTAAATCGCGGTGTGGGGTTAATCTCACAGGGACGACCGGATAAGGTCGCTCCCTATTAATGGGATTGCATTCGCCGCGTTACAAGAGGCGAACGAGCGATAACGGCGCGACCGAAGGCGGAATCAAAAAGCGGGCCCAAGCGGCCCGCCGGAATGTGTTGGCACCAATGCTCAGTCGAGATCGACGTCGAGGATGGCCATCGAGAAATTGTAGGAGCGCTCGTCGTCCTCGTCATCAACATAGACGACACCGAGAAACTCTTCACCCAGATAGACCTCTGCCGAATCGTCCTTGCGCGGCCGTGCCTTGACAACGATCTGCGGATTCAAAAGGCGCTTGAAGTAAGCGTCGATTTTCTTGATTTCGTCGGGCTTCACGACAATCTCCGTTTTCTATTCCCGTTGCCGCGCTTGTTGCATGCGACCGCGGCAAAAGTAAAGCCGACAAGCCTTGGGCCTGCCGGCTTCGACGATTATCCACCGGCGTTTCTATAGCCGGCAGCACTCAGTCTTCCGACATCAACAGCTGATCCATGACGCGCGCCGGCTCCGAACAGCCCGCCTCCCCGACCACTTTCGCCGGCACCCCGGCAACGGTCGACTTAGACGGAACGGGTTTCAGCACCACCGAACCGGCCGCGACACGTGAGCACGATCCGATCTCAATGTTGCCGAGGATCTTCGCACCGGCGCCGATCAGCACGCCATTGCCGATCTTCGGATGGCGATCGGCACCTTCCTTACCTGTTCCCCCAAGCGTCACACCATGCAGGATCGAGACATTGTCACCGATGACTGCAGTCTCGCCGACGACGAGGCCCGTGGCATGATCGAGGAAAATGCCCTTGCCGATCCGCGCCGCCGGGTTGATGTCCGTCTGGAAGACGCTGGACGAACGGCTCTGCAGATAGAGCGCGAAATCACGGCGCCCACGTGCATAAAGCCAATGGGCCAGGCGATGCGTCTGGATCGCATGGAACCCCTTGAAATAGAGCACAGGCTCCAGGAAGCGCAGGCATGCCGGATCGCGATCGTAAAATGCCTGGATATCGACGCGCAGGATGGAACCCCATTCCGGCCAGGCATCCAGCATTTCCATGAAAGTCTGGCGAAGCAGAACCGCCTGCAGATCCGGATGATCGAGACGCTCGCAGATCCGGTGAACGACACATTCTTCCAGGGAACGATGGTTCAGCACGGTGGAATAGAGAAACGCGGCAAGAAGCGGATCATGCTCGATGGCAAGCCGCGCTTCCTGCTGCAACGTATCCCATATCGGATCGACCGTCGCGACGGGTTCTTTGATGCGAATGTCCACTCTTGAGGGCATGACCCACTCCATAGTCGCCTGCAGGCTTTGGAAGACCATTATATAGAACAGGATTACCGGAACGCCAACGCAGGTAAAATCGCATTCCGTTGATCATTACGATCAGAGAACCTGTTACCGACCTGACAGTGCCGCATAAAATTCGAGAACCGCCTTCTTGAACACCCTGTCTCCGACCGCAAGCATGTGATCGCGGTTCGGGATATCGAGCGCCCGCGCATCCGACATGAGGTCGGCCAATTCCTGGGCAGATCCGGCGATATCATCCTTGGTTCCGACACCGATCAGCGTCGGGGCCTCGATCCGCCCCATATCGGAACGCGCCACCAGATCGCGCGAGCCACGGATACAGGCCGCAAGAGCCAGCTTGTCGCTCTTCGTCTGGTCCGCAAAAGCACGAAACATCTTACCACGCTCGTGCGTGATCGCATCGACATCCGGCGCAAGCAAAGCGTCCGCAATCGGGTCCCAGTCACCCACGCCATCGGTCATGCCGATTCCGAGACCACCTAGAACCAGCGAACGGACCCGTTCCGGATGAGCGAGCGCCGCAAAGACGGAAATCCTCGCTCCCATCGAATATCCGAACAGATGAGCGTCCGGAATGCGCAAATGGTCGAGCAGCGCCACGGCATCATCGGCCATGACCCATGGGCGATAGGCTTCCGCGTCGAGCGGCTTGTCGCTTCCGCCGTGGCCGCGATTGTCGATGGCAATAACTCTGTAGCCGGCATCGCCAAGCGTCTTGAGCCAGCCGGGATGCACCCAGTTGACCAGCGCGCTCGAAGCAAAGCCATGAATGAGAAGCACCGGTTCGCCGGACGGTTCACCCTCGTCGAAATAACGAAGATTGATTCCGTCATGAATGAAGGACGAGAAGGCGGGCGCATTCAAATTCATCGGACTATCCCTTGTTTCGGGCGACCTATAGTGGATCAGGGATCGCCAATGAACCCGCTCGATAAAAAAATGCGGATGTTTCCCCCCTACACAATCGATGCGCGGGCAGATAATGTCCGGCGAAATCAAATGGCAGGGAGACGACCATGGCTGGCCACAGCATTCCTCACTTTCAAAACGATGGCGGATATCCGGTTATCCAGATCGGCGTGAAGGAATTCATGTGCACCGGTGCTTCCGTGCCCTTCGACCATCCGCACATCTTTATCGATCTCGGCGACGACAGCGAGAAGGTGTGCTCCTACTGCTCCACCCTCTATCGCTATAATCCGGGCCTGAAAGCCGATCAGACCGATCCTCCGGGTTGCGTCTTCCACGTCAAGGCAGCGTAAGTTTAAACTTTCAGGCAGCAAGCCGATGCATCTCGACAGGATTGCGATTGTGGGAGCCGGCATGGCCGGCCTGGCTGCAGCGCTTAGCTTTTCCCGCTTGGGCATGGCTTGTGACATTTTTGAAGAAGCCGGCGACCTCGTGGAAGTCGGCGCGGGCCTGCAGATGTCGCCGAACGCATCAGCAATCCTTGGCGAACTGGGCGTGCTGGCCGGCCTCGAAAAAATCTGGACCGAGCCGCGCGAAATCGCCCTTGTCTCCGGCACATCCCTCAAGAAGCTGGCATCCGTTCCGGCAGGTGATTTTGCCAGGGATCGCTGGAAAGCACCCTACGGCGTACTTCACCGTGCGACGCTGCAGGCAGCATTGCTTTCAGCGGCGGAGCGAGATCCGCTCTGCTCGATCCGGCTTGGCACACCCATAAGAGGCGGCTTGCCAAAAGCCGTTCGGGAACTCACCGGAAATTCCTACCCGCTCGTGATCGGTGCCGACGGAGTGTGGTCCAATGCACGCGCGTCGGTGGAGGATGCTCCCCAGCCCGATTTCTCCCGGAATATCGCGTGGCGCTTTACCATTCCGCTCGATGAAGCACCCGACTGGCTTGCGCGCGATTGCGTTACCGCGTTCATGGGGCCGTCGACACATCTCGTTGCATATCCTTTGAGAGAAATGAGCGAGTTCAACATCGTTGCCATCGCGTCAGGCATAAGCCCCGGTGCGACATGGGAAGCGCAGGCGAACGAAGGCCAGAAAGCGATGCTGGTCAGGCAGTTTGGTGGCTGGAATGCGGAAATCACCGCGCTGTTGAGCCGCTTGCCCCGACCGACATTCTGGCCGCTTCACGAAGTGACGTCGGGTCGCTGGCACAATGGCCGCGACGTGGTGCTGATCGGAGATGCCGCACACGCGATGATGCCATTCTCTGCACAGGGCGCTGCCATGGCAATCGAGGACGGGTTCGTGCTCGCCAACGAAGTGAAGAAGTCAAGTTCCCTGCCCGCCGCCCTGGCCGGCTTTGAAGCACAGAGAACCAGCCGCGCGGCGAGGGTCAAGGCTCGCGGGTCGTTCAACCGCTTCGCCTATCATGCTCGCGGTCCATTCCGTATCGGTCGCGATATCGTCCTGTCGCTGCGTCCGCCGCAATCTCTCGCGGCGGACCTGGATTGGCTTTACGGATACCGCGTCAGCTGATCAGACGGCAGCCGCGGCGAGGAAGCCCTGCTCGAGATCCTTCTGGAGGTCGGCAACGTCTTCCAAGCCGATCTGCAGACGGATGACCGGGCCTTCCTGCGGCTGCTTGCTGATCGTGCGGTCGGACAGGTTGACCTGCAGCGCCAGGCTTTCGAACCCACCCCAAGAATAACCGAGACCGAAATAGCTCAATGCATCGAGAAACGCATGCGCTTTTGCCTTGGCATTTTCCGCGTCAGCCTTGAGCACGAAGGAGAAAATGCCACTGGAACCCTTGAAATCACGCTTCCAGATCTCGTGTCCTGGGAAACTCGGCAATGCCGGATGCAGCACACGCGCCACATCGTCGCGCCCTTCCAGCCACTGCGCGAGAGCAAGCGCGCTTTTCTGATGATGCTCCAGACGAACACCCATGGTCCGCAGACCACGCAAGATCATGTAGGAATCATCAGGCGCACCGCAGATACCCATGAGGATGCGGGTCTCTTCCAGCTGCGGCCACCACTTGGCATTGGCGGACACCGAGCCCATCACGATGTCGGAATGGCCCGAAGGGTATTTCGTCGTCGCATGGATTGACACGTCCACACCGAAATCGAGCGGTCGGAAATAAAGCGGCGTCGCCCAGGTATTGTCCATCGTCACGACGCAACCATGCTTGTGTGCGGCATCGGCAATCGCACGAATATCCTGCATCTCGAATGTGTTGGAACCCGGCGCCTCGGTGTGCACCAGCTTCGTATTTGGTTTGATCAGAGCCTCGATACCGGCACCGACTTCCGGGTCGTAATACTCGATTTCCACGCCAAGGCGCGTGAGCATCGTATTGCAGAGATTTCGGCAGGGCGTGTAAACCGAATCGACGATCAAAGCATGGTCGCCCGCCGACAGGTAGGCCAGAAACGGCACCGAGATAGCTGCCAGCCCTGACGGGACCAGAATCGTGCCTGCTGAACCTTCCAATTCGTCAAAAGCAGCACACAATGCGTCTGTGGTCGGTGTTGCACGGGTACCGTAAGAGTAAGGCTGGCCTCGGCTCTCCATCGTCGCAGAATCAGGAAACAGCACGGTCGAGGCATGAACGACCGGGGGATTGACGAAGCCGTGGTAGGAGCGCGGATCATTTCCGATATGCGCAAGTCGCGTATTAGCGCCGGCAGCGCCGAGCATGGAAGATTTTCTGGTCATCTGGTGGGAAAACTCTCTAGGCGGGAAAGCTTTCTTGTCGCGCTGCGAAGCCTGGAGGTCAAGCCCGGTCGATACGTCGTAAAGTTGAGCATAGATCAGATGCAAAACATAAAGGCACTGAATTCAGCACATACTGCATAAGTCATCGGCAATTGCTCAATCACTGAGCAAAAAACTAAATTTTACCTTATTTCAAACGCAATTCCTGCTGGTGAGACTTGACCCCCACAGCATTTGCGAATGAGATAGGCTGGCTCGCCGCTGGAGGGTTGGCGAGCAACCGGCCGTATTCGAACAACGATCAAGGGGAGCGGCCCGGTGACGTCAGAAAATAAAACACAAACAAAGGTTGGGAAAATGAAAAAGACAATTCTGTCAGCCGCGATTGGCGCTGCAGCCCTGGGCTTGGCCTCGGCAGCATCGGCAGCCACGCTTGATGACGTTAAGGCAAAGGGTGTCGTCACCTGCGGCGTCAGCGCTGGCATTCCAGGTTTCTCGAATCCAGACGACAAGGGCGAGTGGACCGGTATCGACGTCGATTACTGCCGCGGTATCGCTGCCGCCGTTTTCGGCGACCCGACGAAGGCTAAGTTCGTTGCCCTGTCGAGCAAGGACCGTTTCCCGGCGCTGCAGTCCGGCGAAGTCGACGTCCTTACGCGCAACACCACCTGGACGATCAGCCGCGACACATCGCTCGGCTTCAACTTCCGTACCGTCAACTACTACGACGGCCAGGGCTTCATCGTGAAAAAGAGTCTCAACGTGAAGTCGGCACTTGAGCTTTCCGGCGCTGCTGTCTGCGTCCAGACCGGCACGACCACCGAGCTCAACCTCGCCGACTACTTCAAGTCCAACAACCTTCAGTACAATCCGGTCGTCTTCGAAAAGGAAGCCGACGCTACGACTGCTTACGACTCCGGTCGTTGCGACGTCTACACGACCGACCAGTCCGGCCTCTATGCAATCCGCCTGAAGATGAAGAACCCGGACGAGAACATGGTTCTGCCGGAAGTCATCTCCAAGGAGCCGCTTGGCCCGGCCGTTCGCCAGGGTGACGACAAGTGGTTCGACATCGTGTCGTGGGTTCACTACGCCATGGTCAACGCCGAAGAACTCGGCATCACATCGAAGAATGTCGATGAGCTGAAGACCAGCGGCGGACCGGACGTGAAGCGCATGCTCGGCAGCGAAGAAGGCTCCAAGATCGGTACCGATCTCGGCCTTACGAACGATTGGGCTTACAACATTGTCAAGCTGGTCGGCAATTATGGAGAAGTCTTCGACCGCACCGTCGGCCCGAACACTCCGCTCAAGATCGAGCGTGGCCTGAACGCTCTGTGGACCAAGGGCGGTCTGCAATACGCCCCGCCGATCCGTTAATCGGACCGACATGGACATGGGCATGGAGGTGGAGAAATCCGCCTCCATGCATCTAAAATTCCCGCAAGGGCAAAAAGTCTCCAAAAAGGAGATAAATAAACTAAGGGGATTCGTTTATGGCCGGCATGGCCCTCAATTCCGAAACGTCTGACACCAAAAAGCAAGCCTCGTCCCTGATAAACGACCCGAAAGTGCGCGGGATATTCTATCAGGTCCTGACATTGGCGCTTCTCGTCCTCTTCGTGTGGACCGTCACCCAAAACACGATCCACAATCTACAGAAGGCAAACATTGCCTCCGGTTTCGGATTTCTTCAGGGCCGCGCCGGTTTCGACATCGGCCAGTCGCTGATCGCCTATACAAGTGACTCCACCTATGGCCGCGCGCTGCTCGTCGGCATTCTGAACACCTTGCAGGTAGCCGTTCTTGGCATCATTACGGCTTCTATCATCGGCTTTATCGTCGGCATCGCCCGCCTTTCGCAGAACTGGCTCATTGCCAAGCTCGCGCAGGTCTATGTGGAGTTTTTCCGCAACATCCCGCCGCTGCTCGTTATCCTGTTCTGGTACAAGGGCGTCATCGCCGTACTTCCGCAAGCGCGCGAATCTCTGAATCTGCCCTTCCAGAGCTATCTCAACAATCGCGGCCTGTTTGTGCCAAAACCGATATTCGGAGATGGTGCCTGGGCAATCGCCGTAGCGTTTCTGATCGGTATCATCGCTACGGTGTTCGTAGCGCGTTGGGCAAAGAAGCGACAAATGCTCACCGGAAAGCCGTTTCATACCGTTTGGACGGGTTTGGCGCTAATCATCGGCTTGCCGATCCTGACTTTCCTGGCACTCGGCGCACCGATCACCTTCGACTTCCCCGTTGCAGGTCGCTTCAACCTGACAGGTGGTTCGGTTCTGGGACCGGAATTCATCTCGCTCTACCTGGCGCTCTCCTTCTACACGGCTTCCTTCATTGCCGAGATCGTCCGCTCGGGCATCAAGGCTGTGCCGAAGGGCCAGACCGAAGCTGCAAACGCGCTTGGGCTACGCTCGAATGCTATTACGCGACTGATCGTCCTCCCGCAGGCGCTCAGGATCATCATCCCACCACTGACAAGCCAATATCTGAACCTCACCAAGAACTCGTCTTTGGCGGTCGCGTGCGGGTTTGCAGACATTTATGCAATCGGCGGAACGATGTTGAACCAGACCGGCCAGGCAGTTGAGATCGTTGCTCTTTTCCTTGTCGTCTATCTGTCCATCTCGATCACCACGGCGATATTCATGAACTGGTTCAATGCCAAAATGGCCTTGGTGGAGAGATAATCATGGCCACGACCTCTTCAACTTTCGTGCGCCAGGACATGCTGGCGCAGCAACCGGCGCCGCTCGGTGTCAGCGGCCCGTCACACTGGTTCAGAACCAAGTTGTTCGCAACGCCGAAGGATACGGTTCTGACCATCCTGGCGCTTGCGCTGCTAGTCTATGTCATCCCAGGCATGATCAATTGGCTGTTTATCGATGCCGTCTGGACCGGTTCGGACCGCACGGCCTGTGCGACCGTCATCCAGGGCGGCATTCTTCCAGACGGTCAATCCGGCGCATGCTGGGCTTTTGTCGAAGCAAAATTCCAGCAGTTCATGTTCGGCCGGTACCCGGCTGATGAACGCTGGCGGCCGATCCTCGTCGCGGTCCTTTTTGTGATCCTGCTCATTCCGATGCTCATTCCGAAGGCCCCCCATAAGGGATGGAATGCGCTGGCGCTCTTCATCATCCTGCCGTTCATCTCGTTCTTCCTGCTGATTGGCGGCTTCGGCCTTCCGCATGTCGAGACCCAGCTCTGGGGCGGATTGATGGTAACGCTGATCCTCTCTTTCTTCGGGATCACCGTATCTCTGCCGCTTGGCATTATTCTGGCGCTCGGACGGCGTTCGCAAATGCCTGTAATCAAGACGCTCTGCGTCGTCTTTATCGAGATAATCCGCGGCATTCCACTCGTCACGGTTCTATTTATGGCAAGCGTCATGCTGCCGCTTTTCCTGCCGGATGGATGGACGTTCGACAAACTGCTTCGCGCCCTCATCGGCGTTTCGATCTTCGCCTCCGCCTATATGGCGGAAGTCATTCGAGGCGGCTTGCAGGCGATTCCGAAGGGACAGTTTGAAGGGGCGGACTCGCTGGGATTGACCTATTGGCAAAAGACGCGGCTGATCATTCTGCCGCAGGCAATCAAATTGGTCATCCCAAGCATCGTCAACACTTTCATCGGCCTGTTCAAGGATACGTCACTCGTCTCGATTATCGGCATGTTCGACCTTCTGGGGATCGTTACGCTCAACCAGTCGGATGCCAACTGGTCGACGCCGGTCACGCCGGTCACCGGTTACATTTTTGCCGGTTTCATATTCTGGCTTTTCTGCTTCGGCATGTCGCGATACTCCGCCTTTATGGAGCGACACCTCGACACCAGCCACAGGCACTAGCCGCAACAAGAGTTAAAGGGGAAAACAATGGCTGAAGCCCTAACGAAAAAACTGACCGTTTCCTCGACCGAGGTTGCAGTCGAAATCATCGGCATGAACAAGTGGTATGGTGATTTCCACGTGCTGCGCGACATCAATCTGAAGGTGATGAAGGGCGAGCGCATCGTCATTGCCGGGCCTTCGGGCTCCGGCAAGTCGACGATGATCCGTTGCATCAACCGGCTGGAAGAACATCAGTCGGGCAATATCCTCGTGGACAATATCGAGCTTACCAACGATCTGAAGAAGATCGACGAGGTGCGCCGCGAGGTCGGCATGGTGTTCCAGCACTTCAACCTCTTCCCGCACCTGACCATCCTGGAAAACTGCACGCTGGCTCCGATCTGGGTTCGCAAGATGCCGAAGAAGGAAGCCGAAGAGATCGCGATGCACTATCTGAAGCGCGTCAAGATCCCGGAACAGGCCAACAAATATCCGGGCCAGCTCTCCGGCGGCCAGCAGCAGCGCGTGGCGATCGCCCGCTCGCTCTGCATGAAGCCGAAGATCATGCTGTTCGACGAGCCGACCTCGGCGCTCGACCCGGAAATGGTCAAGGAAGTGCTCGACACCATGGTCTCGCTTGCCGAAGAAGGCATGACCATGCTGTGCGTGACCCATGAGATGGGTTTTGCCCGCCAGGTCGCAAACCGCGTCATCTTCATGGATCAGGGCCAGATCGTCGAGCAGAACTCGCCGGCCGAGTTCTTCGATAATCCGCAGCACGAGCGCACAAAACTCTTCCTCAGCCAGATCCTGCACTGAGGACAGCTAAATATCGAGATGAAAAAGGGCGCCTGAAGCGCCCTTTTTCATCTCACCATTTGTAGGAATAACTCGCGTTAACGCTCGATACCGTCGTTGCATCGGTGAAGTTTCGGTTCACGCTGCCGCTCAGCGTTATGTTCTCGCCGAGAGGTTGCTCGATCCCGAAACTGGCAGCAACTGCCGAAAAATTCGCCGAACCATTGGCAACGGCTACGAAGGCGGTTCCGCTCTCACGCTGCCTCAACTTGATCGATTGGCTCGCGTCCAGTCCTGCCCAGTCTTTTTGCACACCATCATAGCGAACCACATAGCTGGATTGACGCTCAAGATTGAAGGTTGGCGTAGCAATCTGCTTTTCATAATAGTTCATGCTGATCGCAGCGCTGCCTGCATTGCCATCCATATTGATCCCGATATCACGGCTCATCTGGTAAGCGGGGCGCTTCCTATCCTCGGTTTTTATCCTGCTCCAGAACTTGAGAGGTGTATTCACCACCTCACCAGTCTTCGACGAATCCACACCGACATTGAATCCGGCCTCTGTTTCGAGCCGCACGGGCAGCCGAAGTCCCAGCTTCACGGCGTAACTTGTGTCCGAGTTCTTGATCGGCTGCCATATCAATGGACGTTCATCCGCCCAACTTGAACTAGAGATGGAGGCGGCAAGCAAAACCGCACCCGCCAGGGCGAGAATATTTCTGTTCATATGTATCCCCACTCGAAGGCTCAAAGACAATGCAAAGGTCCGGGCCACCCCGCGCGGCCCGCGAAAAACCATTTCAGTGTATTGAAGGCGCCAAACACGAAGCTCCTGCTCCCGGCACCAAAATTACCTTCCCCTGCGTGACGCAACGGAACCGATACTGGATAATAGCTTAGAATGCGCCGCAGCGAAATTCCAAAAGTCCTTTCGCATATGCGAACAAGCGCGGGTAAAATTTCACCCTAACGGGAACAAGATCGGATTTGGACCGTTGCCATCTGCCGATTTGAGGGAGACACCTATGAAGCTGACATTTGTGTCAACGCTACTGGTTGCATTGGCTCCAGCGCTGAGCAATAGCGCCTCCGCTGCGTCGATAACCTATGGAAGCCTGGAGATTGTCAAAGGATCGGACGTCGAAAATCGCTTCTTGAGCGCACGCGACGAATGCACGCTTGAAGCTTCAAAGCCGCCGCGCGGACACCCCTTTTTCGACAACTTCCTCAATCAGGCTGCGCTGAGAGCCTGCCTCTACCGCAAAGGTTTTTCGAGCAGAGGGGATTATGTCTATCCGGTCCCACTCTACGGCAATCCCGTGCGTAGCCGATAAGCAGGGTGGTGGCTGGCAGCAAGCGCGACAGACTGGGCTGGGCTGGGCACGAGTTCTGTACCCGTGTTCTGGTACAACAAGCTGCCTGCATGTGAGATATAGACAAATAAGAGAGTATAGAGCTTCAGGTCAAAGCGGAATCTGCGTCATTGTTTTCACTAGCGAAATCGCCACGAGCTTCAAACGAAGATGGAGCAGGCCCCAACAACAGCACGGAACCGGGTCTCACAATCTCACATCGTTCCGGAATCGAGCCTTGCAAGATGTTTCCGACATCCGAATCCGACGTGAGCATGAGGAGATCGTACCGAATTGGGGATATGCAATGAGCAGCAGTACAACTTTCGCAGTCAAAATTAACGGCGGTTCGGAGCAATCCTTCACCTGTCGCAGCGGTTACTACATGGAGGCAGCGGTCGCGGCCATCGCTATGTTGGAATTCGAGCGGGCTGAAGAGGGGGCCGAGTTTGTGGAAATCTGGGTTCCTGCCATCGATGCCGAACAGCGATATCGCTATCAGGTCGGCGAGAATGAGTATGGCCAGCTTGTGGTGAAAAATGTCCACCTGGTATCCGAAGATCAGTATCGCGCCCTGATGAAGCATGACACATCCAGTCGCTTCACGCGACTGGATGGCGATCCGAGGCGCTAGCCGCGCAGGATAAACCACCGGATATCAGATCGTTGGGGATGCGTCATCTCGCCGCCAACCAGCGGGAACACTTTTGAACCCAGGTCGCGACAGCGGCTCTGGCTCTTCGTTTTTGGTTACTTTGATTCCGTATCGTCTGACCCAATTCCGCCTCGATGTGAAGCTCAAAAGAGAGTGGCGACCCCTGCAGGACTCGAACCTGCGACCTGCTGCTTAGAAGGCAGCTGCTCTATCCAGTTGAGCTAAGGGGCCTTATAGGCGGCAGCTTTGTGCCGCAATAATCAGTGTGTCCAGGGCTGCAGGCGATTGAACCGGAAATTGTCCGTGTAGGACACCGCCTGCCGGTTTGCGTCTTTCGGGTGAATGACCCGGTATTCTATGCCCTCGCGCTGCGCATAGGCTTCAGCCAGTTCCTGCGTCTCGAAAGTCAGACGGAGCTGCTGCTTCATGTCGCCGGATGACGTATAACCAAGGATCGGGTCGATGCTGCGTGGCGTTTCAGGATCGAATTCCAGAACCCACAGACGGGTCTTGGCCTTGCCAGACTGCATTGCAGTTTTTGCAGGACGATAGATCTTCGCAGCCATGAGTTCACCAACCCCATAAATTCGTCCGCGATCCAGGCATCCTATCTGCCTGAGAACGCCGTCAACCGATTCAACGATATCGCGGCATTGCGGTACCAACGCTTTTGCCGTGTCCCCGGTTCATTGTCAACGACCTCCATGGCCATTGAAACAGTGGAGGCTAGGGCCACAAGCCCCGACTTCTATCTTACAATCGTCAGCGTCTCGGCGGCCCGGGTGATCGCCGTATAAAGCCAGCGCTCGCGCGTATCGCGAAACGCAAAGCTCTCGTCGAACAACACGACATTGTTCCATTGCGAACCCTGCGCCTTGTGGCACGTCAGCGCATAACCGTAATCGAACTCGTCGTAACGCTTGCGCATCGACCACGGAATTTCTTCCTCGCTCTCGAAGGCAGCCTTGAGAAGCTTGATCTTCGCGGCACCGCGATCCATGTCGTCGTCTTCCGGGCGGATCATCAGGTTGATGCCCGGCTTCACCGTTTCTCGTGAGGCGCTCATCACCTGCCAGAGCGAACCGTTGAGCAGGCCCTTGACCTGGTCGTTCCTCAGGCATACCAGCTTGTCGCCGGATTGCGGATAATCGGCCGTAAAGCCCTTCAGCTCGCGCAGGCGCTGGTTATAGCGCTTGCGGGTGCGGTTGGTGCCGACAAGAACCTGGTCGGCACCGAGCACAAGATCCTGAGTCACCTCGTCGCGTGAAATGACCTGCGCCTTTCCGTAATCCCCATACATGATCTCCTTGCCCTCGCGCACCTGCATGGCGAGCTGGATGATAGGGTTGTCCTGCGCCTGGCGATGGATTTCGGTCAGGAGATAGTCCGGTTCCTGCTCGGTGAAGAAACCGCCGCCTGAAACGGGCGGCAGCTGACCGGGATCGCCGAGAACCAGGATCGGTGTGCCAAAGCTCATCAAATCTTTGCCAAGCGCCTCGTCGACCATCGAGCATTCGTCGATGACGATGAGGGCTGCCTTGGCGACGGGGCTCTGGCGATTGATGGCGAACATCGGCGCGATCGAGGTCTTGCCTGTCTCTTCGTCTTCGACCGCCTCCTCGCCGCGTGGGCGGTAGATCAGCGAGTGGATAGTCTTGGCATTGCGGGCGCCTCTGGAGCGCAGCACCTGCGCCGCCTTGCCGGTAAAGGCGGCGAAAAGAACCTCGCCATCCACATGTTCGGCGAAATGTTTGGCAAGCGTCGTCTTGCCGGTGCCGGCATAACCGAACAGCCGGAAAACCTGACTGCGCCCATCCTTCAGCCAGCGCGAAACGGCCTTGAGGGCCTCATCCTGTTGCGGTGCAAATTGCATGCCGGGACTTGGCAGGATTCTCGGAGAAAGCGCAACAGAAAAGAACGAAAGATGAATCAAAGCCGAGGATAACGGCGCCTGCTGCGCTTATCGGCCGCCTGTCTGTCGAAAATGAAAAAAATCGGCTCGTCGGGAATAAATTCGCGCATGCCGGTGTCATGACATCGGTGGCCGGGAGAGAGCCACCTCAAATCAGGAGACGCCCGATGAAAAAGCTCATCCTCGCTACTACCGCATTCGCCGCGCTCGCGACAGCAGCCCTCGCCGCCAGCCCGTTTACGACGGTCAAGACCGACAAGGGAAACGTGCTTGCCGGCGAAAAAGGCATGACGGTCTACACTTTCAAGAACGACAAGGCCGGCACGTCGAACTGCTACGACAAATGCGCCCAGAACTGGCCGCCGGTCATGGCCGCTTCCGATGCCAAGCCTGATGGTGCATACTCGCTCGTCACCCGCAAGGACGGGGCAAAACAATGGGCCAAGGACGGCATGCCGCTCTATTACTGGGTGAAGGACACCAAGCAGGGCGACACGACCGGTGATGGCGTGAACGGTGTCTGGGATGTCGCCAAGCCCTGATCTTCCCAACTCGGAAAGGGTGACCGGAGGCGAGACCGAAGACCTCGCACCGGTTGCCTTTGAAGCAAGAATCCTCGCTCTCCTGCCGCAGCTCAGGCGCTATTCACGCAGCCTGACGCGATCGGACACGGAAAGCGAGGATTTGCTGCAGGACTGTGTCGAAAAGGCCCTCGTCAGCCGCAGCCAGTGGCGCGGCACAAATTTCAAGGCATGGGCCTACCGGATCATGACTAATCTTCATCTCAACGCGCACCGATTTCGCACACGTCACCCATCGGCGACAATCGATGGCAGCGAGATCGACGATCTCGCCATGACGTCCGCAGATCCGCTCGAAAGCCGGCGGCTGATGCAGTCTCTGGCAAGCCTTCCGGCAGAATTTCGCGTCGTCCTAACATTGGTCGTCGTCGAGGGATATGCCTATCAGGAGGTGGCCGAGATGCTGGACATCCCCATAGGGACGGTCATGTCGCGGCTATCGCGCGCACGCCATGCCCTCAGGGAAAAGATGCGCGAAGCCAACATCATTCCACTGCGGAGACCCCGATGACAGAGCGCCCTCACGTCTCCGAGGAACAGTTGCACGCCTATGTCGATGGTCTTCTCGACGAGGCGGATCGCCGGCGTGTGGAAGAATTTCTCGGTGAAAATCCGGAGGCGGCACAGATGATCGCCGACTGGCAGTCGCAAAACGACGGCCTCCGCTCAGCCTTCGCCGGTTACCGAAAATCGTCAGCCGCAGACCTTCAACTGGTTACCATGACCGGCAACCGGACGAGGAGCCTGCGTGCGAGCCGCCTGTCACTCGTCGCAGCCTCGATTGCGATCTTCGCGCTTGGCGCACTCGGCGGCCATTACGCCCCTGCCCTGTTTGAGAAATCCGAACTCGCGCAGGCCTATGCCGATGCGCTTCCGCAGGAGGCCCACAACGCCTTCCTCGTCTATGCAAGCGAAGTCCGCCACCCGGTCGAGGTTTTTGCCGATCAGGAAGCACATCTTGCCACATGGCTCGGCAAGCGGCTGTCGATCCCCGATCTCAAGGTGCCCAACCTGCAATCACTCGGTTTTCGCCTTGTCGGAGGACGATTGCTGCCGGTCGTCGGCACGGCGGGCGCCATGTTCATGTATGAGGATGCAGGTGGTCAACGGCTGACCGTGATCGTCGGGCGCAATCCGCAAAACCAGTCTACAAGCTTCCGCTTTGCCTCTGCCGGCGATATCGAGACGTTCTACTGGATCGACGGCGATCTCGGTTATGCGGTCACCGGTGAAATCTCGCGAACCACGCTGCAGAAAGTCGCGGAGGAATGTTATCGCCAGTTTCCATCCTGAGCGACGCTTGGCATCCGCAGAGAAAGTCTTAGGTTAGCCTTTTAAAGGCCGAACCGGGGTTTTCATCATGCACGCTATTGCCGCCGCAACTCTCCCATCCGGAACACTTTTGCCCTCGCTGGGACTCGGGACATGGAAGATGGGCGAGAATGCCGGGACCGCCAGTCAGGAGGTCGAGAGCCTGAAACGCGGCCTAGATCTCGGCATGACGCTGATCGATACGGCTGAAATGTATGGCGAAGGCGGAGCCGAACTCATTACCGGAAAGGCAATCGAGGGACGGCGTGACGAGGTATTAATCGTCAGCAAGGTCTATCCCTTCAATGCCAGCCGCCAGGGCGTCATAGACGCCTGTGAGAGAAGCCTTCAAAGGTTGAAAACCGATCGGCTGGACCTCTATCTTCTTCATTGGCGTGGCGAGCACGAGCTTGAGGAAACCGTGGCCGGTTTTGAGGAGCTGCGCAGAGCGGGCAAGATCCGCGAATGGGGTGTCTCGAATTTCGATGTCGAGGACATGGAAGACCTGATGGAGGTGGAAGACGGAGAAAACTGCGCCGCCAATCAGGTCCTCTACAATCTCTCCCGCCGGGGTATCGAACACGACCTCCTGCCCTGGTGTCAGGAACGCGGCATTCCGATCATGGCCTATTCGCCCATCGAACAGGGCCGGATATTGCGCAACACTGAATTGATCCGCATCGCCAAGGCCTATCAGGCAACACCAGCCCAACTGGCGCTGGCCTTTGTCATGCGAGCGCGAAACACGATCGCCATCCCGAAATCCAGCGATCCTCACCGCGTTGAGGAAAATGCTGGCGCCGCAGGGCTGGAGATCAGCAGGGAGGATTGGGCGGCACTCGACACAGTCTTCCCGCCGCCGTTCAGGAAACAGCCGCTGGAAATGCTGTGAGCTAAAGGTGCGCCCGCCCGGCGACGATCGCATCGATCGCCTTAAACACATTCGACGCCTGCCGGGTCTCCGGATCGCGATAGATCGGATAATCGATGAAGGCAGCAGCGGTAAGCTGGTCGATACTGCGCGTTATCCCTCGGCGCTTAGAGACGGTTGCTCGGGCAAGCTCGTTCATGTGGTCCTCGGTCAGGCCCCAACTGCTATAGAAGGGCGCGGCGTAACAGCGTACCGGCACACCGCGCAAAAGCGCGTCGAAACCGAACTGGCTGGCAACCGTCCAGACCTCGTCGACCACCTTCAGGATCGACGCAGCCGAGACAGGTTCGGCCGACAGCGTGACCCCCGCCCTGCCTGCCGCCATCTCGGTAAGATAGCCCTTCCTGTAGCCGGCAATAACGTCCGGATGAGTACGAACGATACACTGGGCACCACTCGCCAGCGCATCGTCGAGCATGGCGACGAAGGAGGCCGATGAGCCGAGCGAAAGCGGAACGGAGACGTCTCCCTTCACCTGGTCGATCAGAAGAATTCTGCGTTTGCCGCTTGGCTCGAACTTCGGTTCCTGATGCGGAAGATGGTTGTATTTGGAAAGGCCATGCCGAACGATCGCCTCGCGCACGTCCCTCGCCTCCTGCCCGCCATCGTCTGACATTGCAGCGATAAGTCGCTCCAGGCGCGACGCCTTCGACGCATCCGTTGACAAGGCCAGATCGTCCGCGACGATGGAAAATGGCAAAACGCCGGATTTTCCGAGTTGAACGGAACGGAGAAATCCGTCCTCGAGCCGCCAATGCGGCAGATTGCGCGCCGCTGCTATCGTCTCCGTCATCTTCGCGACGATGCGGCCACCCCAGGCGATGGTTCCGCCAATGCCAGGAGCAAGGCAGGTCCGGACCTCAGGCAATCCGAGATAATCCTTCACCCACGGCATGTTTTTGCGAAGCCACCGCATGGCTCCGAGCGACGTTCCGACCGGGGGGAGCCAGGGCTTTCCCCCGATCCTGCCGGGATCATCATATTTCAAGGCAACGACCGTCCACGTTTGAGGCGAATTGTTATCGCCTACTCCGGACGGTCGGCTTTGTCCAATCGCGTTACATGCCCTGTGGGCCGCGATTCATCGCCGCGATGCCCGTGCGGCAGACTTCAATCAGTCCGAGCGGCTTCACGACCGCCACGAACTGGTCGATCTTCGAGGATTTTCCGGTGATCTCGAAAATGAAGTGACCGACGGTCGCATCCACCACCTTAGCCTGGAAGGCATCGGCAAGGCGCAAAACTTCGGCCCGGCTTTCACCGGTTCCGGCCACCTTGATCAGCGCCACTTCGCGCTCGATCGGGCGTTCCTGACCAAGCTGGCCCGCACGCACCGTCAGGTCGACGACCCGATGCACCGGAACGATCCGCTCAAGCTGCGCCTTGATCTGCTCAAGAACGGTCGGCGTACCGTTGGTCACGATCGTAATTCGCGATAGGTGGGATTCGTGTTCAGTCTCCGAGACGGTGAGACTTTCGATATTGTAGCCACGGCCGGAGAAAAGGCCGATGACGCGGGCAAGCACGCCCGGTTCGTTGGTGACAAGAACCGATAGCGTATGGCTCTCGACCTTGGCTGTCTCCGGGCTGATGAAATAGGCAGAACCGGTCGGCTGCTGATGTGCGTTCATGATCTGGGTCCGTTCCTTAAAATCTTGTCAGGAATGCCAACTCGTATCAAACGAGCTGGCGGCCCTTTGCATCGATGGCCGTCGCAACAGCTTCGTCCGAAGCCTCATCCGGCAACAGCATCTCGTTATGTGCCTTGCCAGATGGGATCATCGGGAAGCAGTTGGCGAGATTGGCAACCCGGCAATCAAAGATAACCGGCGCCTTTACCGCGATCATCTCGGCAATCTTGCCATCCAGTTCCTTGGGATCGTCGCAATACATGCCGACAGCGCCATAGGCTTCCGCCAGCTTGACGAAATCGGGCATGGCTTCGGTGTAGGAATTCGACAGGCGGTTGCCGTGCAGGAGTTGCTGCCACTGGCGCACCATGCCCATATACTGGTTGTTCAGAATGAAGATCTTCACCGGCAAGTTATGCTGGATAGCGCAGGACATTTCCTGGATGCACATCTGGATAGACGCATCACCGGCAATATCGATAACAAGCGCATCCGGATGTGCAACCTGAACGCCGAGCGCTGCCGGCAGGCCGTATCCCATCGTACCGAGACCGCCTGATGTCATCCAGTGATTTGGCTCCTCGAAGCCGAAGAACTGGGCTGCCCACATCTGATGCTGGCCGACTTCGGTGGTGATGAAGGTCTCCCGGCCCTTTGTCGCTTCAGCAAGACGCTCCAGCGCATATTGCGGCATGATGACGTCGTTGGAGTTCTTGTAGGAGAACGACTTGCGTGCGCGCCAGGTCTCGATTGAAGAGCGCCATTCGGCGGCCTGGGCCTTTTCCGGCTTCTTCGGCAGCGCCCGCCACAGGCGGACCATGTCTTCCAGAACATGACCGACATCGCCGATGATCGGAATATCGACCCGAACGTTCTTGTTGATCGACGAAGGATCAATATCGATATGGACCTTGCGCGAATTCGGCGAAAACGCGTTCAGGCGGCCGGTGATACGGTCGTCGAAACGAGCGCCGATACAGACCATGACGTCACAGTCATGCATCGCCATGTTGGCTTCGTAGGAACCGTGCATGCCGAGCATGCCGAGCCAGTTCTTGCCCGAAGCCGGATAGGCGCCCAGGCCCATCAGCGTCGAGGTGATCGGAAAATCGGTCAATTCAACCAGTTCGCGCAGCAGCTTGGAGGCTTCCGGGCCGGCATTGATGACGCCGCCGCCGGTATAGAGGATCGGACGACGAGCTGTTGCCATCAGTTCGACGGCAGCCTGGATCGCCTTCAGATCACCATTGACCTTCGGCTTGTAGCTCTTGCTTGCCGACGCTTCCGAAGGCGGAACATAGGTGCCGGTGGCGAACTGTACGTCCTTTGGGATATCGACAACGACCGGGCCGGGGCGGCCAGTCTGTGCAATACGGAACGCCTCATGGATAATGCCTGCCAGTTCGTTGACATCCTTCACCAGCCAGTTGTGCTTGGTACAGGGGCGCGTGATGCCGACGGTATCGGCTTCCTGAAACGCATCCGAACCGATCAGCGTGGTCGGAACCTGGCCGGTCAGGCAGACCAGCGGGATCGAATCCATCAGCGCGTCCTGCAGCGGCGTGACCGCATTTGTTGCGCCCGGACCGGAGGTGACCAGCATGACGCCAACCTTGCCGGTAGAGCGAGCGTAACCTTCGGCCGCATGGCCGGCGCCCTGTTCATGACGGACGAGAATATGCTGGATGTCATCCTGCTGGAAAATCTCGTCATAGATCGGAAGCACGGCGCCGCCTGGGTAACCGAAGAGATGTTCGACGCCGTTGTCCTTCAAAGCGCGAAGCACGATTTCGGCGCCTGTCATCCGGTTGCCGTTATCCGCCGTGTCCGTCATGTCCTGTCCTCCTGATGTCTGGCCTTTTATCTGCAATGGCCTGGATTGCTGCTGGAGATTTGCTTCTGGTCCTTTTGAGCTGAGATGATCGACCGGAAACAAGGCATAAAAAAAGGCCCCTTAGGAGCCTGTCTTTCCGCGCATGGGTGGCTAACGCCGGACGGTTACACCGTCCTGCCCATGCGCGTTCCCACCACAATAAGTGCCTTCGAAATCTTCATGGCCGGGAGTGTTAGCCGCATAATACACATTCGTCAACGCGGCGATTAATCAAAAAGCCTCTCGGAGGCCCTGTTTTCAATCAACCTGATCATTTCGTTGGCAGAACCTACACCAGTTGTTAAGCGGCACGCCATAATTTGCATTTCCAGTACGCCGCCCGGACACTGCTTGAGTTTCCACCCCAATGACAGGGGCGCCTTTTGCTGAATGACGAATCCCATCGCTCTCCCACACCAGGAGAGCAAGATCGCCGGGATCCTATGAAGCCGGGAAACCGCTTCCTGGGAAGGGTTGTTTCTTGCAATGGAGCGCACGCAACCATCGCAGCCGTAGCAGAGGCTGGCGAAACCGAGCTCACCGAGCTTTGGTCTGTAGGGCGCCTCATTTCGATTACCGTCGGCAAGAACCGCGTCGTGGCATTGGCCTACTCTATGCAGACCGGCATACGCGAGTGGTCGGAAACCGATGACACCAAATTTCAGATCGAAGTCGAGCTTCTCGGCGAGGTTCGTGTTGGGCCGGATGGACGAGAACAGTTTTCCAGAGGCATATCGCGATACCCCTATCTTGGAGCGATTGCCCACCGGATACGCTCGTCGGATCTCGTAAAGATCTACGACCCCGGCAAGAGCGAAACATGTGTCGTCGGCAAATTGACCCAGGACGAAAGCATCGATGCTGCGATCCATGTGCCGACGATGTTGTCGAAACATTTCGCTATCGTCGGCTCAACCGGCGTCGGCAAGTCGACTGCGGTTTCTCTGCTGTTACACAAGGCTATCGAGTCAGACCCGAAGCTCAGGGTTCTTATCCTCGATCCGCACAACGAGTTCGCGGCAGCCTTTCCCGAACACGCGGTAACAATCGACACCGACACGCTGGATCTGCCTTTTTGGCTCATGCGACTTGAAGAATTTGCCGAAGTGGTGTTTCGCGGACGCCCGGGGGTTCCCGAAGAACTGGATATGCTTCGCGACCTCATCCCGGAAGCCAAGCGAGCCTTCCGCGGCAGCGAATCCAGCCTGACCAAAAGATCCGCAGAGAAAAGCTCCGTTACGGCCGACACACCGGTTCCCTATCGCATGGCCGATCTTCTCGCACTGATCGATGACCGCATCGGCCGCCTCGAAGGCCGCGCTGAAAAACCATTCCTCCGGTCGCTGAAAATGCGCATCGTTTCCGCCATCAATGACCCGCGCTATCATTTCATGTTCTCCAACAACACGATCCACGACACGATCATGGAGACGATCGCGCACATATTCCGCATTCCCGGCAACGACCGTCCGATCTCGACCTTCCAGCTCGCCGGCATACCGTCGGAAGTGGTCAACTCCGTCGCGTCGATCCTCTGCCGTATGGCCTTCGAGCTTGCCCTGTGGAGCAATGGCGCCATCCACATGCTGGTGGTCTGCGAAGAAGCGCATCGCTACGTGCCGGCCGATCCCACTCTCGGTTTCATTCCGACCCGCCAGGCAATTGCACGAATTGCCAAGGAAGGCCGCAAATACGGCGTCTCCCTCGGCGTGATCACCCAGCGTCCGGGCGAACTCGATCAAACCATTCTCTCACAGTGCTCGACGCTGTTTGCCATGCGGCTCTCCAACGACCGGGATCAGGAGATCATCAAGTCGGCCATTCCGAATTCATCGGTCTCTACCACGAGCTTTCTCTCCTCGATCGGCAATGGCGAAGCGATCGCATTTGGCGAAGCAATTGCCGTCCCGATGAGAATGAAATTCACCCACGTCGATTCCCAGCACCTGCCCAAGGCCCACGGAATCGCTGACAAGAATCACGAGGAAACGCCTGACACGGTCGACTTGCGTGCCATTGTCTCGCGTATGCGCTCTGTCAGCGGCCCCGATATCAGCACTTTCCAGCAAAGTTATCTCGCCGCCGAAGCGGCTGGCGCAATGCCTGCTTCTCCCTTCATCCCCGAAACCAACGTCGACTTCCCCCCGGCAAGTGATGCCGAACTTGATCGCTGGAAGCGGGAGATCGGGTCTCACAGCGCTGCAGAAACCAGATCCAGCCAGTCTACAGAACCCTATCGCCCGGACATGTTACCGAGGCCGGCAAGGGTCGAGCAAGCAACGCCACTGGATAACCGGAGCGGCGGGCGTGACCGCACGCTGGCACCCTCGCCCGATCCGGTTGCACGACCCAATCCGTTCCTGAAACGGGAAGGTTCCTTCCGGGATAGCCTGCTGAAGAAGCCTTTGAGCAGTCTTTACGACAAGGACTGAACCGACGCGGGCAAACCTTCAATACGGCGCCAGTCTTCATCCATCTGATTGCGGAACCAAGTCATCTGCCGTTTTGCATATTGCCGTGTCAGGGCCGAACTGCGTTCGATCACGCCTGCTCTCGACATCTCGCCATTGAGCATTCCGGCGATCTCGCGCACTCCGATTGCTTTCATTGCAGGCAGTTCGTCAGACGGATTTTGCGCAAGAAGCGCTTTAACTTCATCGATCGCTCCTTGATCAAGCATCTTCTCGAAACGGCGATTGATGCGATCGTGAAGAACGGCACGATCCGGCAGTACGACAAATTTCTGTGCGCGGGCAGGATCGATAATCACCGGCCCTTGCTTGCCCTGAAACTCCACGATCGACCGCCCTGTGGTCTGCAGGACCTCAAGCGCTCTGACAATCCTCTGTCCATCCCGAACGTCCAGAGCATCGGCCACCGCCGCATCTTTCTGCGCCAGCTCCGAGTGAAGCGCCTCCGGCCCTTCATGCTTCAGCCTCAGCCGAACCTCGCAACGTATCTCCTGGGGAATTTCCGGCATGTCCGAAAGACCGCCGGTCAGCGCCTTGAAGTAGAGACCGGTGCCGCCGACGAAGATGGGCAGCTGACCGCGAGCGCGAATGTCTGGCAGAAGAGAGGCTACGTCGCGCTGCCATTCCCCTGTCGAATAAGCCTTTGTCGCAGCGACATGACCATAGAGATGATGAGTTATTCCCTCCATCTCCTCGTCCAATGGCCGTGCGGTCAGCATACGTAGCGTATCATAGACCTGCATGCTGTCGGTATTGATGACCACACCATTTTGCTTCTCGGCCAGCCGGACGGCCAGTGCCGACTTGCCGCTGGCCGTCGGCCCGGTTATCAGGATCGCGTCGATGTCTTGCACAAGGTTTTCCATATGGCTTTCGTTGCCACGCTCATTGCCCATCCGTCAAATCCGGTTCTCAACTCGGCTCTTGCAGAGCAGGCAGCCGGAGCCGTCAGGACTTCGGGTCTTTACTGGCTTGCGGACGGCATAGCCTGCGACATTGCCCTGCATGACGACGAAGACGTAACGACCGCGGAATCCAGGTTGCGCAAGCTGATAGCAGATGCACCGGTCGATGTCGTCGTCCAGCAAGCGGAAACACGACGCAAGCAGTTTCTGATCGCCGACATGGATTCCACCATGATCGGCCAGGAATGTATCGACGAACTCGCCGACGTCGTCGGCCTGAAAGACAAGGTAGCAACGATTACCGCCCGTGCCATGAACGGCGAAATCGCCTTCGAACCTGCCCTACGCGAGCGTGTCGCCCTGCTCAAGGGCCTTCCGATCACGGTGGTCGATGACGTAATTGCCAAACGCATCACACTGACATCCGGTGGCCGCGAGCTGATTGCGACGATGAAATCGAAGGGATATTACGCTGCCCTTGTGTCTGGCGGCTTCACGGTATTTACCAGCCGGATCGCGGCCACGCTCGGCTTCGACGAGAACCGCGCCAACGTCCTGATCGAAAAGGACGGCATTCTTACTGGCGAGGTTGCCGAACCCATCCTCGGCAAGCAGGCCAAGGTCGATGCACTGGAGGAGATTTCAGCCAGACTTGGCATCTCGCCCGATGACGTAATCGCGGTTGGCGATGGCGCTAACGACCTCGGCATGCTGAGCATTGCCGGTTCCGGCGTCGCACTCCACGCCAAGCCCACCGTCGCCGCACAGGCAAAGATGCGCATCCACCACGGCGACCTGACGGCCCTGCTCTATATCCAGGGTTATCGGAAAAGCGACTTCGTCACCGAATGAGCCGGCGGGTCGCCATCATCGAGACGCCCCGTCTGATCCTGGGCACCTGGATCAAAGCCGATCGCGACCTTTTCCGTGAAATCAACGCCGATCCTAAGGTCATGGAGTTTTTTCCGTTCCGGCGAAGCTACGAGGAAGCCGACGCGTTCCTGGACAAGCTCAACGGGATGATAACTGAAGATGGACGGGGGTTCTTTGCCGTCGTACTGAAGGAGACACAGGAACCGGTTGGTTTCTGTGGCCTGTCTCATCCCAATCTTCCAGGGATATTCTCAGATGATACAATCGAGATCGGTTGGCGTCTCGCGACACGGTTTTGGGGAAACGGTTACGTCACCGAAGCGGCAAGCGCGCTTTTGGATCAAACCTTCGCTCGCGGAAATGTCGAGCGCGTCGTCTCCTTCGCGGTTGAGAAGAACCATCGCTCGACCAACGTGATGAAACGCCTTGGAATGCGCAGACGCCAGGAGATGGACTTCAGCCATCCGCGTATTCCCGATACACATCCCCACCTGAAACGGCATGTCGTTTACACCATTTCAAAAGACGAATGGCAGGCCCGAAGGCCTGCCTGATTTCGATCTCAATCGAGAGGGATCGCAACAAAACGCAGATTACCCGCCTTGTCCGCGATCATGATGTGAGCGTTTCTGCGTCCCTCCGCCTTCAGCGCATCCATCCGGCTGGTGACATCACTTGGCTGCTCGACGAAATCCTGCGCCACCTCGACAATGACCTCGCCCGGCTTCACGCCTTTGTCGGCAGCAAGCGAGCCGGCGGCAACTTCAGTCACCACCACGCCCTCCACGCTTTCAGCGATATCGAAGCTCTTGCGGCGCTCTTCATCGAGCACGGCAATCGTCATGCCATAAGCTTTTACCGGCTCCTTGCTCTGCTCGGCGCCCTGATCGCTGCCGTCATCCGTTTCCGGCGCATCATCGGCCTGGGGATCCTCGCCGTCGGCATCTGCAGATTGAACGCTGTCCTCCAGCCGACCCGGTGTCACCTTGACGGTCTGCTGCTTGCCATCGCGCAGGATGACGACATCAACCTCCTTGCCGACAGGGCTTTCAGCAACGATACGGGGCAGATCCCGCATCTCGTTGATAGGCTCGCCATCGAAGCTGACGATCACGTCACCGGCCTTGATCTCGCCGTTCTTGATCGGTCCATCATTGATGATGCCTGAAACCAGCGCACCTCTCGCCCGGTCGAGACCGAGACTCTCGGAGATTTCATCTGTCACCGGCTGAATACGCACGCCGAGCCATCCGCGCCTTGTCTCGCCGAATTCGATAAGCTGACGCACGACATTCTCGGCAATCTCCGTCGGCACGGCGAAACCGATGCCGATCGAACCGCCCGAAGGCGAAATGATAGCCGTGTTGATCCCTATGACCTCGCCGCGCATGTTGAACAGCGGACCGCCGGAATTACCCTTGTTGATTGCCGCATCCGTCTGAATGAAGTTGTCGTAAGGGCCTGCATTGATATTTCGGCCACGTGCCGAAATGATACCCAGCGTCACAGATCCGCCAAGCCCGAACGGGTTGCCGATCGCCATGACCCAATCGCCAATACGCATACGGTGCGAATTTCCAAAGGGAACCGCCTTCAGAGGCGCTTTGGGTTCGACCTTCAATACGGATAGGTCAGTCTTGGTGTCGGTGCCGATCAGGGTCGCCTTGAGCTTGGAGCCGTTGGCAAAGACAACCTCGATATCGTCGGCGCCTTCGATGACGTGATTGTTCGTCACCACATATCCAGCGGGATCGATGACGAAGCCGGAACCAAGCGAAGAGACTTTCCGGTTGCCGCGCTGTCCGCCCTCACCATCGAAAAAATCGTCGAAGAACTCCTGAAACGGTGACCCCTCCTGGATTTGCGGCGGCTGAGGGCCGTTACCGGAGCTCTTTACACTCTGCGAGGTCGAAATATTGACCACAGCATCGAGCAAGCCTTCGGAAAGATCCGCGATCGATGCAGGTCCCCCCGGGGTCATGTTGGCCGGCGGCGAAGGTGGCGGATTGAAAGATGTCGACGGCGGCGCAGGCGCGGGCAGCATCGCGCCAGGCGCGCTCGGCCGCGACTGCGAAGGCGTCGAAGGTGCCTGGGCTGGAGCCGGAGCATCGGGCTGCGTCTGTGCCCAGCCGGGCATTGGCGCGACGGCGACGGCCAGAGCAATACCTCCCGCGGCAAAGCGCTTCCAGGACGATCGAACCTGCTGAGCCATCTGGCCTCCTCACATTGTGGACTGTCTGCATTGCCCTCAGGAATATGGGCTTTATCGATCCGCTTATAGGAACGACTGAATCGGGCAGAGTTTCGGCAAAGAATAGGGTGGAATGGCCCGGCAGGAAATTACCTTTTCGTGAGGAAGCAGCCACTCTGCACATAAAACGTGAAAAGGGCGGCCAAAGCCGCCCTTCTCTACCAGTTCAGTTTGCCGGAGCAGGAGCCGTAGTTCCCGCCCGCGGAGTGCGGTTTCCATCCGGTGTCTCGAAGTATTTGAAGAAATCCGAATCCGGCGAAAGAACCATCGTCGTGTTATTATCACCGAGGGCCGAAACATAAGCCCGCATCGAGCGATAGAACTCAAAGAAGCTCGGATCACGCTGAAACGCTTCGGCAAAGATCCGGTTACGCTCTGCATCGCCCTGACCGCGTAGGATTTCAGAATCCCTCTGCGCCTCGGAAACCAGCTCGACAACCTGACGATCAGCTATCGCTCGGCGTCGCTGACCTTCTTCGTTACCGCGAGCACGAATCAGTTCGGCCTCGGCCAGACGCTCGGACTCCATGAGCTTGAAAGTCTGTTCGGAAACGTCCGGCGTAAGATCGGTACGGCGGATGCGAACATCCTCGATCCTGACGCCCAGCGTTTCAGCCGCGGTATTAAGATCGCGATGGACCTCGGTCATCATCGATGCCCGTTCTTCCGACAACGCTGCTTCAAAACCGCGAAGACCATAGACACGGCGAAGACCGGAATCGAGACGCGTCCTGAGACGCGATTCAGCGGATTCCCTATCGCCCGAGACGGTCTCACGGAAAAGTCTCGGATCAGCAATGCGGTATACGACGAATGCATCCACATCGTAGAATTTGCCGTCATTCACCTGAACACGAATATTGTCCAGATCAAGTCGCAACGCGCGCTTCTCGACATACTGAACACGATCCGCATCCATGAAAGCAAAGGGCAGCTTGAAATAGAGGCCGGGTTCGCTCTTGACCGACTGGATTTCACCGAACCGGATGACAAGTGCCTGCTCGCGCTCGTTGACGACAAAAAGCGACGAATAAGCGAGAAACAGAATAACGGCCAATCCAACGAGGAAGGCTGGAAGACGGTTGGAATTCATCGGCTTCCTCCCTGCGGCTGTGCTGCCGGATTACGCATCATCTCGTTGAGCGGAAGATAAGGAACTGCTCCCTGCTGCTGACCATCCATGATGATCTTGTTCGAGGATTTCAGCACCGCTTCCATCGTTTCGATGAAAATACGGCGACGCGTCACTTCCGGTGCATTGGCATACTGGTCGTAGATGGAAATGAAACGCTGCGCCTCACCCTGCGCTTCGTTCACGACACGGTCGCGATAAGCGGAAGCCTCTTCGCGAACCTGGGCCGCTTGACCGCGTGCTCCACCAAGCTTCTGGTTGGCGTATCGGTTCGCTTCCTCCTTCGCTCGGTCCTCATCCTGCGTTGCGCGCTGAACTTCCTCGAAAGCATCAGCAACTTCACGTGGCGGCGAAGCATCCTCGATGGACACGGCATTGATCGCAATACCCGAACCGTAGCGGTCCATGGTCCCTTGAATGATGTCGCGCACCTGGGTCGACATGGATTCACGACCGCCGCGGAAGATATCCTGCGCCGGGCGGCGTCCAACCACTTCGCGCATCGCGCTATCGGCAACCTGCTGAAGCGTCGCAGCCGGCGTCTCAAGGTTGAAAAGATAGGACTTGGGGTCAGTGACCGTGAACAGAACTGAGAATTGAACGTTGACGATGTTCTGATCGCCCGTCAGCATCCAGCCGGCATTCGAGCTCGATCCCCTGGCTGCACCGATATTCTGCTGCTGCTCGGTAACCTTGACGATTTCGACAGTTTCAAACGGCCACATGTGGAAATGCAGGCCCGGCATGGAAACTTCTTCCTTGGGCTTTCCGAACCGCAGTTCGACGCCGCGCTCGTCCGGCTGCACCGTGTAGATCGACTGGAAAACCAGGAATGCTGCAACCACGAGCAGCACGATAACCACCGCACCGCCGTTGAAGCCGCCGGGTACGATCCCCTTCAGCCGATCCTGACTCCGGCGTATGATGTCCTCGATATCGGGCGGACCGCCATTGCCACCGCCGCCATTACCGCGCGGACGGTTTGGTCCCTGTCCCCATGGACCTTGATTGTTACCGCCACCGCCGCCGCCGCCCCATGGGCCGCCGCCGCCATTCTGATTGCTCCAGGGCATCAAAACCTCTTTGTAAGTGTCTCCCTTCCCTCGCGCCGCAACTGATCGAAGAGCAGCAAGGGTTCCTGCCCGTTATAGGTATCCGAAGCTCAGCTTTCAACGCGACTTCAATAACTTCCAAGTCAACGGTAACGAAATGTTTCAGTTTGCCGCGTTTTTCCGCCGGTAGACGGAAAAACGCGTGGGATAATTGTCCTTGTCTCCGGCAGGAGTTGCCTCTTCGGACACTTTCTCGAAGATATCGGGATCAATGTCAGGGAAGAACGTGTCGCCATCCGGAATATCTGCTTCGACATGCGTCACATAAAGCCGATCAACGAAATTCATAGACTGTCGGTATATTTCGCCTCCCCCGATAATGCCGATTTCGTCGGCACCGGTCGCAGCGGCGATCGCCTGCGCGGTATTTACCGCCTCTTCTACGGAGCCGGCCAACTGCACGCCTTCGATGATACGCGACACGTCACGCGTTACCACGATATGTGGGCGGCCGGGCAAAGGCTTGCCGCCGAACGAATCGAGCGTCTTGCGCCCGACGATTATCGGCTTTCCAAGCGTCATGGCCTTGAAACGTTTGAGGTCGGTCGAAAGCTTCCATGGCATATCGCCATCGCGACCGATCACGCCGTTGCGGGAAACGGCAACGACTATGGAAAGCGGAGCTTTCGCCATTACACTGCTACCATGGCCTTGATATGTGCGTCGGCGACATAATTCTCGAGTTCGAAATCCTCGAACCTGAACCCGAAGATATCCTTGATGTCAGGATTGATCTTCATTGTCGGCAGCGGCTTGGGATCACGCGTCATCTGCAGCCGCGCCTGTTCCATATGATTGGCATAGATATGCGCATCACCGAACGTATGGATGAATTCGCCAGGCTTCAGCCCCACGACCTGTGCCACCATCATCGTCAGCAGTGCGTAGGACGCAATGTTGAAGGGTACGCCCAGAAAAATATCGGCAGATCGCTGGTAGAGCTGGCAGGAAAGCTTGCCGTCGGCGACATAGAACTGGAACAGGCAGTGGCACGGCGGCAGCGCCATGTCGTCCACCTGAGCCGGGTTCCAGGCCGAGACGATATGTCGGCGGGAATTGGGATTGGTCTTCAACCCCTCGATCAATTGAGCGATCTGGTCCACATGCCCGCCATCAGGCTTGGGCCAGGAACGCCATTGATATCCATAGACCGGACCGAGATCGCCGTTCTCATCAGCCCATTCGTCCCAGATTCGAACGCCGTTTTCCTTCAGGTAGGCAATATTCGTGTCACCCTGCAGGAACCACAGAAGTTCATGGATGATCGACTTCAGATGCAGTTTCTTCGTCGTCAGAACCGGAAAGCCGTCCGACAGATCAAAACGCATCTGGTATCCGAAGACGGAGCGCGTGCCGGTGCCGGTGCGGTCACCACGATCGCTTCCGGTTTCCATCACATGCCGGAGAAAGTCGAGATACTGTTTCATGGGTGTCTAGCCGATTCCTGAGTTTCAGGACTTACATAATAGCATGCCGGCCGCACACCAATCACCTGCCGGTGACGCAAATCCGCTTTCCCCGGCTTTTCACTATCGTCACACCAATATGACAAGACCTCTTTTCAACGGTCACGCAAACACCTATATCAGCCGTGCCGGACTTCGGTTCGGATATGGCGATAAACGGTCGGTGTAATAAACCTATTGGACCCGGGGGCGGTACCCGGCGCCTCCACCACAAGGTGGCCTCCGATGGCCACTTTATGATGGGGGCGAAATAGGATCGACAAGGGTGTAAAGATCGAACTTTTGCTCGGCATGATACCGCCGTTATCGGGTCACAAGTGTAGTTGCAAATGACAACAACGCTAAGGGTTATGCTCTCGCTGCCTAATGGCGGTGCGGGAAATCCGAACTAAGTCCTTACGGTTAGCCCCGTAAGGCGGGGTCCGAAGGCACCTGGCAACAGAAGCCTTCACCTTCCCCTAACACTGGAATACAATCGTAAACTGACTCGGCGGCTCGGGACTTCCGTCCGTTGAAATGGCATGGCATAACGCGTCTTACTAAAAGACGTTAACAGGGAAAGACAGGACCGCATGGCTCAGGATCATATCCGTTACGATATTCTGGCACAGGATGCGCTGCGTGGCGTTATTCGCAAGGTTCTGACAGAGGTCGCGGCTACAGGCCGCCTGCCCGGCGACCACCATTTCTTCATTACCTTCCTTACAGGCGCGCCCGGTGTGCGCATCTCGCAGCACCTGAAGGCGAAGTACAACGAACAGATGACGATTGTCGTACAGCACCAGTTCTGGGATCTGAAGGTAACCGATACGCAGTTCGAAATCGGTCTTTCTTTCTCCGATACTCCTGAACGCCTGGTCATCCCGTTCAATGCCATTCGCGGCTTCTACGATCCCTCGGTGAATTTCGAACTGGAATTCGAGGTGCCGTTGACCGAGGAAGATGAAACTTCCGCGGAAATCACCGCCATTCCGGTGGAGGCAATCGCCAAGACTTCAGAACCTGCAAAAGAAGAAGGCGAAGAGAAGAAGGAAGGCTCGGTCGTGTCCCTCGATTCCTTCCGGAAGAAGCAGTAGGCCAGATTGACGGGAGATCGTTCCATGGGTGACGTCGTCAATCTCCGGCAATTCAAGAAGACCAAGGCGCGCTCCGAGAAAGAGAAGCACGCCGAGCAAAGCCGTATCAGCCATGGCCGCACCAAGGCTGAGAAATCACTGACGACAGCGCTAAACGACAAGGCTGAGAAATCCCTAAATCAGGGAAAGCTGGAAAAGTCTCAAAAAAATCCAGAATAAGTGGACATTAACGGCCTGTTAGCTGTGCCCATTTGGGTCGCTTGACCCACACCGTTCCGCCAAATTTATAGGGGCCTCTGGTCATGACGATCACGGAGCCACTCTTGATTCACAAGCATTCCGCCACCCTTCACGGTCACCGAACGAGCTTTTCCCTGGAGGACGAATTCTGGTGCGAATTGAAGGCGATCGCCAAGGAAAGAGGCATGAGCCTCGCCAGCCTCATCACCGAAGTCGATGACGAACGCGGTGGCCTAGGCAACCTCTCATCCTCTTTGCGCCTCTACGTTCTCCGCTATCTGAAGGGAACTGACCCTGTTATAGGTAACGACATGGCGAATGAACCGCTGCCTTCGGCAAAAGCGCGCGCCTGAATCGCTACTGGCCGAGACCCGGCAAATTTCCTTCGCCGAAAGGCCTGCCAACCTGATTGCCGGGTTGCAGGTTCTCATTGGTCGGCGGCACTGTAAGCTGAAGTTCGTTCGCCTTGCGTTGCCGCTCCTCTTCCGCAGCTTTCGCCGCCTCGACCATCGCTTGACGCTGCCGCTGCGCGGCCTCAACACGGGCTTTTTCTGCCGCACGCTCCGTCGCATTGAAGTTGTAAAGCGAGACCTCGCGGCGAAGACGCTGCTTTTCCAGTACGCTTGACTGAAGCATTTCCACCCGTCGACGCTCCTGCTCATAGGCGCGCATCGACAGGAAGTTCGTCAGGGCAGCAATATCTATGCGTTCCTTGGGCTTCGTCCGATCGCCCGAATAAAGCAGGCGCACAGTCGGGTCTCCACCGGCAACCGCATCGTCACCGGCATTGTAGGAGATAGCGACAGAGGCATTCATGCCGCGCTCGAAAATGCCAGCAGTTCCTTCCGCCGCAAGGTTGAGATTTCTCGATGGCAACCTGATTTCCTGGACGCGCAATTCACCTCCACTGATCGAAAACGGGATATGCACCTGCCCCAAGGCTACATCGCCTTGATGGACGAGGGCCGCCACTTTGCCACCGACACTCGCGTCCTTCACCTCGCCCTTCGCGGCATCGGTCAACGCCATCACGGTCTTGAGCAGGTCCGGATTGATGCCGTGAACAGTCACATCAGAAAGCTGAACCTCGCCTGATCCGCTCAGAGCAGCAGCAAGATCGCGCATATTGCCGCCGCTTGCCTCGGCCGAGGCATCGAAACTGACCCTGCCATCCGCAACAGTGCGATCTCCATTGCGCCAGACGATGGATGACAGATCGGCATTTTCCACATGCAGTTTCGTCTGCATGATGCCGGTGCCGTTTCCATTGGAGATCAGAAGCTTGCCTGCAATTTTTCCGCCCTGCCATTCGCCGGAAGCATCATCGAGAGAAATGCCGCCTCCCCGATGCAGAAGCTTCGTCGAGAAGTTCGCGACCCGCCCGATCTCGCCCGCATGAAAATCCTTGGCCTTCACATCCAACGAAACTTCACTGTCGCCGAAGACAGGCAGCGAGAATGGTTCTGCCAGCGGCTCTCCATTCTCGGGATTTGTCACCGGACCGAAGACAGCATCGCCAAGCCAGGCGAGATCCAGCATATCGACGGCAAGCGCACCATCGGCTTTGAGGCTGGCGGAGCCACGATCGACTGAAAGCTTCCCATCGAAAGCGTTGCCATCCGCATTCCCATGCAGCGCTGTTACATCGATTGACTTGTCGGTCAGCGCCAGATCGGCCTTGAGATCGACCGGCAAACCGCCGCCGAACTGCGGAATTCCGATACCGGTCAGAAGCAGATAGGGTTCGATATTCTGGCTCTTCAGCTCGACATGTCCCCGCCCCTCAGCGAAATCATCCGCCATCAGCGATAAATCCCCGCTGGCGGCAAACGACGTCCGATCCGTATTGAAGGCAAGCGTCGCGCGGGCGGGTCCATCGGAAGACTTATCAACATTTAGCGCCAGCTTGCCCGGCCCATCGCCGCCAAACGGCAGAATGTTAAGGCCGGCCTGACCGAGCAGGATTTCCGACTTTGGATTATCCAGTGACGCCGCAATCGCCATTGCGTTTCCGCCTGTCAGATTGAACAGAGTCGGCAGCTCTATGTCCACCTTGACCGCACTGCCGTTAATGGAGCCGGCAACCTTCGCCGATGCCCCATCCGACTGCTCTCCGATGCTCAGGTCCGCAGTCAGGTCCGCTTCGGAATAGTAGGATGCATTGGCGCTCAGACGGTCAAGAACCGGATGCGCCGGCAATTGCTGCTTGAGCATCGCCATGAATGCCGTCGGGTCTGTCGACTGGAAATGCACCTTTGCGGTCCCGCGATAATCGAGCAGCGAGCCCTGCACTTCGCCCTCGGCAGACACGCGAGCACCTGCAATATCGCCTGCGGACAGATGCCCAAGCGACAGGACGCCACCCGCCATGGTGAAGGCGGTATCGACATTCTTCGCGACGACTCCGGATACGGTCAATTTCTCGGCCTTGAGCTTCGCCTCCAGCCGGTGATCCAGCACGCTGTGACCGGCATCCTCGCCTGTGACCAGCGAGGCAAGCGCCCGCATCGCATCGAGATCAATTTCATCGCCTGCAAGGTCCACAGACAATCCGGGCGATTGGGTGCCCTGAGATTGCCGCTCCATACTGCCCTTGAGCGTCGCCGGACCTATCGCCAGTTCCAGTCCATCGAAACGCTGGACGTTGGCGGTCAGATCGACATTGGCTGAAAAACCGGCCGTGCGAAGCTGGCGGATCGCCGGATCAACTCCGCCGGAAAGCCAGTCGGCAAGGCCGGACGGCTGGGTGGAGGCAAGCAGCATGTCGCCCTTGAAAGACGGACGGCCCTCCAGCACCAGCGCACCGGTCGCTTCCATCCGGGTCCGTCCCGGCAAGGTCGCAATCGCCTTGTCAACCGTCCAGCCGCCATCCGCCGGACGCACGTCGAGCTGGATATCGCGGATCGTCGTATCGTTCAAAATAACGGCCGGCAGCTTGAGGCTGGCGCGACCGGGAACCTGCGGAATGGGAATGGACGCGGCCATCTCGACAAACGCCTGCAGCCGGCGCTGCGCGGATGCAGCGGCATCGCGGCCCGTCTTGCCACGCATTCCCTGCTGTCCAAGCTTGTTGACGTCGATCTGCTGTCCTTCGGCAGTCAGCAGAAATTCGGGTCTGCTGCCGGTATCGAGCGTGGCCTCACCGGTCACTACGTAAGGTTCGTTGAGCGCACCAACCTCAAGCCGATAGTCGGCGACCCGTATCCGGTCATTGGTTATTTCGAAACCGCCCTTAACCCGAGGTCCGGGCAGTGGAGCACTAACCGGCTCTGTCTCGTCCTCTTCCTGCAGCACATTCGCGGTAAAGCTGCCGCTATAGGTTGGCACGTTTTCAGCCAGGGTCAGTTCACCGTCGAGATTGACCTCGAGAGGTTCTTCCTCAGGCCAGAGCCGCAGCCTGAGCGGCAGACGTTTCGTTTCGACATCTGCGGCGCCGGTAACGAGGCTGAAGCGCCCCTCTTCACCGTCAAGGATAGCATTCCCCTCACCGCGCCAAGGGCCGGCAAGCGACGCCGCCGACATTTCCGCAGTCAGCCCGGTGATATTTCGGGACCGCCCGGACTGTTCATCAATGACGGCGACCGCCGCATTGCTGATGTGAACATCCTCGATCACCACGACACGCGTCGGAATGGCCGGCCGGCTTCCGCGCATCCAGTCGAGCATCCCATCCTTCAGGACGCGGACGCGTACCGTTGGATCCTCGATACGCATATCGAAGATACGCGCCTCACCGGAAAGAAACGGTGCCAGCTCCATATCCATGGAAAAGCTGGCGATCTGTGCCAACGGCTTGCCGTCAACATCCTGCCCGACGCGGACGTCATGCAAGGTGATCGATGGAAACGGGAGTATGCGGGCATCGACCTCGCCATGTACCGATACTTTCTTGCCGAGCATACGGCTCGCCTGCTGCTCGAATTCGACGCGGAAGCTCGACCAGTCAAGCACGAACGGCGCGAGCAGCGCGGCAAAAAGAACCACGACGATCGAGCCGCCGATTGCCACCATCACGCGTCCAAACACCGTCCCAATTCTCCTGTTTCACTCACACTACCGGATCGGCAGTCGCGTTCAAGTCACGCCTGCGCCATACGGAAGATCTTGCCGGGATTGAAGATATTTTCGGGATCGAGCCCCTTTTTGACAGACCGCATGACATCAAGTGCGCCACCCAACTCTTCGTCGAGATAGGACATCTTGCCCTGCCCCACGCCGTGCTCGCCAGTGCAGGTGCCATCCATGGCAAGCGCGCGGCGGCTGAGCCGTTCCGTGAATGCCTCGACATTAGCAACCGATGCTGGGTCCTTGTCGTCGAAGAGCACCAGAACATGGAAATTCCCGTCTCCTGCATGGCCGACGATGGGCGCAAGAAGACCGGAATTCTGGATATCTGCCTGAGTTTCGGCAACGCATTCGGCGAGCCGCGAAATTGGCACGCAGACATCCGTCGAAAGACCGTTTAGCGACGGGTCGAGCGCGCGCCCCGCCCAATAGGCATTGTGCCGTGCATTCCAGAGCTTGGTTCGCTCCTCGGCATTGGCAGTCCAGTGGAATTCGTCGCCCCCGCATTCGGCAGCGATCTCGGCAAACTGCTCCGACTGGATACGGACCGTATCCTCGGTGCCATGAAATTCCAGAAAAAGCGTCGGCTTCTCGGAATAGGAGAGATTGGAATAGGCGTTGCAGGCCTTGATCTGCACGTCATCCAGGAGCTCGATACGTGCAACGGGTATGCCCATCTGGATCGTCATGATGACTGCATTGCAGGCATCTTCGATCGTCGGAAACGCGCAGACGCCGCCACCGATCTTTTCAGGGATACCCTGCAGCTTCAGCGTGACCGAAGTGATGACGCCGAGCGTGCCTTCTGCGCCGACGAAAAGTCGGGTCAGGTCATAGCCTGCCGAAGACTTCTTTGCCCGGCGCGCGGTGCGGATTTCCTCACCGTTGGCAGTTACCACGGTAAGCGCAAGAACATTGTCCTTCATAGTGCCGTAACGCACCGCGTTCGTGCCCGAAGCGCGGGTCGAAGCCATACCGCCGATGGTGGCATTGGCGCCGGGATCGATCGGGAAGAAAAGCCCCGTATCGCGCAGTTCACGATTAAGCTCTTCACGGGTAATGCCGGGCTCAACCGTGACATCGAGGTCTTCCGGACTGATGCGCAGCACCTTGTTCATCCGCGAAAAATCAACCGAAATACCGCCGGACGGCGCATTCACCTGACCTTCGAGCGAGGAGCCGACACCGAACGGGATGACGGGAACGCGATGTTCGGCACAGATCCCGACGATCAATTTGACGTCTTCGCTCGTCTCAACGAAGACGACGCCATCCGGCAATTGTGCCGGCAAATAGGTGGTCGTGTGCGCATGCTGCTCGCGAAACGACTGGCCTGTCTGGAAGCGATCACCGAACGCCTGCTTCAAAATCCCAAGGACCGTGCTGATACCGTCCTCGTTGCGCGCGCCAGACTGAACGTCCCGAATTGCCATGTCGAATTCTCCTGCATGCTGAGCAGGAGATTGGTTAGGAGACAGGGCCTTGTTTGTCCAGCCGAAAGGCCGTCGACACGGTACGTGCTGACCGATCCTATTCGGCTGCCATCAAAGGCGGCTGCTTGCTGTCGTTCGCCCGGCTCTTTTTCGCATTCTCCAGCTCGTCATGGAAACGGGCTTCCTCATGCGCGTGCGGCTTGGCGAAGCGGGCAAGCAGGAGATAGGCAACCGGCGTTATGTAGAGGGTCACCAGCGTGGCAAAGCCGAGGCCGCCAACGATCACCCAACCAAGCGCGATGCGGGCCTCGGCACCGGCCCCTTGAGCCAGAACCAGGGGCAGACCACCGATCACGGTTGCGATCATCGTCATCATCACTGGCCGCAGACGCAGGCTGCAGGCCCGTTCGATCGCCTCCCGGCAATTGGCGCCCTCGTTCCGCAGGTGATTGGCAAACTCAACGATCAGAATGCCGTTCTTGGCCATCACCCCAACAAGCAGGACGAGACCGATCTGCGAGTAGACATTCAGGCTGGACCCTGTCAGCACCAGTGCAAACGCGGCGCAGGCAAGCCCCAGCGGCACAGTCGACATGATGATGATCGACGACAGCACGCTTTCGAACTGAGCCGCCAGCACCAGGAAGATGATGGCGATGGCAAAGCCGAAGGTCAGCGCCATGCCGCTGGAATTTTCCTTGAGCGTCGCCGCTTCCGCAAGCGGGATCAGACGCGATCCCTGCGGCAACAGCGGCTGAGCCAGTTCGGTCGCCACCTGAACCGCCTGGCCGAGCGATACGCCGTCCTTGAGACCCGCGGAGAAGGAAACCGAAGCAAGCTGCTGCTCCCGCCGCAGCGTGGGCGAAACCGCACGTTCCTCCAATGTCGCGACGGTCGACATCGGCACCATTCGCCCGTCCTTGGTCTTCAGGAAGATGCTTTCGAGATCGGTTGGATCGTCGATCGGCCTCGTGGTTGACTTGAGCTTGACCGGGATCGCCTCGCCATCGACGAACACATCGACGACAGAACGCCCTTCGAGAAGCGATTGCACCGCCGTACCGAGAGCCTTGATGTCGATACCGAGGTCGGACGCACGTTCGCGATTGACCGTTATGAAAATTTGCGCCTGATTAGGCTCATCGTTCAGGCGTGGCGTATCGAACAGATTGGTCTCACGCAGCGAATCCACCAGCTTTGCCGCAGCCGCCGTCAATTGTTCGTGGCTGGTACCGACCAGCGCCATCTGCAACCCGTTGCCGGCGCCGCGGATACGCAGGCTATTTTGCTGCTGGGCGAAGGCTCTGAGTGCCGGCACAGTCGCAGTCGCCGCGTTGATATCCTTGACGATGTCCGCCTGGCTGCGCTCGCGCTCCGACCAGGGAGCGAGCGTCAGCACCATGAAGCCGTTGTTCTTCGCTCCGCCCTGCCCCGAGATCGAATAGATGTTCTGGATCTCTCCCGCGTCGACGAGCGGCTGAAGTTTTTCTTCAACTTGCTGCAGCTTGTCCCGCATATATTTCAGGCTGACGCCCTCCGGCGCGGTGGCACGCAGGAACACCATCGCCCGGTCTTCCGGCGGTGTCAGTTCGCTCTTGACCGTCTTGAAGGCCATGTAGCCAGCACCACCAAACAGTAGCGCGACCACAACGACTGCAGCCGGCACGTTGAGGCAGGCATGGAGCGTCGTTCGATAGACATTGGCAAACAACGTGCCGAATCTACCGAGCAGCCCGTCATGCTTCTCCTTGATCGGCTTGGTCAGCATCCGCGAGGCAAGCATCGGGCAGAGCGTCAACGCCGTAATCGATGAAAGCGCCACTGCGAAAGCAAGCACGAAGCCGAATTCGCGGAACAGTCCGCCCATCTGGCCGGGCAGGAAGGAAAGCGGGATGAAGACTGCGGCGAGCGTGGCAGTCGTCGCGAGAACCGCGAAGAACACTTCCTGCGTCCCGATCACGGCAGCGGCGCGCGGCCCCATGCCTTCGGCTCTCCGCCGCACGATATTTTCCAGAACGACGATCGCATCATCGACGACAAGGCCGGTCGCCAGAACGATGGCCAAAAGGGTGAGAATATTGATGGAGAACCCGACCATATAGATCGCGACCAGCGTGCCGATCAGCGCAACCGGCATGGTCAGCGCAGGAATGAGCGTCGCCTTCCAGTCGCGCAGGAACAGGAAGATGACCAGAACCACGATCGTACCCGAGAGGGCAAGGGCAATCTCTACTTCGTGCAGCGCGCCCTGAATGAACACGGCGTCATCGCTGGTGATCGCGATCCGCGTGCCTTCCGGCAGGCTCTTCGACAATTCTGCAACGGCGGCGCGAACACCTTCGGAAATACTGAGCGTATTCGACTGAGCCTGTCGGAGCACGCCGAGACCGACGCCCTGGATGCCGTTCGACCGAAGCGCCGTCGTCCCATCATCCGGCCCGAGCATTACGGTCGCGACATCGCGAAGCCGGACATTGTCGTTGATAAGGATATTTTCGAAGTCTTCCGGCTTGGTGAGATTGGCCGTGGCACGAACGACGATGTCCTGTGTCGAGGATTCCAGCGATCCCGCCGGCACATCCATGGCAGCGGTGGACAAGGCATTCGAAAGGTCCGCAATCGTCAACCCGCGGCTCGCCAGCGCCGTCTGGTTCACGTCAACGCGAAAGATTTTCTCCTGATCGCCGTAAAGCTCGACATCGGCAACACCATCGACAGCGGCCAGCCGGTCGGAAACCTCGTTATCGACGAGAAGCGTCAACTCCTCCATCGACATGGTGGAAGAGGTGACGGCAAGACGCATGATCGGCTGGCCGTCGCTATCCGCCTTGATGATGCGTGGCTCGTCGGCATCCTCCGGCAATTGCCCGGTCACGCGGCCGAGCGCATCGCGCACGTCGTTCGCCGCCACGGCCAGATCGGCGGTATCGCTGAATTCGAGTGTGACCCGGCTCTGGCCGAAGTCGGAAATCGATGAGATCGTTTTCAGGCCGCTGACGCGCGCAACGGCACCCTCGATGACATCGGTCACCTCCTGGTCCATCGTTTGCGCCGATGCACCGTCATAGGTGGTGCGAACGCTGATCACCGGCTGATCGACATCCGGCAGCTCGCGGACTTCGACACCGACAAGCGCGGCAAGACCGGCGACCACCAGCAATGTGTTGATGACTGCAGCAAGGATGGGACGCCGAACAAAAAGCGCGGTGAAACCCTGCTTGCCGGATTGGCCGTGCGATCCGCCCTGCACGGCCTCGTGCGACTGTCCGCCTTTATCCTCGCTCATCGGCTGGCAACCTCCGGCGGCTTTTCACCGGCAATGCGCACTGCACCACCTTCGCGAACCCGCTGCAGGCCTTCCGTTGCAATCGCATCGCCTTCTTTCAGGTCTGCCGCAACAAGAATGGCGTCCGGATTGCGCTGGATGATCCTGACCCTCGTCTTTACCGACTTGTGGTCTTCGATCCGCCAGACGAAGGAGCCCTGCGTATCCCATTGGATCGCGAGCGGATCGACAGCGGGATAGGTTTCGCCGGGGAAACGCATGGTAACGCCGAAGGACATCCCAGCCCTCAATTCATCTTCACCATTCGGAATTTTTGCGCGGATGCGGATCGTGCGGCTGGCGGGATCGACGCGGTTATCCACTGCCTCGACAGACCCCTTGAATGTCTGTCCGGGACGGGAGATCGATGCGGCCTCCACCGGCATGCCGGTCTTCACTTGCACGGCAAACCGCTCTGGCGCCCAGAAGTCCACAAGCAGTTCGGATCGGTTGTCGATCGTCACCACATTGCTCGATGTCGTGACGTTATCGCCGATATTGATGGCGACGATGCCGACGATGCCGTCGATCGGCGCAACCACGGACCGGCGCTTCAGCGAGAGCTGCGCATTGGTCAGCGCAAGCTGAGCCGTCTCTTCGGCAATCTGCGCATCGAGCACTTCGAGCCGTGAAAAGCTTTTCAGGTTTTGGTAGCTCTCAGACTTTTCCTTTGCGCTGCGCAGAAGCACCTGCGCCTGATCGCGCAGGATGATCTGTTCGTCATCATCGAGCTGGGCAAGAACCTGCCCCTTCTTCACCTGATCACCAGACTTTACCAGGATTTCGTTGATCGTGCCTGCGGCTTGCGGCATCACGATAACCGACTGGATCGCCTCGCCGTCACCGATTGCGGAAAGGCTGTCGTTGACGATTCCGGTTCCGACCGGACGTGTTGCAACCAGCACGGTCTGCCCGCCCGACGAATTCTGCCGGTTGCCGCCCGCGCCTGTCGAGCGTTGGCCGCTTCCAGCCACGGTCGCCGAAGCCGGTTCCCTCGCTTTAGGATTGATCGTCGAGACGATTGCCTCAGGCACTCCCATCGAGACCAGCGTGCGGCCAGCATCCGCCGACAGATAAACCCAGAAACAGAGGCCTCCGAGTAAAACCGCAGCCGACAGAAGAAGCTGGTTCCAGATCCGCATTCATGTCCTCGTGAAGTATCTTATGGGTATTGAGGAGTATCCTCGTTTCCCTATTAACAAGCAATGGCTGCACCACTGCCTTACCGATTTGTAACATCACGGGATTTCACGCTTATGTCAGAATGAGATCATCCCTTTGGTTGCAAAAAACGTGGTTATCGACAGCTTTGTCAGCTTGAACGATTTTCGCGTGTCGTAGTTCAATTCGCACCGTGATGGACTATTTCATCCACCAACACGGGAATGAAAAGAGAACATCGACTGGCCTTTCCGGCTCGAATCACTACATTGGCCGCATGAGTAACAGTTTCGACGATATTCCGTTCTTCGATGAAGAGCCGGAACCCGCGCCGCGCAGGCAGCAAGCCCCATCCGATCGCCCGCAGCTCCAGAGCGGGGCATCAGGTGGATTGGGCATAGCGGCTCGCGCCATGGCAGCGCGCGATGGCGCACGCCCTGCCGCGGATTATCTATCCGGCCTGAACCCTGAACAGCGCGAGGCCGTGGAAACCGTGGACGGCCCGGTTCTTGTTCTTGCAGGAGCCGGTACCGGAAAGACGCGTGTCCTGACCACCCGCATCGCTCATATTCTGGCGACCGGTAAAGCCTGGCCGAGCCAGATCCTCGCCGTCACCTTTACCAATAAGGCGGCACGCGAGATGAAGGAGCGTATCGGCGTCCTCGTCGGCGGTGCAGTCGAAGGCATGCCGTGGCTCGGCACTTTCCACTCGATCGGAGTAAAGATCCTTCGTCGCCATGCCGAGCTGGTCGGACTGCGTTCGGACTTCACCATTCTAGATACCGATGACGTGGTTCGACTGATCAAGCAGCTGATCCAGGCAGAGGGCCTGGACGACAAGCGCTGGCCGGCAAAACAATTCGCCGGCATGATCGACGGCTGGAAGAACAAGGGGCTCCTTCCACACGATATCCCCGAAGGAGACGCGCGCGCCTTCGCCAATGGCAAGGGCCGCGAACTCTACGCTGCCTATCAGGCGCGCTTGAGAACGCTCAACGCCTGCGACTTTGGCGACCTTCTGCTGCATCCGATCGCGATCTTTCGCAAGACGCCGGACCTGCTGAAGGAATATCACGAAAAATTCCGCTATATTCTGGTCGACGAGTATCAGGACACCAATACTGCACAATATATGTGGCTGCGCCTGCTGGCACAGCGACCCAAGAACGTACCTCAGAACGTCTGCTGCGTCGGTGACGACGACCAGTCGATCTATGGATGGCGAGGTGCGGAAGTCGACAACATCCTGCGCTTCGAAAAGGATTTTCCGGGCGCCAAGGTCATCAAGCTGGAGCGCAATTACCGTTCCACCGAACACATCCTCGGTGCTGCCGGCCATCTGATCGCCCACAACGAAGGCAGGCTCGGCAAGACGCTGTTCACTGACCGCGTCGATCCGGACGATGAGAAGGTCATCGTGCATGCCGCTTGGGACTCGGAAGAGGAAGCCCGTGCCGTCGGCGAAGAGATCGAGCGGCTGCAGCGGGGTGATGGCGACGGCAAGAAGCATGCACTCAACGATATGGCGATCCTCGTGCGCGCCTCCTTCCAGATGCGCGAGTTCGAAGATCGCTTTGTCACGCTCGGCCTGAACTATCGCGTCGTCGGCGGTCCACGTTTCTACGAACGGCTCGAAATCCGCGACGCCATGGCTTATTTCCGCCTCGTCTGCCAGCCAGCGGATGACCTGGCCTTCGAGCGTATCATCAATACACCGAAGCGAGGGCTTGGCGACACGACCGTGCGTTATCTGCACGATTCCGCCCGCGCCCGCGACATTCCGATGCTGCAGGCCGCGGCCGAGATGGTCGAAACGGATGAGCTGAAGCCGAAGGCCCGCAAGGCGCTTTTCGATGTCGTGCAAAACTTCAGGAACTGGCAGGAGCGGCTTGAAAAAACCGAGCATACCGAGCTTGCCGAGCAGATCCTCGAAGAGTCGGGCTATACCGACATGTGGAAGAACGACAAGTCAGCGGAAGCACCGGGTCGGCTCGACAACCTGAAAGAACTGATCCGCTCGATGGAAGCTTTCGAGAGCATGCGCGGCTTCTTGGAGCACGTCTCTCTCGTCATGGATGCCGAGCAGAACGAGAACCTCGACGCGGTCTCGATCATGACGCTCCATTCGGCCAAGGGGCTTGAATTCGACACGGTCTTTCTGCCCGGTTGGGAGGAAGGCCTCTTTCCGCATCAGCGGGCGCTTGATGAAGGCGGTCGCTCCGGTCTCGAGGAAGAACGCCGCCTCGCCTATGTCGGGATCACGCGCGCAAAGCACCGCTGCCATATCTGGTTCGTCTCCAACCGACGTATCCATGGCCTATGGCAATCGACCATGCCGTCCCGCTTCCTGGAAGAACTGCCGCAGAACCACGTCGATGTGGCAGCTTCCGATTCATCGAATTACGGAGGTTATGGCGGGCGTGGCGGTTACGGCCAGTCGCGTTTCGACAAGGCCGATCCGTTCGCTAACAACTATTCGACACCGGGCTGGAAACGCGCCCAAGCCAACAAGACGGACGCCACGCGCGACAATTGGGGCAACCGCTCCGGCCATGCGGTGGAACGCATCGGTTACGGAGAAAGCGGCCCGCGCGGCCGTACGATCGACGGCGAGCTTGTGGCCAAGTCGGTGGCCGACACGCCATCGAAATTCACTATCGGCGATCGGGTTTTCCACATCAAGTTCGGCAATGGCAATGTCATGGCGATCGAAGGCAACAAGCTGACGATCGAATTTGACCGAGCTGGTCAAAAGCGCGTTCTGGATGGTTTTGTGGAAAAGGCGTGACGGCAGTCGCAACGCTTCTTACTGCTTGTTCGCTTGCTGGCAGCGTGAAGCAGTGGCGAGGCTTATCTCGCGACGATTGAATTTATGAACGCATCGACTTGGCGCGTGTAATCACTTTCAAGCCCGAGCGTACGGTTGATCGCCATGTGGCGCAGGGAAAGCGGAAGAACCCTCACCTGCCCGCCGGATTTTCTGGCAAAAGCATTTGCCTGAGGGCAAGAATCGCTCCGAAGACTGGAGCATACCAGCAACATGCGCGGCATGTTTGAGCCCGCATAAAACGTCGGAGAAGCTATTTTCCAGAAACGGGGATCGCTTCCGAATGCCTGATCATAAAATCGGGGATGGTTCGGCCGCTCCATGATAGACGAGACGTCGTAGGCTGCACTATCGAGCGCTATGGTTCCTGCCCATGGCTTCACGCTAGCCTTCTGGGCGATAGAACGATCGGCAGAGACGAGTGCGACAAGATGAGCACCGGCCGAATGTCCCATCAGAACCATCTTCGAAGGATCGCCACCCCATGACGCAACGCGGCGTTGGACCATCGCCATTGCAGCCGCGACGTCAGTCGCCTGCTCAACCGGATCAGCGGCAGGGGCCAACCTCGTCTCCACAGAAACGAAGATAAACCCCTTCGGCAACCAGTGTGAGACTTTATTGTCGACTACGCCCGGAGCGGATTTCGAGCCGAACGCCCAGGCACCGCCATGCACCATCACGATGATCGGTGATCTCTGCGCGTTCTGTGGCAAATAGACATCCATGCGTTGCTCGGCCATGGAGCCATAGGCAACATCGCGCTCGACACCTGCTCCCTTCGCTGGCGTCCCGACCTGCCGCCCAAATTGCTGTGCGTGAGCGGAAGCCGCCATTGCAGCCGTAAACAAGGCCAAACCCCACAGAACACGGGCCGTGGACAGATACCTAAAAAAACTGAAGCCAGTCACATGTCATTCCTTCAGAAACAGATAGAGCAAATACGAATTGAGGCGCCAATCATTGCAGGAAGATTTCAGGCGCGAAGTTTTCTCGCCGCATTGCTCCTTTCAGAACTGTTCGTTAGGTCTCTTTCCCAGCCGAGAATACGGAGCACGTTCATGTCTCTCACCAATCACGACATCATCGAAACCACAGCCTGGCGCCGCCATCTTCACACCATGCCGGAAGTCTCCGGAGAAGAGGTGGAGACTGCGAGAGAAGTCGTCCGCTTCATGCGCCAGACCGAGCCGGACGCGATTGTGGAAGGACTTGGCGGAACCGGCGTGGCGGTAATCTATGACAGCCGCAAACCTGGAAAGACCATGATGATCCGCGCAGAACTCGACGCCCTGCCGATCGAGGAACTCGGCGACGCGGATTACAGATCGAAAATTCCCGGCAAGAGCCACATGTGCGGCCATGATGGCCATATGGCGACGCTTGCCGCCATTGGCCGCGTGCTCGGTCGTGAACGCCCCAAAAGTGGCCGCGCCATTCTGCTGTTTCAGCCGGCTGAAGAAAACGGCGCCGGTGCTGCGGCCGTCATCGCCGACGAGAAATTCGCCGCATTGACGCCTGATTTCAGCCTCTCTCAGCATAATATGCCAGGTGTTCCTTTCGGCCACGTCTGGCTAAAGGACGGCCCGGCCAATTGTGCTTCGCGCGGCATGAAAATCATTCTGTCTGGCAAGACCGCCCATGCCGCCTATCCCGAAACAGGCACGTCGCCTGTCACTGCCGTTGCAACCCTGATGCCGGCACTCAATGCCCTGTCGACGGGCACGATATCGGAAGGCAATCTCGTCCGCGCCACCGTCACCCATGCGGCGATCGGAGAGCCGACAGTCGGTGTGGCACCGGGCCATGGCGAGATCTGGGTAACGTTACGCACATCGACGGACGACCAGATGGCGGCGCTTGTCGGAAAAGCTGAATCCATGGCGCGCGAGGCTTCCGAGGCGGCAGGACTGAAGCTTGAAATCGAATACCAGGAAGTGTTCGGCCATTGTGTCAACGATGCCGATGCCGCCGATATACTGCGTGCGGCAATGGATGCCGAAGGCGTCCCCCATGAGCCCGGCGAAGGTTTTCGAGCTTCGGAGGATTTTGGCCGTTTCGGCGGCGTATCCAAATCCGCCATGCTGTTTCTCGGCGCTGGTGAAAATCACCCCGCTCCGCATAATCCGAACTATGATTTTCCGGATGACCTTATCCCGATCGGCGCGAAAATCTTCCTCCGTGCCGTACGCGATACACTTGGCTGAATAAAAAAAACGGAGCCAAAAGGCTCCGTTTTTTTTATGCGTCGTTGTTGCCGAACAGCTTGGCCATGAAGCCGCCGCCAGAACCCGAGCCGGGGCGCTTGCCATCCCATTTGGGCACGATGATCATGTGAGTGATCTCACCGCGTTGGAATGCCTTGAGGAAACGATCGTAGTCGGCAAATGCGACGCAGCCGTGCGAATCGCCCCGAACGCGAAGCAAGAAGCTATGTGCCAGAAGCCCGGTGCGGCCCTGTGGCGGCTTTCCGTCCGTCGGCGTAAGGCGAATTGCGGCGACGCCATGGAAGAGAGATTCGCGCATCGAAAGCTTGTAGGTACCCGGAGGGGTCGGGCCGCGCATCTTCACATGGGTGAATCTCGGGTTGTCGCGCATGCTGCCGATGCCGGAATGCGCCTCAAGCTTGGTTCCGTTCGGCATGTGCACGACACCATTGGTGATGTCGTAGATAGCAACCTTGGTGCCGAGACCCGGCCATTTGGGTGAAGGCGCGGCTGGGCTTTCCGGCTCCTCGCGCATAGGATTGTCGGGCTTGGCGAATGCAAGCACCGTCGGCTTGTCATCCCCCGCAGGCTTGCCGGGTTTTTGAGGTGCAACGGATGCGATGGCAGCCAGAGCATTCGCCCGAACGGCAGGCTTGGCATCATCGCCGCGCATGCCAGCCGCAGGCCGGATCACCGGCAGCGGACCTGCCTTGGGAAGTGCGTAAGTGTCGGCTGCAGGTGGAACAGCGAGCGCCACGACGTCCTGTGTGATTTCGACCGATGGCGAACTGGCGGTCGCGTCATCGCTGTCCGAAGTATCGAGCGAAGCCATCTCGACGGGTTTCATGTCCTTCAGCGCGGCAACATTGGTAACGTTTTCCGCATCCTGAATCATGTCGGGCATTGCGCTATCGCCGCGCGGTGCCACCAGTACCGTATCTTCCATTGCCTGGGCGAGCGCGGACCTGATCGCGGTGGCAGCCGGACGCTTGGTCGTCAGAGCCGCAAATTGCTGCTCGTTCTCAACCTTGCGGGCCGCTTTCGCCATGGCATGATGGAGCGCCTGGCTGACGGTCGAACCTTCAGGACGCAGTGCTTCCAAGGCAGCAGTCTCCGCCCCGGTCAGACGGCTCCCCTTGGCATCAGCCAGTGACTGGCCGGGCAGTCTGGAGAATTTCGCGACATCAAGCGTTCTGTCGACACGATCGCGCGTCAAATGTTCACCCGCGACAGCAGGCGAAAGAAGAGCGGTTTGAAAATGCATATCCCGGGCAGGCTTTACCGCAGTTGCCACGGTAATCGCCGAAGCACCGATCAACGCCGAAGCGGTGAGCCCGATGCCAATCGCCATATTCATAAAGATCGAACGGCCATGCTTGCGCTTCGCCGGACGCTTCCAGACCTTGTTCCGCTTCGTGGAGGCTTCGACCCTACGCACCATCACTCGTTACCCGAACCGTTACTCATCACTGCAAAGGCCGCAAAAAGCGCCTCGCCTGCCAGACTGGAGTGGTCTTCCGAAAAGGAATTATTCCGCGCAAAGCCACTCTGCGAATGGGTGAGAGAATGAACGATTATGGTAACCAATGTCTTTACGCCGCCCCGATCAGTTTCGATGGCGCTCATAAAAGCGCATGCCGTCGGAAGTTTAGCCAAAATGCGGCAAGGCTGTGTTTCTGGCCTCGTCGATTAAGGCGGGTCAAGCTGACGACTGTTGCTGTTTAGCGACAAAAACCCGGTTATACAAGGCAACGGGAATAAATCGCTGGGGATGCGACGCTGTGCAGCGGCACAATAAAAAAGACCCGTGATGAAAAACGGCCACGATATACGCGGCCGTCACTTGTCAGAAACAGCGATATTTTATCAACCGTCGATACGGCGGATCGCTCGACCTTCGTTAAAGAACCAGGGCCTGAGCTTTACGCCGGCAACATTACCTGCAAACGCAGCGACAGCCCAAAGGTAGCCATGCAGACTCCCGGAGGCGATCCCGGAAAAATAGGCACCGATATTGCAGCCGTAGGCAATCCGGGCACCGTAGCCCAGCAGCAGACCACCGATGACCGCCGCCAGCACCGAGCGCAACGGAATATCGAGATTGGGCGCAAACTTGCCCGCAAGAGCTGCAGCGAGCATCGCACCTGCAATGATGCCGAAATCCATGACCGAGGTGACATCAGCAAAAACACTCGATGCCAGAGCCTTGGCATTACCCGGCTGCTGCCAATAGGGCCAGGAAGCCGGATCTATACCGATCAACTGTGCACCCTTGGCACCCCACAGAGCGAAGGCCGAGGTAACACCCCAGGGCCGCCCTGCGATCGCAAGCGTCGCGAAATTGAGGATGACCAGCGCGACCGCACCGAACACAAGCGGCCAGGGTCCGCGCAGATATCGTGCAAAGCCCTGCCGCGGTGATGGCGGCGCCTGTTCCAGCGCGCCGTTCCGCTTCTTCTCCACCACCACGGTAATCGCGGCGATTGCGCCGAAAATGATGAGAGACACGGCGATACCGCCGACGGCACCGAATGTCTGAAATAGCGCTGTCGGCGGCAATGAAGGCAGCGCCGCCCACCAGGCGGTATGCAGGGTCGCAATCAGCGAACCGACGATAAAGAAAAACAACGTGACCAGCATGCGCGCATTGCCGCCACCGGCGGTGAACAAAGTGCCGGAAGCGCAACCACCGCCAAGCTGCATACCCACGCCGAACATAAAGGCGCCGACAACAACACCGATGCCGGCCGGGGAAATATTGCCGCGTACTTCATTGCCGAACAGTGTTCCGCTCGCCAGAAACGGAAAGAACAGAATGACGGCAAGCGCAAGCAGGATCATCTGGACGCGCAGGCCGCGCCCCCTGCCCTCGGCGATGAAGACCCGCCAGGCCGAGGTAAAACCGAAGGCGGCATGGTAAAGAGAAATTCCCAGCGCGCCACCGACGAGAAACAGCGCGCCCTGAGCCGGCCCATAAACTGCGCCGAGCGCCAGCGTACCCGCAACGAGCACGACGAGGGAAATGAGACCTGGCGCCCCAAGAGGCGACGCCGTCGGCGCTCCCGAGCCCATCGAAGAGGAAATCGTCATAAAATTAAGCTCCTGATTTTGCGCTGTAGGTAGCGGCATCGCCAGGATGTTACGAGGTAGACATTTTTACCGCGGCTTCGCACTGAAGAATATATTTCCACATCAGACGAAGTGTGCAGTCGAAATCAGACTACCAAGCATTCCACCCCGCGAGGGGGATCGCGGGGTGGAACGAGCCGAATGGCGGGGGGGGGGGAATACCAGTTCGGCAGGGGTTCTGAGAACTGCTGTCAAAACTCGCCGGAAAGACCGACGCGGACGCCGGGTGTTCCGCCGCCGGGCGAATAACCAACCGAGGCATCGAAGATGACCGGGTAATTGCTGTCGAACATATGGGCGACAGCAAAGCCTGGTGGCCATCTCGCCGTGATATCCGGCAATATTCGTCGACCAGGATGTCTTACCCGGTGCGGAGGGCTTCGGTGCAGCCGTCATCGACATCGCAGCCGCGATGCCCTTGCGGGTTTCCCGGCGTAAGCTGGACACATCGCCGCGCAGATTGGAAATGTCAGAACTGATCCGGTTAACGTCGATATTGGCCGACGCGATATTGCCCGCTGCATCGGTCGTCAGAACCTGCGTCGGCCCACTTTGTGCCGCCCGGCTCGCGACCGAGGTCACGCCCGGCATCGTATAGGTATTTGTCGAGGTTCCGATCATAACCTGACCTGCGCGGGTGGTGGTCGCCCCACGTCCGATCGCAGTGCTGTTGGCATGAGCTGCGCTGGATCCGTAGCCTACGGCCGTTGCGTCGGCACCGGTTGCAACTGCATTCGGCAGACCACTCGTGTTGTTGGCAGCCAGAGCCCCGTTGGTGCCCGCGCCGCCGATAAAGGAGTTGATCGCCTGGAGCGCCGAATTGACATCGGTATAGGTGTTGCCGCGCAACGTATAGCTCGGCCCGGTAAAGACATTGGTGCTGCTGTTGTAGGTAGATCCGCCACCAAGAGCGATGGCAACATCCCCAAGGCCGGTGGTGACGGTATCGCTCACGGCGCGCAACTGCCGAACGTTGACAGCATCGGTGTCGGCCGTACCACCCGCGAGATTGGTGATCTGACGCTCTCCACCCGCTGTACCGACAGAAACGGCACCGGCGGTGGACGAGACTGCGGTCCCCGAGAAGAGTTCGGTGGCGCCTCCCATGCCTGCACGTGATGCCACCGAACCGGAACCAAGTGCGACACCACCGGCGGCGCTTACATTCGCATCCGCACCAAGTGCCACGCCGTTTGCGGCAGTCACCGTGCCCCGCAGGCCGAGTGCGATAGCATTCGCCGCAGCCGCACTAGTTGTTGCACCGTTACCGATGGCGACCGAATTCACCTCTCCCGCAACAGATGCCGCATTTCCAGCTCCACCAAGCCCACTGAGGCTGCCGCCGCCCATCGAGATGCCCCGCGCGTCATCGATATCGATCGAGTCGGCAGCCAGACCGCAGTCCGCGCTGCTGACAGCTTGGCCGTTGGTATCCAGAACACTGAGACCGATATTCTGGCCACTCAGTGCCCCGGCAATATTGAGATCGATCAGAGATGCCAACGGATTGAGCAACGGGTCCAGTATGCCCGTGGTCACTGGCTGAAGCACCGGAAGATCGACGCTGAGGCCCGAGCACACATTGACGAGGGGTGCCGACTGGGAATGCGCCGCAGTACTGTAGAGGCTTGAGACAAGCGTTATAGGCAAGGCAATTGCGGGAAAGACAAGGCGTTTCATGGCGACCCCTCCAGTTCGGATAACCAATCATTTCGCGACATGCCTAATAAGCTATTTCTAATTTAGCTTCCTTATAAACACTTATTCGATCACCATGAATTTCTTGAACAATTTTCTTGATCATGGAATTGTGGCTTGGCATTCTGCTATCGGAAAACGCGGGAGAGCGTCATGAAAGCACTGCTGTTGATAGACATGCAGAACGGGTTTTGCCCGGGCGGAAACCTGGCCGTACCAGACGGCGATTCGGTGATCCCCATTGCCAATCGCCTGATTCGCGATGGCGGATATGACGTAGTCGTGGCCTCCCAGGATTGGCATCCCGCCAATCATGGCAGCTTTGCCTCACAGCACCTCGGTAAAAAACCTTTCGAGATGGGTGAACTCTCCGGCCAGCCTCAAGTGATGTGGCCGGATCATTGCGTGCAGGGCACCCCAGATGCGGAGTTCCATCCTGATCTTGAAGTAAGCGAGATCGACTACATACAGCAGAAGGGTGAAAACCCGGCCGTTGATAGCTATTCTGCCTTTCGTGACAATGACCATGCCGCCTTGACCGGGCTCGCCGGTTATCTCAAAGCCCAGCAGATAACCGAATTAGACATCTGCGGCCTTGCGACCGACTACTGCGTCAAGTTCTCGGCTCTCGACGCCCGTGATATGCTGCCGAACGTCAACGTCCGGTTCATATCTGACGCAAGTCGCGGTATCGATCCGCAGGCAATAAAAGACGCAATCTCCGAAATGCGTGAGTGCGGCGTCGATATCGTCACCAGTAAAGTTATCCTCGCCGACTAAGGCGTAACTTTTTCGCCTCTAAGCATGGCGAATGGCCCTGCCCGGACATTATCAACAAAATCGATGAATTGAATAAACGCAATTCAATTGCGTGTAACTGCGGCTGCTTCTACACGCACATGATCTAGGGAGTAGACTGGAGAGTGCTCATTCTGCTCGGTCAGCTATGCGGGAGCCGTCATGCAGCCGGAACAGAGTATGGACAAACGAGAGCAACTGACTAACGGGCTGAAGAAAGGCGCCGTCGTGGCGATTTCATCAGCCCCTTTCGGCATCCTTTTTGGCGCCATTGCGGTCGACAACGGTTTTAGCATTGCAGAAGCGGCCCTTATGAGCGGTCTTGTCTATGGTGGTGCCAGCCAGTTGGTCGGCATCGAGTTGTTTGGCCATCACATCGCCGCATGGGTCATCGTATTGTCCATTCTGGCAGTAAACTTTCGCCATATCCTCTATTCCGCGGCACTCGCTTCTGTCATCGGCCGTTATCCGCACATCCAGCGCTGGCTTGCTTTTTTCCTGCTCGTCGATCCGCAATTCGCAGAGACGGTAAAACGCGAAGATGCTGGAAAACCGGCGACGTTTCGCTGCTATTTCGCAATGGGCGCGGTCGTATGGGTGTCCTGGATACTGACAACGATAATCGGCGCATTTTTCGGCCGCATGATCGGTGATCCGAAAGCACTTGGCATCGATGTTCTCCTGCCGATCTATTTCCTCGGACTGACCATGGGGTTCCGCGGCCGTCACAACTTCTTTCCCGTCATGTTGGCCGGCGCCCTCGGTTCGGTCGTCGCCTTCCACGTCGTCGGTTCGCCCTGGCATATCAGCGTCGGCGCAGCACTCGGCATCCTGATTGCCGCAATCCTGCCACCACCAAAAGTGCACGAGGAGCCGAACGTATCGGAAATAGAAAGGGAGGCGATGTGACATGGAAAGCGAAATGAACGCCTTTTCCATAAATTCGGGCACGGCCATGCTGATCGTGGTCGCGGCAATCGCGACCTATTTAACGCGTGTCGGCGGTTATGTGCTGATGAGTAGCATGAAGCGCATCCCGCCACGGGTGGAATCGGCACTCAACGCCGTGCCGGCCGCGGTACTGACGACGCTGGTAGCGCCGCCATTCGTTTATGGCGGCTGGGACATCAAGATTGCCATGGCTGTTGCCCTGGTCGTAGGGCTGCGTTTCCCCGGCCTCACAATCCTGGTCATTGGCTGGGCGGCCGTGATGGCCGCCCGTTACGGGTTCGATCTCGGTGTCTGATCAGGCACCAACCGGTGCGGTAGCGGCTTCAAGCCATGCCCGCACCGCCGCATCGGTGATCAGCGGCAGCAGCTTTTCGCGCACAGTGACGTGATACGCGTTGAGCCATTCCAGCTCCTCCTCCGTCAGCAACGAAGCGACAACCAGGCGACGATCGATCGGGCACCAGGTCAGCGTCTCGAAAGAGCGCATCGGCATGTCACCGCCAGCGATCTCCTCTGCTTCACGAACGAAGATCAGGTTCTCGATACGAATGCCGTAATGACCGGGACGGTAATAACCCGGCTCGTTCGATAGGATCATACCGGGCAGCAACTCCTGCGTGGCAAGCCGCGAAATACGCTGCGGACCTTCGTGCACGGAGAGGTAGGATCCAACTCCGTGTCCCGTGCCATGGGCGAAATCGCCACCCGCCTTCCACAACGCGATGCGCGCCAAAGGATCAAGGTCACAGCCACGCGTGCCCTTGGGAAAACGTGCCGTGCTGATACCGATCATGCCTTTCAGCACCAGCGTGAAGAAACGCTTGCGATCCTCGGGCACATCGCCGATCGCCACCGTGCGGGTGATATCGGTGGTGCCGTTGATATACTGCGCACCTGAATCAATCAGGAAAAGTTCGCCTTCTTCAATCTTGCGGTCGCTCTGGCGGGTGACGCGATAATGCATGATCGCCGCATGTTCACCGGCTCCTGCAATGCTGTCGAAAGAGACATCACGCAGAGGGTTCTGCAGGTTCTGGCCAACGCGCGCACGGGCCGCTTCAAGAGCCTCGACCGCCTGGATTTCGGTGAGTGATCCGGGTTTGGCCTGATCCAGCCAATAGAGAAACTCCACCATGGCAACGCCATCCTGCACATGCGCGTCGGCCGAGCCTTTCAGCTCCACCGCATTTTTGATGGCGCGCGGCAGGCGTGCGGGGTCAGTCCCCTCGACCACGACGCCACCCGCGCTCTCTATGGCGGTGATCAAAGCGAGTGCCGTCAGCTCGGGGTCGACAAGGATACGACCGCCATCGGCGGCGTAAGCGCCAATCCGTTCGATCAGCGCGGCAGGCTGCTTGATGCTTGTGAGCTGCTGCAGGTGGGTGCGGGCCTCATCGCCAAGCTTGCGTTCATCGATGAAGAGTTCCGCCTTGCCATCCGCGGCAACCAGCGCGCGCGACAGCGGATGCGGCGTATGCGCAACATCGCCACCGCGAATATTGAAGATCCAGGCAACCGAAGACGGATCGGCGATCAGGGCGGCAGCGATATTCTTCGCCTTCAGACCGGCTGCAATCTCCGCGATCTTCTCCGCCGCCGATTTTCCAGCATGAGCCTCCTGCTGAACGGCAACTGCGCCAAGCGGCTCGGCCGGACGATCGACCCAGGCGGTATCCAGTGGGTTTTCGGGAAGAAGCACCAGCGATCCGCCAATCTCCTCCAGTGCCTTCTCAAGCCTCTTCACCTCCTGGCCGCCATGCAGCCAGGGATCTATACCGAGACGAAAACCTTGGGGGGCATGCGAGCGGAGCCAGAGATGCGGCGGCTCATTGACGAGATCACCGGGGGTGAACACGCTGCCATCGACCTGTTCGGCAACCTGCGTCACATAACGGCCGTCGACAAAAACAACTGCTTCTTTCTGCGTGACAAGCGCCATGCCCGCCGAACCGGTAAATCCGGTAAGCCAGGACAGCCGCTCGGCGGATTCCGGAACATACTCGCTCTGGTATTCGTCAGCGCGCGGCACGAGAAAACCATCAATACCGAGATCCGCGAAGCGAGCGCGAAGCGCCGCGACACGCTCGCGACCATATTGGGGAGAGGATTTATTGTCGAAAGACTGAAACATGGCTGCCATTCCAATGCTGCGATTCCGTTGAACATCCACGTTAAAGCATGTCGAACGAAAGTGTGCAGCGGTTTTGCGCGAGACACATGCGGCAAAACAAGAGGTCGAAGATTGAAACCTCCTGGCGGCACGCGGATCGCCTTAAACGAAATGCCAAATATTGAAGCATCAAACCGCGCAACCATGCATTGAGCGCATATCACCAATGATCGAAGCCTACTCACTGTGCAACTCGATGAAGCATATATTCCAGCCATACCAAATGAGACAACACAGCGAAGGACGAAATCAATGGCAAACTCCATGTTCCGCAATGCGATGAACCGTATGGCCCAGGCCCGCGAAAAGCAGGTTTCCCGCTACGTTAACGGCGCTCTCATGAGCCTTGATGACGAAACCTTGAAGAACCTCGGCACGAGCCGCGAAGAGCTTCGCCGCAAGGGCGCAACCCCCTGCTTCTTTTGATCTGAGGATCGCGAGGAGCTAAACGGCTCTGACGAAAATAAAGCCCGCTTGAGCAGCAATTCCTCCCTTGCGCTCGTGGGCATCCAGGCCGAAAAGCCTGAAAAGGCGGCGCGCAAGCGTCGCCTTTTGTTTTGCAGCATATCGGATTTACGCCATGCGCTCAGCGCAATGCAGAGACGCAATATCACCGATTGGTGAAATGCATCGTCACCCAGCCGTTTTTCCAGATCGTGGAGAGATGGCGCATGCCTGCACCATTATAGGCGGCGATCACCTTCCAGCGTTGTGCGGCCAGAATTCCCGAAAGGATTACCGATCCGCCCGGCGCCAGATGATGGCCAAGCTCCGGCGCCATTTTCATCAGCGGACGAGCAAGAATATTGGCAATGATCAGATCGAACGGCCCATCCTCACGAAAAGCCGGAGAGTGGAAGCCCGGTGCAGTCTCGACCCGAATACCCGACGCAATACCGTTGCGCCTCACGTTTTCCCGCGCCACACGAACCGCGACCGGATCGATATCGGTTGCAAGAACCGGGATCTTCCTGACCTTGCGCACAGCGATCGCCAGCACACCGCTGCCGGTTCCCAGATCGAGCGCATTCCTGACCTGCCTTGCGCGCAGAACCTTGTCGATCACTTCCAGACAGCCAGCGGTCGTGCCGTGATGACCTGTGCCGAAAGCCTGCCCCGCATCGATCTCGATCGCCACATCGTTTTCGCGAACCTTGTCGCGATCATGCGAGCCATGCACGATGAAACGGCCGGCACGAACAGGCTTCAGCCCCTCAAGCGATTTGGCGATCCAGTCGACATCGGGAATAATTTCACGGGCAATGGACAGATCGGGAAATGGCTCGGCGAGCGCATCCGCAATCCGTTCGCGAACTGCGTCTTCCTCGTCGGCCATCATATAGACCGAGGCTTCCCAGATATCGCGCTTCTCATCCATCTCCGTGGTGGCGATCGCGAAGTCTTCTTCACCGAAGACATCCGAAAGGAGGTCGAGAACTTCGCCTGCCGTTACTTCATTGACTGTCACGTAGAGGCGGATCTCGCTCACGGTCTTCTCTCTCAGCTGATTGTTGCGCAGACCATTGCCACAGAAGCCCTGCGCCATTCAACCGGCAACGCACCCAAACGCCGCCAATCAACCCTTGATCAGATTTGCCAGCTTCTTTTCTGCCGTTTCGGCATTTTCACCATAGGCGATCGTGCCCGCAAACCGCCCCCCCTGATCCAGCAGGAAAACCGACGCCGTGTGATCCATCGTGTAGTCACCATTGGGATCGGCTGCGTCGACCGGCACTTTCTTGGCATAGACCTTGTAGCCCTTGATCATCGCAAGAACGTCGGCGGGCGGTCCTGAAATACCCTTGATGCGATCGGTAACATTGGAGACATAGAGGCCGAGTACCTCCGGCGTATCTCGCTCGGGGTCGACGCTGACGAAATAGCCGTTCAGCTTGGTCCCGTCGGGATCGACCTTGTGCATCCAGCCGTTCAGCTCGAACAAGGTTGTGGGGCAGACTTCCGGGCAATGTGTAAAGCCGAAAAACAAAGCGGTGGGCTTTTCACGAAAAGCCTGCTCGGTAATCGGCTGGCCATTCTGCGCAACCAGACGGAACGGGACACCAAACGGCCCTTCGGCCAGATCCTGCTTTTGCCGTGTTACCTCGAGCGTCAACCACACCAAAACGCCTGCAAGAGCAAAGACCGCAATCCAGAGGGCAATCCGAAGGCTTTTCATGGATTAGTCTCTTAATTCAAAGGAAGAATGCCTCAGGCATAGACACAACCGGTCGCCGGCGCAATTCAACATCCCGTAGTCCAGCAACGGAGCCACAAGATCAAAAGCACCAGGAAAGGGCTGTCTCCCCCGCAGCAAGGAGGATGGAAGAACCGTAGCTGATCCAGCCCCAAAAGCCGGCAAGCGACAGTCCAAGCACGGCAATCCCGATAAGGAGCGTCGCGGGCAGAGCAAAGTGATGGCTGGCGCTTGTTTGCATGCTGCCGTTTTATACGAACAGGAACGGACTGAACAGATAGCCTGCTGCCCGATGTCGCAGACCGAATTCAACCCGGCTACACCAGAAGATTCACCGGTTTTTCACTTCTAGGCGGCAATGATCATTTAAACATGATTCCAGAAGCCCCGCATGTCCGGGCTTTTCAGCCAAACGGAAGAGTTCTGATATGAGCAATGCGATAAAGCAGTCCGGCGCCTATCTCGAGATCGTCTCCTTTCATCTCGGAGACCAGGAATTCTGCATCGACATCATGGCGATCCGCGAAATCCGCGGTTGGGCGCCGGTGACCCCGATGCCGCATACCCCGCCTTATGTCCTCGGCCTCATCAACCTGCGTGGCGCGGTTATACCGGTTATCGACATGGCCTGCCGCCTCGGCATGAAGATGACGGAACCATCCGAGCGTTCCGCGATCATCGTCACCGACATCGGTGGCAAGCTTGTCGGCCTGCTGGTCGAGCAGGTTTCCGACATGATGACGATCAAGAGCGAAGACCTGCAGCCGGCACCGGAAATCATTCCTGAAGCCCAGCGCGACTTCTGCCGCGGCATCGTTGCCCTCGAAAAGACCATGGTCTGCTTCCTGAACCTCGACACTGTCATCGCCGACGAACTATCCCGCGAAGCTGCCTAAGCTCATCATCCGGTCTACATTATGCAAGAACGCCTGGGGTGAACATCACGCCGGGCGTTTTCGTTTGTTTCGGATCACTTCAAAAGTGCGTGTCTCACTCGCATGTGATGGAACAGCAAGTTATTGCAAAATATAATAATTTTATGAAACCTTCCGGGAAACTGCGCGGTTTAGTGCTTGTCAACTCAGACACGATGCGACGAAGAAATGTTCTTCGTCGCGTGAAAGAAAACGACAACAAGGAGAATTGCCATGAAAAAGGCTATTGCACTTGCCGCACTTATTTCCGCTTCCGCCTTCGCAGCCGGCGCGTCTGCCCAGACGATGGATATGCAGAGCCCGGCCACATCGACTGCCGGTGTTACAGTGGTAGATGTGACCAATGACCCGAGCTCTGGCAATGGCAGCCGCCTGCCTCAGTCCGTAAGCAATCCCAGCCCGGATGTGATCCAGAATGCTCAGGCGGAGTTGCAATCCGACCCGGGTCTGGCTGATGCGCTGACAATGCAGAATGTCGAACTGGCCAACGTAATCGCGATCCAGACAGCCGCAGATGGTGGTAAGGTCGTTTACATCCGCTAACGGAAATTCGGTCAAATAAAAAGCCGGACGTGCATGTCACGCCCGGCTTTTCTCATGTGATTTGTGGCACAGTTTCAAGGAGCTGGTTTGCCCTTCGTCCAGGTTACCTGCTGGCCGTAAAGCGGCACCGTGGAAATTGCCATCTTGGCAGAACCTTCCACCACCTGGCGCGAATGTGCCAGATAGATCAGGGTGTCATTGGTCTTGTCATAAATGCGCTTGACCAGCAGATCCTTCCAGATCAGCGACCGCCCCTGACGAAACACTTCCTCGCCACCCTTGTCGAGCTCGATGTCGCCGATCTCGATCGGCCCGGTCTGGCGGCAAGCGATGGAATTGTTGGACGGATCTTCGAACCAGTTCCCGTTCTTCAACCGGTCGATCACACTGCGATCGAAATAGGTGACGTGGCAGGTGACACCTTTCACCTGCGGATCAGGCACAGCTTCGACGATGATATCATTGCCGATCCAGTCAACGCCGACCTTGCCAACCACTTCTGCGACAGCCGGCGCAGCCGCAAGCCCGGTCAGAATAGCAATGGCAGAAAAGAATGAGACACTGCGGCGGTTCAGGCGGGGCATGAGGCAAATCTCCGGTCAACGATCCGCGATCAGAGATAAGGTGCTGCAGACAGCTTGCAAGACGGCTGCGGATTATTCACCTGCCGATCAAAACAGCAGACCGTTTGGGCAGAGTACACGCTTCATAACCGCTGGAGAACAGCCGGCCGGCTTTCATCCCGATGGCAGCAGGAACATCGCGGATTTCGGACAGGTTCAACGTCGATGCGATCGCGATCGTGGCCTCGGCACAGATGGCGGCATCCTCTGCCGCGTTATGATGAAGGAAATTCAGCCCGAGATGCTGCGCCAGGATATTCAGCTTGTGCGAGATCAGATGAGGCCACACCTTCTGAGCCATCTTGACGCTACAGAGATAGGAAAGTTCCGGATAAGACTGGCGATATTGATCGAGACAGGCGCGCCAGACACTGAAGTCGAATGCCGCATTATGAGCGATCATCGTCGCACCGGCAAAATCGTCTGCAAATTCGTCCATCACTTCCGGAAATTCACCGGCATCCTCGACCTGCTCGGGGCGAATTCCGTGGATGCCGATGTTGAACGAAGAAAACCGCATGTCCTTCGGCCGGATCAAACGTTCTTCCACGCGAACGACCCTGCCATTTTCGATCCACGCAAGCCCTACCGAACAGGCGCTTCCACGCTGCTCGTTGGCGGTTTCGAAATCGATCGCGATGGTCTTCAAGCTGAAATTCCGGTTGGACGACTGCGTCGCTTTTAGGCCGGGCAACGCGATTCGGCAAAGAGCCGCATATGCGGCCGCTTGACCTGTTTCCACATTCATGGCCAAATCCGGATCATGATCAGCTTTATCGCCCTTACCCATATGACCGTGACCATTCGCCCTGCAGGGCGCGTGGCGGGTTTGGCGCTTTAGCCGGCATCCGTCCACCACCCTGCCTCATGATGGCAGGGTCGGCATTGTTCCGCTCTGCTTGGGCAAAACCAAAGAGAGCGACATGAGCGAACTTGAAAATCCTCCACCATTGGCGAAAGATGCAGCCTGGGCCCAAAACCTCGTCATACGGGCAAGACGGCCGTCAGATGCCGAAGGAATAGTGACGCTGCACAATCTCCCGGGCTATCGGTACGGCACGCTGCGCATCCCGCACCATACGCCCGATGAAATCCGCAAGGGTATTGAAAATCAGCCGGCAAACGCCACGAGCCTGATCGCTCTCCTCGACGGCAGGATTGTCGGCGATACCGGATTGACGCGGCTCTCCAATCGTCGTGTCCACGTCGGAAGTATCGGCATGGGTGTTCACGATGCCTATATCGGCAAGGGGATCGGCCGAGCGCTAATAGGAGAAGTCCTCGCCCTTGCCGACAACTGGTTCAACCTGCGTCGCGTCGAACTGACGGTCTATACGGACAACGAACCAGCCATCCGTCTCTATGAGAAGAACGGGTTCGTCACCGAAGGCCTCATGAAGGAATTCGCTTTTCGAGACGGCAGCTATGTCGATGCCTATTGCATGGCACGGATCAAAACCTGACGATCAGCCACCGATAAAGGTGAGCCACTCATCCTCCGTCATCACTTCGACGCCGAGTTCCCGAGCCTTGTCGAGCTTGGAACCGGCGCCGGGGCCAGCGACGACATAGTCGGTCTTCTTCGATACGGAACCGGCCACCTTCGCCCCAAGGCCTTCAGCACGAGCCTTGGCTTCATCGCGTGTAAACCGCTCTAGCGAACCGGTGAATACAACAGTCTTGCCCGCCACCGGGCTGTCGGCAGCTGCAACCTGCTCCGCAGCCTGCGGCGTCACCTCTTCGATCAATCGATTGATGACATCGAGATTGCGAGGCTCCTTGAAGAATTCGACGATGGCGCGGGCGACGATCTCACCAATGCCCTCGATATTGTTCAAGTCCTGCCATGCGTCACCGGTCAGTGATGACGCATCCTTCATCGCCCGATCGAATGCTTCATAAGTGCCGTAATGGCGGGCAAGCAGTTTTGCAGTCGTCTCGCCGACATGGCGGATACCGAGTGCATAGATGAAGCGATTGAGCGCTATCGAACGGCGTTCATCGATCGCATCGAACAGTTTTCTGACGCTGACCCTGCCAAAACCCTCGATGTTTTCGAGTTTTATCAACGGCGAGGCTTCCTGCCGCTTCTTCAGCGTGAATATGTCGGGCGCAGTGCGAACCTGCAGTGCAGGATCTTCGCTCTCAAAGAAGAAGTCCACCTGCTTCGTGCCCAGCCCCTCGATATCGAAGGCATTGCGCGAGACGAAATGTTTCAGATGTTCGGTTGCCTGCGCACGGCAGACGAAACCGCCGGTGCAGCGTGTGACCGAATCGAGCTTGCCGGTCTTTCCATTTTTCTCGCGTACCGCATGACTGCCGCAGACCGGGCATTTGGTAGGAAACTCGTATTTCTTCGCATCAGCCGGGCGCTTCTCCATCACCACGTCAAGCACCTGCGGGATGACATCCCCTGCCCGCTGAACGATGACGGTATCGCCGATGCGGATATCATGCTCCTCTTCCCGGATCCGCTCGCCGGAATTGCCGATACCTTCGATGTAATCGGCATTGTGCAGCGTCGCATTGGTGACAACCACACCGCCGACAGTAATCGGCGTCAGCCGCGCAACCGGCGTCAACGCACCCGTTCGGCCAACCTGGATATCGATATTCTCGACGGTAGTGAACGCTTGCTCGGCCGGAAACTTGTGCGCCGTTGCCCAGCGCGGCGAACGCGAGCGAAAACCGAGGCGGGCCTGCAGATCCAGCCGATCGACCTTGTAGACGACGCCATCGATATCGTAATCGAGTTCCGGGCGCGCAAGGCCGATCTCGTGATAATGCGCCAGAACGTCATCGACCGAATTCAGCCGCTTCATCAGCGGGTTCACCGGAAAGCCCCAATCCTTGAAGGTCTGCACCATCTCGTACTGGCTCTTCGGCAAGTCGTTTGGCTCGGAAATCTCTCCCCAGGCATAGGCGAAGAATTTCAGTTTACGACTTTCGGTCACCTTGGCATCAAGCTGTCGCAAGGAGCCTGCCGCGGTGTTGCGCGGATTGACGTAAAGCTGCTTGCCCTGCGCCTCCATCTCTGCGTTGAGCGCCAGAAAGTCGCTCTTGGCCATATAGACCTCACCACGCACCTCGACGACTGCTGGTACGCCCTTGGGCAGGCGCTGAGGGATTTCCTTGATCGTCTTCACATTGGCGGTGACGTTTTCACCTGTCGTCCCGTCGCCGCGCGTGGCGGCATTGACGAGAACACCTTCTTCGTAGCGGATCGACATGGATAAGCCGTCGATCTTCGGTTCGGCTGTAAAGGCGATCGAGTTATCTGGCAGCTGCCCGAGGAAACGATAGACCGAATTGACGAAATCGCGCACATCCTCGTCGGAAAACGTGTTGTCGAGAGACAGCATCGGCCGGGCATGGGTGATCGGAGCAAAGGTGGCAAGTGGTGCGGCACCGACAGTGATCGAAGGACTATCCGAGCGGATAAGCTGCGGAAAGCGTTCTTCGATGGCAAGGTTTCGACGCTTCAGTGCATCGTACTCGGCGTCGGAGATCTCCGGCGCATCCTTGGCGTGGTACAGTTCGTCGTGATGGGCCAGCTCTTTCGCCAGCCGCTCCAGTTCGGCAGCAGCCGTATGTTCGGTCAGCGTTTCGATTGGGGTCTGATCGGCGGCCATGCGGGAATCTCCATCTTCACCGCTTTTCTAGTGCAATCACCATGGATTGGAAGAACCACGTCATCTCGGAGAGTGGAAAACACGCCACGATCTTGAGGCCGTCAAATATCGAAAGCCGGTGTTAGCCGCTGCCGGATAAAAGCGCCGCGGCAGCAGCCCTAGCCTCGTCAGTCACAGAAGCACCGGAGAGCATCCTGGCAATCTCCTCGGCGCGATGTTCAGGAGCCATGGTCGCAACGCGCGTAGCGATCTTTTCGGAACCGTCGGCCGCCGGTCCCTTCGAGATCAGGAGATGCGTCGCGGCGCGTGCCGCCACCTGCGGCGCATGCGTAACGGAAAGAACCTGGACCGTCGATGACAACCGTTTCAGACGCTGACCGATGGCGTCGGCCACCGCGCCGCCGACACCCGTATCGATCTCGTCAAATACCAAAGTCGGTGCCGAACCGCGGTCGGCAAGAGCCACCTTCAGCGCCAGCAGGAAACGGGAAAGCTCGCCACCCGAAGCCACCTTCATGATCGGGCCGGGGCGCGTGCCCGGGTTGGTCTGCACGTGGAATTCGACCGTATCAATCCCCTCGGCAGCAGCCGTCTCGGGATCGGCGGTAACCTCGACCATGAAGCGTGCACGCTCAAGCTTCAATGCCGGCAGTTCGGCCATGACGGCGGCAGCAAGCGATTCGGCACCAGCCTTGCGCTTATCTGAAAGCACAGCGGCTGCGCGATCGAACTCTTCCTTGGCAGCGGCAGCGATCTTCTCCAACTGCCCGAGCTTCTCTTCACCGGCATCGAGATCGGCGAGATCAGCCACCATCTTTTCGGCCAGCGCCGGCAGATCGACCACGGCGACAGAATATTTGCGGCCAGCGGCGCGCAGAGCGAAAAGCCGCTCCTCGACGCGCTCCAGTTCACGCGGATCGAACTCAGTGCGCCGAAGCGCCGCCTCGACCTCCATCTGCGCATTCGAGAGATGATTGAGCGCCTGATCCAGAAGCTCCACAATCTCTTCCAGAAGACCTGGCGCCTCATGGCTCTTGCGTTCCAGACGGCGCACCATGGACGCAATCATCGGGACTGGTGAGGCATTGCCGTTGAGGAATTCTGAAGCCTCGGAAATGTCACCGGCAATTCGCTCGGACTTTTGCATCTTCGAGCGATGTTCGGCGAGCTCTTCCTCTTCGCCGTCGCGCGGCGAAAGCGCTTCCAGCTCTTCGACCGAGGCACGGATATAATCGGCCTCGCGGGCCGCAGCTTCCACCTTGGCGCGGTGCGCCTTGAAAGCACGCTCGGCATCACGCCATGTGCGATAGAGACCGCTGACTTGCTGCACCTCGTCGGACAAGCCCGCAAAGGCATCGAGCAGCATGCGGTGTGTATTGGTGTCGATCAGGGCGCGGTCGTCATGCTGGCCGTGGATTTCCACGAGCACCTGGCCGACCTGCCGCATCAACTGCACGCTGACCGGCTGGTCGTTGATCGACGCGCGCGTGCGCCCGTCCGCCGACTGGATCCTGCGGAAGATCAGATCGCCATCGTCATCGATGCCGTTTTCCTTGAGGAGTTTTCGTGCAGCGTGCTGGCCCGGCACATCGAAGACGGCCGTTACCTGCCCTTTGTCTTCGCCATGGCGCACGAGACCACCGTCACCACGACCACCAAGTGCCAGCGAAAGACTATCGAGCAGGATGGACTTCCCGGCGCCGGTTTCACCCGTCAGCACCGAGAGCCCGGCCTCGAAACCGAGATCGAGCCGCTCGATCAGAACGATATCGCGGATCGACAACTGGATCAGCATGTAGCCTCGTTATTGACCTCTGGTCTCTCAGGCGCCGATGAGCTTGGCACCGGCGCGCGAAATCCAGGACCCCCTGTTTTCGCGCGGCTCGACACCACCCGAATGCAGCAGCTTGTAGCTATCGGCATACCACTGGCTATCCGGATAGTTCCGTCCAAGCACAGCTGCAGCCGTCTGCGCCTCTTCTACGATGCCCATACGATAATAGGTCTCGGTCAGACGCGCCAAAGCCTCTTCCACCTGATTGGTGTTGGGATAGGTTTCGACAACATTGCGAAAACGCTGGATGGCGGCAAGGTATTCTTTACGCTCGAGATAATAACGGCCGATCTGCATTTCCTTGCCGGCCATCTGGTCGCGCGCGAATCGAATCTTCGCCTGCGCGTCCTCGACATATTCCGAGTTCGGATAATCGTTTACGACCTTGCTCATCGCAGCGATCGTATTTGCCGCGGCCTTCTGGTCCTGCGTCACGTCGGAAATCTGCTTGGAATACGAAAGGCCAACCAGATACTGGACATAGGCCGAGTCCTGCGACTTCGGATACTGGCTGAGATAACGGTTACCGACCGAGATCGCATCGTCGTTACGGCCCATGCGCTGCTTGACGAAAGTGCTCATCACAAGCGCCTTGCGGCCCCATTCGGTAAACGGGTTCTGCTTGTCGATAGCATCGAACTTGCGCCCAGCTTCGGCCATGTTGCCGGCCTTCATGTTCGCAAGGCCCTGATTATACAATATCTCCGGGGACTCGGCTTCGAAGCCAAGCTTCGTTATATCGATGTCCTTGTCGGATTGGCATGAAGCCAAGCCAACCCCGGTCCCGATGAGTGCAATCGCCAGGAGGCCGATCCTCGTAAAGCTACGCATTTCTACAGACTTTCCATCAGCCATCCGACAGTCCCTGATCGTCCCCGCGTGAAACTACTCGTGCCCAGCGGCGTACTAGCCATAAAAGCATGGTCAGGGCAACGCAATGGGTCGGCATTAATGCATTTTTGTGGCGATCACTGCCAGCAAGTGCCTTTTATGAAAAGAAAAAGGCCGCTCCTTGCGGAACGGCCAGTCTGACGGAGATTATAAAATTCAGGCAAACCAGGGAGCACATTCCGTCATGCTGACGGGAACGAACTCACCAGCACGAACACGTGTGGCAACAGAAGACGGGGCCTCGACCACTTCATAGGCGGTCGAGTCGCTCAGAAGAGCCTTCAGCGCATTTGCATTCATCTTGTGTCCGCCGCGATAGGAGCGGTAGCAACCAATGAACTGCGCTCCTGCAAGAGCCAGATCGCCAACGGCATCCAGCGTCTTGTGACGAACGAACTCATCCTTGGCGTAACGCAGGCCTTCGACGTTCACGACAGTTTCATCGTCGGAAATCACGACCGAGTTTTCCAGCGAAGACCCAAGTGCATAACCTGCAGCCCACAGACGCTCGACATCACGCATGAAGCCGAAGGTGCGGGCGCGCGAAAGCTCGGACTTGAAAGTTGCAGCAGTCAGGTCACCCTTCCAGCTCTGACGACCAATCAACGAAGACGGGAAATCGATTTCCACTTCGAATCGGGTGCCATCATAGGGGCGGAACTCGGACCAGGATGCGCCTGATTCGATTCGCACCGGCTTGATGACGCGAATGTAACGACGCTTGATCCCGAGATTGACCGTGCCGACCTGTTCGATCGCCTCGATGAAGGGATAGGAGCTGCCGTCCATGATCGGCATTTCGGCGCCATCGACTTCGACGATGATGTTGTCGATGCCCATTGCATAGAGCGCAGCCATGACATGCTCGATGGTCGCAACCCACTTGACTGGCGACACGCCGAGCACGGTGCAGAGATCCGTCGGGCCGACCTGCGACGACACGGCACGATATTCGACCGAAGTGCCGTCTTCGAGATTACGGCTGAACACAATACCGGTTCCGGCTTCCGCCGGCTGGAACGTAATCATCACCGGCGCTCCGGAATGCACACCGATGCCGCTCAACGTAACCGGAGCAGCAATCGTTGCCTGAAATCCGAGCAATCCAATTGTCATTAACGTAAGCCTTCTTGATTCCGTCGCACCCGTGATCAGCAGGTCCGTATTCGCATTCCGTTGAAACGAACGAATTGTTCCAACTCTGTCAGCGTCTAAATACGCATGCTCTACGCTGTTTCCAAATCACTGTTCGTTTCGGATTGTTACGGTTTTCTAACAACGTCACCATCCTTGGCCGCGACATACTTTTCATCGCGTAAACATCTGATTGGAAAGGTTATTTTTCCACAATTAATATGCTCAACTTAAAAAGGCCCGGATGCTGATCACCCGGGCCTCTTCAACTTTGTTATACGCCGTTAACTCAGTTCGACTGGCGGCGCAGGAAGGCCGGAATTTCGAGCTGATCGTCCTCGTGGCTCGCCTGCGGAGCAACACGCCCACGGTCATCGAGATTGCCGCGACGCGGGGCATAGAGGCTGGCTTCTGCCGAAAGCGGACGACGCTGGGGAACAGGAGCTGAAGCAGTCATGTCCGACTGGACCTGCTCTTCCTCTTCCCGGCGACCGAGCGAATTGGTGATCCGCTTTAGGAGGCCCATCGGTCCACGCTCTTCCTGAACATGGGCCGTCGCCTGGGCGCGATGTTCCATCTCAGCCTTCACGACCGGCGGAAAATCTTCCACCTTCGGCATGCGAACCGGCTCCATGACAGGTTCGCGATAAACAGGCTCATGCTGAACCGGCTGTGCCATGCGAGGAGCCGGCTGGCTCATAACCGGTGCAGCGGCGGACGCCGGCTGATGGTAAGCCGGAGCCGGCTGAGGTGCCGGCTGAACCGGACGGGTCATGACCGGTGCGGGAGCCGGAGCTTCTGCAACCGGAGCTGCGAAGAGACGGCTCTGCGGACGGAACTCGTCCTGCTGCGGCTGCGGTGCCGGAGCAACGGGCGTCGGGATTGCAAGAACCTGTTCCATTTCAGCTTCCGCCTGGCGGATAGTCTCTGCGATCGGGTCGGCAGCCTTCGGTGCCTGGGGGGCCTGCATCATGACAGGCTGAGCTGCGGCCGGAGCCGGAGCAACGGCCGCGGAAGGACGGATAATCGGCTTCTGAGCGGCGCGCATTTCAGCGGCACGCAGGTCGACTTCGCCATGAGCGCGATCGATACCGGTTGCAACGACGGAGACGCGGATGAGGCCTTCAAGTGCTTCATCGAAGGTCGCACCGAGGATGATGTTGGCATCCGGATCGACTTCTTCGCGAATACGGGTAGCCGCTTCGTCGACTTCGAAGAGAGTAAGGTCGCGACCACCGGTGATCGAGATCAGCAGGCCCTGAGCGCCCTTCATCGAGGTCTCGTCGAGCAGCGGGTTGGCGATCGCGGCTTCGGCAGCCTGCAGAGCGCGGCCCGAACCGGAAGCTTCGCCCGTACCCATCATTGCACGGCCCATCTCGCGCATGACAGAGCGAACGTCAGCGAAGTCGAGGTTGATCAGGCCTTCCTTGACCATCAGGTCGGTGATGCAGGCAACGCCCGAATAGAGAACCTGGTCGGCCATCGCGAATGCGTCGGCAAAGGTCGTCTTGTCATTGGCGATACGGAACAGGTTCTGATTCGGAATGACGATCAGCGTGTCGACCGACTTCTGCAGTTCCTGAATACCCTGCTCGGCCAGACGCATGCGGCGACCGCCTTCGAAGTGGAACGGCTTGGTGACGACGCCGACTGTCAGGATGCCCTTGTTGCGGGCAGCCTGCGCAACGACCGGAGCAGCACCGGTACCGGTACCACCACCCATGCCTGCGGTCACGAAGCACATGTGGGTGCCGTTGAGATGATCGATGATCTCATCGAGGCATTCTTCAGCGGCAGCGCGGCCGACTTCCGGCTGCGAGCCGGCGCCGAGACCTTCGGTGACCTGCACACCCATCTGGATGATGCGCTCGGCCTTGGTCATGGTCAGTGCCTGAGCATCAGTATTGGCAACGACGAAATCGACGCCTTCGAGCCCGGCAGTGATCATGTTGTTGACGGCGTTACCGCCGCCGCCACCCACGCCGAAAACAGTGATCCGAGGCTTCAGCTCGGTGATGTCAGGCTTGTTCAGCTTGATCGTCATTGTACCTTTTCCTTCTGCTTTTGGTCGCGTCGCCGAGCTGACCAATTCTTTTCCAATTCACTTTGACAAGGGAGGGGCTGTCCCCCTGGTCAAAAACTCTCTTTCAGCCACTGTCCCATGCGGGCCAAACGACCGGTTCCGTTGCCGAACGAACCGATGAGGCCGCCCTGCGATGCATGCGTTTCCATATCCGCCACCTGCGGATAGATGATCAGTCCCACTGCGGTGGAGAACGCCGGGCCCTTGGCTGCCGCCGGAAGACCGGAGACACCCATCGGACGACCGATGCGAACATTGCGGGCGAGAATCCGCCGTGCCGTTTCCGGCAGGCCGGTCAGCTGGCTGGCGCCACCCGTCAATACGACCCGCTTTCCGACAATCGGGCTGAAACCCGACTTCTGGATGCGGTCACGAATAAGTTCCAGCGTCTCTTCGATGCGGGCGCCAACGATACGGGTAACCAGCGAGCGCGGCACCTGGGTCGGCTGATCGCGATCATCCTCGCCGATCGGCGGTACGGAGATCACGTCACGTTCATCGCCACCATTGGCGAGTGCCGAACCATGTACGACTTTCATGCGCTCGGCATCTTCTATCCGAGTCGATAGGCCTCGCGCCAGATCAGTTGTGACATGATGGCCACCAAGACCGATTGCATCCGTATGAACGAGCTTGCCTTCGCAGAAAACAGAGATCGTCGTCGTGCCGCCGCCCATGTCGATGGCTGCGCAGCCGAGTTCTACTTCGTCGTCGACCAGGGCAGCAAGACCGCTGGCATAAGGTGTAGCCACCATGCCCTCGACCGATAGATGCGCACGATTGACGCAAAGCTCGAGGTTTTTCAGCGTGATGCGTTCAGCGGTGACGAAATGCATGTCGACACCCAGTTCATCGCCATACATCGACAGCGGATCACGGATGCCGCGCTCGCCATCCAGCGAGAAGCCGGTGGGCAGCGAGTGAAGGATGGCGCGATCATGCCGCTGCGACTGGTTGCTTGCCGCCACCAGAACCTTGCGAAGATCGGAATTCTCGACTTCCTGGCCACCAAGATCGATGGTCGCAGTATAGACATCGCTTGCCAGACGGCCGGCGGAAACGTTGACGATCAGGCTGTCGACGGTGAGGCCAGCCATGCGCTCGGCAGCGTCGACGGCAAGCCGGATAACGCTTTCGGCTGCATCGAGGTCGGCGATCACACCTGACTTCACACCACGTGAACGCTGATGGCCGATGCCGATGATCTCGATGTGATGCGTGCGGCCCGGAAGGATTTGGCTTTCCTGGCGCGGAGTGAGGCGGGCAATCATGCACACGACCTTGGTCGATCCGATATCCAGAACCGACACGACGTGGCTGCGCTTCGATGACAGGGGCTTCATACGCGGCATACCGAATTGGGAGGAACCGAACATATTCACGATTTCGCTCCAGCTTTTTTCAGGGCCTTGGTACGAGCGTCGAGCGCTTGCTCACGACGCTCCACCGCAGCGGAAGTCAATTGAATGGTTGTGCGATCTTCAAGACGAAGGTCTACCGCAGCGACATCGCGCTCCAGCACACCCTGCTCTTTTTCCAGTTTGGACAAGAGAGCCAGAGCAGACGGGATACGCTCTTCCGGAAGTTTGAGAACGATGCCGTTATCGAGATGCAGATCCCAACGGCGGCTGGAAACCCGGACATAGGCCCGCACGCGGCTTGCAATCTCAGGCCACTTGTCCATTTCCTGCGCGAAGGATGCGGCAGCAATCTCTGCATCACGACCGACGAACAGGGGCAAGGAGGCAAACTTGTTGTCCTTGAGTGGCGCGATAACCGATCCGTTCTTTTCGATCAACGACAGTTCGGATCCGTGCTGCCAGATGGCGAAAGCCTTGCGCTCCTTGAGCATGACCTCGATCGTGCGCGGATAAACCTTGCGCACTTCCGCATATTCGACCCAAGGCAGCTCGGACAGCTTGCGCCTTGCGGCATCGATATCCAGCGCAACCAGTGACGTCGTGCCATCGAGACCGAGAAGCTGAAGAATGTCGATTTCCGAAGTCTGATCGTTACCCGAGACCCGAACGTCTTCGATCGCGAATCCGACCGCAGCAGTTGTGGACTGGGCCACAACATGACCGTGACCACCGAGAGACATGCCATAGAGACCTACGGCCGCGAAAAACGCGAAGGTGGATAGCGTGCCGGCATGCGCCGGAATATCGATCCTGCCGGTGGCAAGACTGACCGCAAAGCGCACGACGCGACGCAGTGGCCGCGGCAAAACGCGACGATCGTCAGCGCCCACCACGCCGGAAGCAGCGCGACGATGCGATCCACCAGCCATTTTGCCGATCACCGTAGACAAGAAGCGTCCTCCACCATCCAGCGAACAAGCTCACCGAAGGAATAACCCGCATGAGCAGCCATTTCAGGCACGAGAGATGTCGGGGTCATTCCAGGCTGGGTATTGACCTCAAGCCAGATGACTTCACCTTCACCGGAGAACCGATCATCGAAGCGAAAGTCGGAGCGACTCACGCCACGGCAACCGATAGCCTCGTGCGCCTTGACCGCCCATGCTTGTATTTTTTGGTAAATATTCGGTGAAATCTGCGCCGGAATGACGTGTTTTGAACCACCGGCAACATACTTGGCGTCGTAATCGTAGAATCCCGGACCAGTCGGGACGACCTCCGTGACACCGAGAGCCTGACCATTCATGACCCCACAGGTCAGTTCACGACCATAGACATAACGCTCGACCATCACCTCGTCGCCGTAGCGCCATTCAGGCGACGTCACGATCTGCGGCGGATGGGACTGATCCTCACGAACGATCACAACACCGAAAGAAGACCCTTCACGAACCGGCTTGACCACATAGGGCGCAGGCATGGGATGAACATTGGTGAAATCCTTGCGATCCATGACAAGCGCATCGGCAACAGGCACGCCTGCAGCCTTGGCAACATGCTTTGCCTGGGCCTTATCCATGGCCAACGCAGAGGCCAGCACACCCGAATGCGTGTAAGGAATTTCCAGGTATTCGAGCACACCCTGGATAGTCCCGTCTTCACCGAAGGGGCCATGAAGAGCGTTAAATGCAACATCGGGCCGAAGACCAGCCAGCACGGAACCGACATCACGCCCGACGTCGACACGCGTCACCCGATAACCTTCGCCCTCAAGCGCATCCGCACAAGCGTTGCCGGACGACAGGCTGACAGGCCGCTCGGAGGAAAACCCTCCCATCAGAACAGCCACGTGCTTGCCACTCATCCATCACCTCTTGAAAAAGAACAATTCCCGGATTTCGAACCTCTCCCGCCTCTTGCGGCCAGCGACTCTCACCGAACTCGTCCCTCATTGGTGCAGCAAAATGGTTAACAAATCGTTTACTTTGCTTAACGAGGCAACCCAATACACTGAAAACAAAGGATAAAATTACGAAGGAAATAGTTAACGCGACACTTGAGGAAATCACAGATTACGGCGCACTCCCTTTTCTGCGGGACGTCTCAGCTCGTCGCATGATTCTTCGCAAGACCTGTTTTTTTTGCATTTATTGCGACAGGAAGGGTTTCGGTCGCCATAAAATTACGATACTGCGCATGCGGCCCTCCCAAGAGCCATATAAAAAACCTTTTCTGAACTGGAATCAGTATGACTAACGCGACGCCCTCCGCTTCGCCGTCTGCTGAGCCGTTAGCGCCTGTTGCAACGAACTCTCCTGCACAAGTCCTGACGGCCAGCGTGGTCGGCACGACGATCGAGTTTTTCGATTTTTATGTTTATGCGACCGCCGCCGTCCTGGTGTTCCCGACGCTGTTCTTCCCCGGCAGCGACCCCACGAGCGCGCTTCTCGCATCTTTCGCAACCTTCTCCATCGCATTCTTTGCACGCCCGCTCGGCGCGATCGTGTTCGGCCATTACGGTGACCGTATCGGCCGCAAGACGACGCTGGTAGCCGCATTGCTGACCATGGGTGTTTCCACGGTCGTGATCGGCCTTCTGCCGACCTATGAACAGATTGGCGTCGTCGCACCGCTGCTTCTGGCGCTTTGCCGATTCGGCCAGGGCTTCGGTCTCGGCGGCGAATGGGGTGGCGCGGTTCTACTGGCCACCGAAAACGCTCCTCCGGGCAAGCGCAGCTGGTACGGCATGTTCCCGCAGCTCGGCGCCCCGCTGGGCCTGTTCCTGTCATCCGGCGTATTCTGGATCCTCCTGCATTTCATGTCGCAGGAAGCGCTGCTCAGCTGGGGCTGGCGCGTTCCCTTCATCGCATCGATAATACTGGTCGCTGTCGGCCTTTGGGTTCGCCTTTCGATTACCGAGACCCCGGCATTCCAGAAGGCAATAGACAGCCATGAACGCGTCGAAGTGCCCGTCGCGGAACTCTTCCGCAAGCATAAGCGTAGCCTCGTACTCGGCACATTCGTAGCACTTGCCACTTTTGTGCTGTTCTACATCGGCACGGCCTATCTTCTGTCCTACAACGTCAAGGTTCTGAAGATGCCGTTCCTGGATGCGCTGGAAGTCCAGCTTCTCGGATCTGTTGTCTTCGGTATCTTCATCGTCGTAATCGGCAAGCTCGCAGAGCGTTACGGCCGACGCGAAATGCTGATCCTCACCAGCGCGCTGATTGCAGCCTTCTCGTTCCTCCTGCCGGCATTGATGACCAACGGCGAAGGCATGATCTTCCTGTTCGTGGTTCTTGCTATGGTGCTGATGGGCATGACCTACGGCCTGATCGGCACGGCGCTCGCAGCCCCGTTCCCGACCACTGTGCGTTATACCGGCTCGTCGATCACCTTCAACATGGCTGGCATCTTCGGCGCCTCCCTGGCTCCTTATATCGCCACCTACCTGCAGGCTAACTACGGCATGGCGTATGTCGGCTACTATCTGCTTGTTGCCGCCCTCATCACGCTTGCCTGCATCTTCCTGTCAGGCAAGGAAGAAGTCTGATCCTCAACCGGATCGGAATCAAATCATAAGAAAAGCCCGCGAAGCCATTGGCCCCGCGGGCTTTTTCTTGTCTGGATATTGCCGGATATTAGATTGTTTCCGGAATGGATGCACATCTTGGATGCGATTACCCCGTGCGTTCAGAATAACGGTAATCCAACCTGCATCTGCAATCAGGAACGGCAAAATAGAGAGAAAAATAAGGGGCGCTTATCTGATCAACGCTCCAAAAGACAGCGAGGCGCCGAGGTCAGCGACCAGAAGCCGCCAAGCCATCGAAGGCTAATCCGGAGAATCAGCCAGAGGCTTGGTCCGTTCAGGTGGAAAGGCATTGTTCACGCCTCCTGAACGAACCGAGCGGCCGGTTACTCCGTGGTCGCGCCCTGGAAAGGCTTGACCTCACGCCCGGGCATGAAAATGCCCAGCCGCTTGATTTCCCATTCTAACTTGATGCCGGCATGTTCGAACACGCGCTGACGCACCATCTCCCCGAGATATTCGAGATCGTAACCGGTCGCATGGCCGATATTGATCATAAAGTTGCAATGAAGCGACGACATCTGCGCGCCACCGTTCATCAGTCCGCGGCAGCCGGCATCATCGATCAGCTTCCAAGCGGAATGGCCGGGCGGGTTCTTGAACGTGGAACCGCCCGTCTTTTCCTTGATCGGCTGCACTGTCTCGCGGTGCTGGCGCACGGCGTCCATCTCGGTGCGGATCTTGGCGCGATCTTCCGGATAACCTTCGAACACGGCATGCGTGAAGATCAGGTCCTTTGCCGCTGCCGTATGCCGGTAGGTGTAGCCCATCTGCTCCCTGGAGAACACATGCTGGTTGCCCTGCCGATCGACGGCATGAACCTCGATGACGCGCTGGGAGGTCTCGCCGCCATTTGCGCCGGCATTCATCCGCAAGGCGCCACCGATGGAACCGGGAATGCCGTAATAGAAGGCAAAGCCGCCGATACCGTTATCCATAGCCATTGCGGCGATATGCTTGTCCGGGCAGATCGCACCGGCACGAATGCGGTTTTCGCCGACAAGCTCAACCTGGCCGAATCCCTTGGCCGAAAGGCGCACGACAACGCCCGGAATGCCGCCGTCACGAACGAGAAGGTTCGAGCCCACGCCGACAACCGTCAGCGGCACTTCGGCCGGCAACAGTTTCAGGAAGGTTATCAGATCGTCCACGTCATGCGGCTGGAACATCAGTTCCGCCAGACCGCCCGCCTGGAACCAGGTTACCCTTTCCATCGATGCGTCCGGTGTAAGACGCCCGCGCAACTGGTTCACGCCCTCCCCGAGCGAGGCCAGCAGCTTTTCCCCATCTACCTGCTTCATACTTACTGTCCTGATATGCTTTCCAGTTCCCTCGGCAATGACGCCGCCCACTGTGTAATATTACCCGCTCCCAGAAGAACCACGAAATCACCTGGTTTCGCAATGCCTGAAACAATATGTGCCAGTTCAGCCGGCGACGCCATATAGCGCGCGTCGCGGTGGCCGCCCGCACGGATGTGCGAGACCAGCGTCTCCGAATTGACACCTTCAATCGGATCTTCGCCCGCAGCATAGACCGGTGCAAGGATAATGCTGTCCGCGTCGTTGAAGCAGGTCGCGAAATCCTCGAAAAGGCTCGAAAGGCGTGAATAGCGATGCGGCTGGTGTACCGCGATGATCCGCCCCTTGCAGGCCTCGCGTGCAGCTCTCAGCACCGCCTTGATCTCGACCGGATGGTGCCCGTAGTCGTCGAATACCTGCACATCATTCCAGGTTCCCGTAAGCGTGAAGCGGCGTTTCACGCCACCGAACGCAGCAAGCCCCTTGCGGATATCCTCTTCCGAAATACCCAGCCGGTTGGCGACTGCAATCGCCGCCGTGGCATTGGAAATATTGTGCCGACCCGGCATAGGCAGGGTCAGGTCCTTGAAATTGAATACCCGGCCGGTACGGCGACGGCGTATTTCGACATCGAAAGTCGCCTTTGTCCCATCCATGCGGATATTAGAAAAGCGTGCATCGGCCTGCGGGTTTTCGCCATAGGTGACGACCTTGCGGTCCTCGATCTTGCTGACCAGCGCCTGAACCTCGGGATGATCGATGCAAAGAACGCCGAAACCGTAGAACGGCACGTTCTCGACGAACTGACGGAAAGCTGCACGAACGGCATCGAAATTGCCGTAATGGTCCAGGTGTTCCGGGTCGATATTGGTGACGACCGCGACTTCCGCCGGCAGCTTCAGGAAGGTGCCGTCCGATTCGTCGGCCTCGACCACCATCCACTCGCCCTCGCCCATGCGGGCATTGGTGCCGTAGGCGTTGATGATCCCGCCATTGATCACTGTCGGATCGAGTCCTCCGGCTTCAAGCAGCGTGGCAACCATCGACGTGGTCGTGGTCTTGCCGTGCGTACCGCCTATCGCGATCGCATTGCGGAAGCGCATAAGCTCGGCCAGCATCTCGGCACGACGCACGATCGGCAGCGATTTTTCACGCGCAGCGATCAATTCCGGGTTGGTCTTCTTGATCGCAGTCGAAACGACGACCACTTCGGCATCACCGAGATTATTCGCCTCGTGACCGACAAAAACCTCGATCCCCTTGTCGCGAAGGCGCTGGACGTTGGCACTGTCCGACTGGTCGGAACCTTGCACCTTGTGTCCGAGATTGTGCAGCACTTCGGCGATACCGCTCATGCCGATGCCGCCGATGCCGATGAAATGTACGAGGCCGATGGCCTTGGGCATCTTCATGCCTGAACTCCACTCTTTTTCTTATTCTTGTATTCGGCGATCGGGCACTTTTCTGCAATAGCAATGACGAGATCAGCCAGATCTTCGGTCGCGTTTGGCTTACCCGCCTTCTTCGCATCCGCCGCCATCGTCTCAAGACGATCAGGCTCGTTCATTGCGGAAGCCAACAGTGCCGACAGCTTTTCCGGCGAAAGATCAGACTGCGCCACGACCTGCGCACCGCCCTCGGTAACCAGAGCCGCGGCATTCGCGGCCTGATCATGATCGAGCGCATAAGGATATGGCACGAGGATCGACGGGCGACCGATAACCGAAAGCTCACTGACCGTAGAGGCACCGGATCGGCAGATGACCAGATGCGCCTCGGCCAGCCGATCGGCCATATCGGTAAAGAACGGGGCAATATCTGCAGGGGCATTGAGCTTGGCAAAGCAGGAAGTGACGCGATCCTTGTCCTCCTTGCGCGCCTGCTGGGTCACGACGAGACGCTCCCTCAGCGCTGGCTCCAGAAGGCTGATCGCTGTCGGCACGGCCGAGGAGAAGAACTGGGCACCTTGGCTGCCGCCGAAAACGACAAGACGGAACGATGCCTCGCCGCGCGATGCGAGATAGGGGATCTTGGCGGCATCCAGAACCGGCAGGCGCACGGGATTGCCCGTTACGACGATCTTGGCCGCATGCTCGCCTCTGCCTTCCGGAAGAAACCCGCCTGCGATTGCCTGAACGCGCTTTGCCAACGCCTTGTTAGCGCGCCCCATGACCGCGTTCTGCTCATGGATCAACGTCGGAATTCCAAGGCCCGTGGATGCCAGAAGAGGCGGCACGGTCGGATAGCCACCGAAACCGACGACAGCCAGCGGACGAAGACGCGCCATCAGCTTTCGCGCCGTACGAAGTCCCCTCCAGAGCGTCCACGCGGTCCTGGCCATGGCAACCGGGTTCTTGGACGCGAAGGTGGCGGAAGGCACGATATGGATTTCGTCGGCGGGGAATTTTCCCGCAAAGCGCTCGGCGCGGCTGTCCGTCACGAGATGAACTGCATAACCACGATTGCGAAGCTCATGTCCGAGAGCTTCTGCAGGAAACAGATGACCGCCGGTTCCCCCGGCGGCAAGAACGATCGTGCCCTTATTCATTTACTCACTCCGCGGGAACGCCATGCGCAGCCCGAAACAGGCTCCGCTCCTGTGCCCGCTTTTCGGGCCGGTGACGAGTCAACGCCAGGATGAAACCGGCAGTGATGCAGATCGCGACCTGCGACGAACCGCCATAGGAAATCAGCGGGAGCGTCATGCCCTTTGCCGGCATCAGTTCGAGGTTCACACCGATATTGATCATCGACTGGATACCGATCAAAAGAACGAGACCTGCAACGGCAAAACGGTTAAAGTCGTTGCGCTCCTTGAAGGCATGGTTAAGTCCGCGCAGCACGATAAAGCCGAAAATCAGCACCAGCGCCATGCAGAACACGATGCCGAATTCTTCCGCGGCGACCGAGAAGACGAAGTCGGTATGGCTGTCCGGCAGGATACGCTTGACGATCCCCTCGCCCGGCCCTTGGCCGAACCAGCCGCCACGCACGATCGCCTCATGCGCCGTCTCGATCTGAAAGCGGTCGCCTTCACCTGTCAGGAACTTGTCGAAACGCGCCGTCACGTGCGGCAGCATGTAATAGGCCGCCACGAGACCACCTGCGCCAACGCCACCGAGCAGGAAAATCCAGATCCACGGCATTCCAGCCATGAAGAACATGCCGCCCCAGACGACGCTGGTGAGGATCGTTTGGCCAAGGTCGGGCTGGGCGACCAGAAGTGCTGCCACGATGCCGAACAGGATGATCGCGAAGAGGTTGCCGGGGATTTCCGGCTGCCGCGCATGTTCGGAAAACAACCAGGCGCAAACGATCACGAAGGCTGGCTTCATGAATTCGGAAGGCTGGATCGAGAAGATACCGACGCCGATCCAGCGACGCGCACCCTTGACCTCGACGCCGAAAAACAGCGCCAGAACCATTAGCACCAGCGAGACGGCCAGAAGAATGATGGCCGTTCGTCGCACCTGTCGCGGGCTGAGAAAGGACAGGCCGAACATCACGATCAAGGACGGGATGATGAACATCGCGTGCCGCTCGACGAAATGGAAACTGTCGAGGCCAATACGCTCCGCAACCGCGGGCGAAGCGGCGAAGGACAGCATGAATCCCAGTCCCATCAACAGGATGAAGGCTGCAAGAAAATAGCGGTCGATCGTCCAGAACCAGTCTGCGAGCGGCCCTCGGTCTGCGCGGCTTACCATAGTCTCAGCTCCTGTTTCCGGTATCGACCAGCATTGTCACGTTCTGCAGGTCGCCCACGAGTTGCACGAAGGCATCTCCGCGGACCTCGAAATTCTTGAATTGATCGAAGCTTGCGCATGCGGGCGACAGCATCACCGCCGAAGCGATTGCATCGCCATCGGCATCAGCGGATGCATGGGCGACGGCCTGATCCAGCGTGCCGGAGATTTCGTAGCGCACGCTTTCGCCCAATGTGGCCGCAAATGCCGGCGCAGCCTCTCCGATCAAATAAGCTTTTACTATATGAGAGAAAAGTGGTGCGAGGCTTGTGATGCCCCCTTCTTTAGGCAGTCCACCGGCGATCCAGTAGATGCGGTCATAGCTCGACAGCGCAGGTGCCGCAGCCTCCGCATTGGTTGCCTTGGAATCGTTGACGAACACGACATGACCGCGGCGTCCAACCGGCTGCATCCGGTGCTTGAGGCCGGGAAAGGACTTCAGCCCCTGAACAATCTCGGTCGGCGTAAGACCCACAGCCAGGCAAGCTGCCACTGCAGCAGCCGCATTCTGGGCGTTATGCGCGCCTTTCAGCGTCGGAATGCCATCGAGATCGACGAACAGTTCGCTCGCCCCACCATGCGCAAGCACGAGCTTCGTGCCATCCGCATAGATCCCGTCAGCGACGGGGCTACGCTTCGAAATCCGCTTCACGGCTACGCCTGCCCGCTCGACACGGTCAGCGATCAGCGTGCAGAAGCTGTCGTCGACGCCGATGATCGCCGTTTCGCCGCCGGCAACGAGGCGTTCCTTCACATCGGCATAATGCTGCATCGTGCCATGCCGATCGAGATGATCGGGCGTCAGGTTGAGCAGGATGCCTGCGGTCGGGTTGAGGGTCGGCGCAAGATCGATCTGGTAGGAAGAGCACTCCACGACATAGAACCGCCCCGTCTTCGGCTCGTCCAGCGTCAGAACCGCGGTGCCGATATTGCCGCCAAGTTGGGTATCGCGACCGCTCTCCTTCAGGATATGCGCGATAAGAGCCGTAGTCGTCGATTTGCCGTTGGTGCCGGTAATCGCGATGAACGGACTATCCGGCGCATGGGCGCGGCGCTCGCGCACGAAAAGCTCCACGTCTCCGATGATCTCGACACCGGCAGCCTTTGCAAGATCGACAGTCCAATGCGGCTTAGGATGGGTCAGCGGCACGCCCGGTGAAAGCACGAAAGCATCCTGCTTCGTCCAATCTATCCCCCTCAGATCGGCAACATTGATGCCGGCCTGCGACGCCCTTGTTACGCTTTCAGGGTTGTCGTCCCAGGCGGTAACATTCGCACCGCCAGCGACAAGCGCCCGCGCTGTCGCGAGACCCGATCCGCCGAGCCCGAACAGTGCTACATTTCTACCCTTGAAAGTCGTAACCGGGATCATCGCATTATAACCGAAATTACCGAAGCTTGAGTGTCGAAAGTCCGAGCATCGCAAGGCCGACGGCGATGATCCAGAAGCGGATCACGACCTGACTTTCCGTCCAGCCGAGCTTTTCGAAATGGTGGTGAATGGGTGCCATCAGGAACACCCGCTTGCCGGTCAGCTTGAAGAAACCGACCTGGATGATCACCGACAACGTTTCCATGACGAACAGGCCGCCGATGATCGCCATGACGATCTCGTGTTTGGTGGCGACCGCCACCGAGCCGATCAGGCCGCCAAGCGCCAGCGATCCGGTGTCACCCATGAAGATGGCCGCGGGCGGTGCGTTGAACCATAGGAAGCCCAATCCCGCCCCGATGACCGCACCGAGAATGACGGCAAGTTCGCCGGTACCAGGCACGAAATTGATCTGCAGGTAGTTGGCGAAGACTGCATTACCGGCGAGATAGGCGATGACGCCGAAGGACGCAGCCGCAATCATCACCGGCACGATTGCCAGACCATCGAGACCATCGGTCAGGTTCACCGCATTGCCAGCAGCCACGATGACAAAGCCGCCGAAGAGGATGAAGAAGAAGCCGATATTGAGGACATATTCCTTGACGAAGGGGAAAGCGACGGATGTTGCAAGGCCCGGATTGGATGTCTGGGCGTGCATTGCCATGCGCATCATGAAGAAGACCGCGATGCCTGCGATCAGGAACTCGATGCCGAGACGTGCCTTGCCGGAAAAGCCCTTGTCCGACTGCTTGGTGACCTTCAGGTAATCGTCATAAAAGCCGATGGCGCCGAAACCGAGTGTTACAAGCAGCGTCGCCACGACATAGACGTTGGAAAGGTCGGCCCATAGCAGCGAGCCGCCGACGATGCCGGCGAGAATCATCAGACCACCCATGGTCGGCGTGCCGGCCTTCTTGAAGTGTGTCTGCGGACCGTCAGCACGGATAGGCTGGCCCTTACCCTGGCGCACACGCAATGACGCGATCATCCGCGGGCCGAACAGGAAGACGATCAGGGCCGAGGTAAACAGGGCTGCGCCAGTCCGGAAGGTGATGTATCGGAACAAATTGAAAAACTGCAGTTTGTCCGACAGTTCGACAAGCCAGATCAGCATGAAGGCCCTTTCCCGAAGCCGCTAAAATTCAAAGTTGATGGTCCGTGTCGGAGAATGCCGGATAGTTGTCAAGCAGACCGGCAACGATCTTGCCGAAACCGATGCCGAGCGACGACTTAACCATGACCACATCGCCGGGCCTGACTGAGCGCACGACATAGTCGACGAGTTCCGACGTCTGTTCCCGATATTCCACCTGAACACTTTCCGGAAGCGCGTCGCGCAATACCGACATCTCTGCGCCGGCAAGCCAGACATGCTCGATCCCGGCGGCAAGCAGCGGCCCGGTCAGTTCCTCGTGCAACTGCGCGGAAAACTCGCCCATCTCCAGCATGTCGCCAAGGACCGCAATCCGCCGGCCGGAAAGGTCCGGCATGGTCGAGGCAAGCAAAGCGATTGCCGCCCGCATCGAGGCGGGGTTTGCATTATAGCTTTCGTCGATCAGCGTCAGATAGCCCTCGCCGATCGCAAGGCGGTGACGTTCACCTCTGCCCTTGACGGACTTGAGGCTCGCAAGCACTTCGATCGCCTGATCGAGATCGGCGCCGACAAGATCGCAAGCGCCGAGTGCTGCGACTGCATTCTCGGCGATATGTCGTCCAGGTGCTCCGATCCTGACTTCACGAGTTTCGCCGTCAAGAACGGCCCAGATCGTCGATCCCTCGCCGTCACCCTCGAAATCCGCCAACCGGAAATCCGCCTTGGCATGCTGGCCGAAGCTGCAGATCCGCGCCACGCCGGCCTGATTTGCACGCTCCGCCAGAAACTCGAACTGCTTGATATCGCGGTTGAGCACTGCAACGCCGCCCTCGACGACACCGTCGAAGATCTCAGCCTTGGCTGCAGCAATCTCTTCCAGATCCTTGAAATGACCGAGATGGGCTGCCGCAATCGTGGTGATGATCGCCACATGCGGCTTGACCATCTGCACCAGCGGCGTGATCTCGCCTGCATGGTTCATGCCGATCTCGAAGACGCCAAAATCGGTATCTGCCGGCATGCGCGCCAGCGTCAGCGGCACGCCCCAATGATTGTTGAAGGATGCAACGGCTGCATGCACCTGGCCCGATGGAGCAAGCATCTGGCGCAGCATTTCCTTGGTTGTCGTCTTGCCCACCGATCCAGTCACTGCAATGATGCGTGCACGGCTGCGTGCGCGGGACGCCACGGCCAGCTTGCCGAGCGCCGCCAGCACATCCTCCACCACGATCATCGGCACGGTCAGCCTACCGAGCGCGGGAAGCTTTCCTTCGCTGACGACGATCAGCGGGGCGCCATTGGCAACGGCGATGCTCGCATAGTCATGACCGTCCACGCGGTCGCCCTTGATCGCGAAAAAGGCTTCCCCCGCACCGATGGAACGGCTGTCGATCGAAATGCCCGTGATGCCCTCCGGAAGCGTACCGATCGGGCGACCTTCCATGATGGTCGCCATCTCTTGCGATGTCCAAAGAAAGCTCACGATACCCTCTCCTCCAATGCACGGCGTATTTCGACATGATCCGAGAACGGCAACACCGTCGTTCCAATCGTCTGCCCTTCCTCGTGCCCCTTGCCGGCAACGATCAGTGTGTCGCCAGATTGGAGCAGGTTCACGGCATGACGGATGGCACTTGCCCGGTCGCCGATCTCGATCGCGCCCGCTGCTGCAGCCATGATCTCGGAGCGGATGACTTCCGGAACCTCGGAGCGCGGATTATCGTCGGTCACGACAACAACATCGGCAAGGCGCGTGGCAATCTCACCCATGATCGGTCTCTTGCCCTTGTCGCGGTCGCCGCCGCAACCGAACACGACCAGCACCTTGCCGCTGGTGAACGGCCGCACCGCGGTCAGCACCTTTTCCAGCGCATCCGGCTTGTGGGCATAGTCGACATAGGCAAGCGCGCCATCCTTCGTATGACCGACGAGTTCCAGACGGCCGGCAGCGCCGGTCAGCGTCTCAAGCGCCTTGAAGGCGGTCTTTGCCTCTACACCTGTCGAAATCGCCAGACCCGCCGCGACTAGCGCATTGGCAAGCTGGAAATCACCGGCAAGCGGAATGTCGATCTCGAAAATCTGGCCGTCGTGATGCACTTCGGCCATCTGCTTGTGGCGGAAATGCTCGACGCGCTTAATGCAGAGATAATCGCCCTTGCGCCCAACCGTCCGCACATCGAGGCCGGACGCCTTGGCAACCCGGATCGCTTCCTCGGACCAGGCATCGTCAGCAAAAATGACGGCCGGAGAACCCTTCGGCATCAGCGTGTCGAACAGCCGCATCTTGGCGGCCATATAGTCCTCGACCGTCGGATGGTAATCCATATGGTCGCGACCAAGATTGGTGAAGGCAGCAGCGGAAAGCCTGACGCCATCCAGACGCGACTGGTCGAGCCCGTGGCTCGACGCTTCCATTGCTGCGTGCGTAACACCTTCATCCGCCAGTTCGGCAAGAAGCTTCTGCAACTCCACCGGATCGGGCGTCGTCAGCGATCCGTAATCATTGCGGCTCGGCGAAATGACGCCGGTCGTACCGATCTGTGCCGCACTCAACCCGGCCTTCGCCCAGATCTGCCGGACGAATGACGCAACGGATGTCTTTCCCGCCGTACCGGTCACGGCCACCATCGTGTCGGGCTGCTTGCCGAAGAATCTGGCCGCAGCCAGCGCGACGAAACGGCGTGGATTGGAAACGACGATAACCGGAATATCGACCTCGGCCGGATGAGCCGACACCGCGACCACGGCGCCACGGGCGGCAGCATTGCCGATAAAGCCCTGTCCGTCGGCCTTCACGCCCGCCAGAGCGGCAAACAGCATGCCCGGCATGATCTTGCGGCTGTCCAAGGAAATCCCGGTAATCTCGAGGTCTCCGAGAGGACCAGCGAGAAGGTCGTTAACTTCCGGAAAATCCGGACCGGCAAGATCGCGCAGTTTCATCAGTCTGTTCCATCTTTCGAGCGGCGCTCACGAATCGCCGCTCGAGTTGTTGTCGCTCAATAAGACACAAGCAGGGCAGAACCGTCATTGCCGAATTTCGGCTTTACACCGAGAATGGGAGCCGCCCGGCTGATGATCTCCTTGACCATTGGCGCGGCCGACGTGGCGGCAAGCGCTGCACCATTGCCCTTGTCTGTCTTCGGCTCGTCGCTGAAGCTCAGAACGACATATTGCGGATTACCCATCGGGAAGGCTGACAGGAAGGCATTGAAGTTCTTGTCGTGGGAATAACGCCCGTTGACCACCTTGTCTGCTGTCCCCGTCTTGCCACCAACATCAAAGCCATCGACCCGTGCATTGCGACCAGAACCGTTGGCACCATTCCATTCGAACAGATAACGCATGTCGCGGCTGGTCGAAGGCTTCAGCACTTGGGTCGCCACCTGATCCGCCTCATCCTGCGTTCGCGGCAGGAAGGTCGGCGCGAGGAGTTTGCCTCCGTTGACCAGGGCAGCCCCCGCCACAGCCGTCTGCAGTGGTGTCGTGGAAACACCGTGACCGAAGGAGATCGTGATCGAGTTGATCTTCTTCCACTGGCGTGGCTGGCTTGGCATGGCCACTTCGGGCAGCTCGGTCTTCATCCTTGAGAGAAGTCCCAGCCTGGTCAAGAAGTCCTTGTGTCCGTCGATACCGACCGCATCAGCGATCTTCGCAGTCCCGATATTCGACGAATACTGGAAAATCTCAGGAACGCTGAGCATGCGTCCCTTGCCGTGGAAATCCTTGATCGTGAAACCACCAATGCGGATCGGGAAGCGGGCATCGAATGTACTGTTGAGGTTCATCTTGCCGTCGTCGAGGCCCATTGCCAGCGTGAACGACTTGAAGGTCGAACCCATCTCAAACGTGCCGTTCGACATACGGTTGAACCATCCCTCCTCGCCGCCGGCGGCCGGATCGTTCGGATCGAAGTCCGGTGCAGAAGCCATGCCGAGAATTTCACCGGTATGAACATCGATGACCACTGCGCCGGCGCCGATTGCCTTATATTTGCCGATCGACGCAGCAACCACGTCCTGCACGATTGCCTGAACCCTGAGATCGATGGAAAGCTTGACCGGCTCCAACGGCTGGTTCGACGTCATGCCGACAGAGGCAAGGTCTGCAAGTCCCTGGCTATCGACGTAACGCTCCATGCCGGCAACGCCTCGGTTGTCGATATTCACGTAACCGACGATATGTGCGGCAGTACGTCCACCCGGATAGAAGCGGCGCTTCTCGGGCCTGAAACCGATACCAGGAATACCGAGCGCAAGAATTTGGCTCTGCTGCTTCGGGGTCAACTGGCGACGAAGCCACTGGAAGCGCGAATTGGACTTGAGCCTGGAATAGGTCGACTTGACGTCGAGATCCGTCAACACGGTTGAAAGCTTCTCGACCACTTCATCGGCGTCGACAATCTTGTGCGGCTCGGCAAACAGAGAGACGGTGCGAATATCCGTCGCAAGGATCGCGCCGTTGCGATCGACGATATCCGGACGCGAAGCCAGCAGGCGGTCCGCAGGCAGGATGCTTGAGGTCGTCTCCGGCTGGGCCATACCATACTGCGTAAGACGGCCGCCGATCACGACGTAAACCACGGCGAAACCTGCGATCAGCAGACCAACGCGATTACGCGCCTGCGCCGATTTCTTCTTGCGCGTTCCTTCAAATGCAGCACCGCCGACGGCAGACCTGCCCTTGCGGTCAGACGAAAAATGCGCCCGGCGTTTGACCACCATAACTTTAGAAAGAAAAGACATCAGCGCCTCACCGAGCCAGTGGACATATTATCCGGTGCCCATCCTCGAGGCAGCGGCAACGGAACCTTGGGAGCCGGCGTTGCCTTCGCCTGCTCCACCCCCTTGAGAGCCGCAGCTACCTCACCATTCTTGCCGGCAATAATATCCTCAATCGTCGTATCGGGCTGCGGGAGTTGCGATCTGTGCATGGGCAGCTCCTTTGGCATTGCGAGCTGTGTCGGCTGCGTGGGAACAAGACCAAGCTCCGAATCGTAATTCTTGATCAATGGCTGCAGGCGGTTCGGCTGCGTCAGGAGAGCCCAGTCGGCCTTCAGAAGATCGATCGTGTCGCGTTCAAGCCTGATCTCAGCCTCGAGCCGGCGAACTTCGCTCAGCTTTTCGTCCGCTCGATGCTTGATCGTGTAGGTAACGACCGCCATCGTGGTCATCACGCCGATCAGGACGAGATCGAAACTCCTCAGCATCGTCAGGCTCCCATGGTCGCAAGGCTGGCCAGATCAGGCAGCGAGAAAATAGACAAGTCGTCAGCACCAGGCTTGGCTTCGGTACGAACGCCCATACGCAGCTTGGCGGACCGCGCACGCGGATTGACCTCAGCCTCGCCCTCGCTAGCGGCAATCATCTGCTTGCCCGGAAATTCGAAAACAGCGGAACGAACCTCGACCGCCGGCATATGTCGCGAGCCGGAAGCCTTACCGGAACGATCGGAGAAAAATTGCTTCACGATCCGATCTTCGAGAGAATGAAACGTTACGACAACCAGACGACCGCCCGGCTTAAGCGACCGCTCGGCGGCAAAAAGCGCACGAGCCAGTTCCCCAAGCTCGTCATTCACGAAAATCCGAAGCGCCTGAAAGACACGAGTCGCCGGATGAATCTTATCCTTGGCTTTGCGCGGATTGACGCTCTCGATCAGATTGGCGAGATCGCGCGTTGTTTCGAACAACTGCGTTGCACGCCGCTTTTCGATGGCGCGAGCAATCCGCCCAGGATGCTTTTCTTCACCGAGAAATCCGAAAATCCGAATAAGGTCACCGACCTTGGCCCGATTGACGACATCAGCGGCGGAAACACCCGAAGACGACATACGCATATCGAGGGGCCCGTTGCGCTGAAACGAAAAGCCGCGTTCAGCCTCATCGATCTGCATCGACGACACGCCGATATCAAAGACGACACCATCCAAACCGCCATCGGGAACATACTCCGCAAGACGGGAGAACTCGGAATGGATGAGGGACAACCGTCCCTCGCTCTTCTGAACCAGCGCCTGACCTGCAGAGATCGCAGTCGGATCGCGATCGAGAGCAATTACCGAAGAACCGGCAGAAAGAAGCGCGGACGTATACCCGCCTGCACCAAAAGTGCCATCGAGAATGACCTTGCCCGCTTCAGGCTGAAGCGCAGCAACCACTTCCCCAAGCATAACCGGGATATGGCGCACAGACCCAGTTTCGGTCTCGACCTCAGCACCATCAGACCCATTCGCCATACTGCACTCTCACTGCAATTAGAGCAGAAAAACAACAGCCCCTTCCGCCGGAAAGCCCACCTTCAATTCACGACCATCCGCAAGGAACCGAGACAACCGATTACCAAGGCAAACATCGCCCCTCGCAGCAGAGAAAAATGAAAGAACGATCGACTAAAGAGACGCCCACGGAACGAGTCTTAAAAACCCCTTCCTACATGTATTTATTTATGACCCGTTAAGTTTAACAAAACATTACTAAGGCGGGTTTTGCGATCGGAGAGAGGCACTCGAAAACGTCGGATAAAAATCGATTAAGCTATTGAAATAATGAAAACTCTCCACTTTCTCGAAGAACGGGAGAGCAGCCGGACGCTGACAGCGAGAAGAAGACGTTACATCTCCGCCGCATTATCAGGTCAGATTCGCCAGTTGGCCTGTAAGCCGGGTTCTGTATGGCTCCGATGCACGCATCGGAACGTGGCAGCCATTCATCTGGGACGATGCTTGCACATCGCCTCACGCAACCCACCCGGATGACTGGCCCAGAAACAGGCTGTAGGCGCTTTTGGCGCCCCGCGTCATCCCTATTCGGTCTTGCTCCCGGTGGGGTTTACCTTGCCGCCGCTGTCACCAGAGGCGCGGTGGGCTCTTACCCCACCCTTTCACCCTTACCCCGCATATAGCGAGGCGGTTTGCTTTCTGTGGCACTTTCCCTAGGGTCGCCCCCGCCGGACGTTATCCGGCACCGTGTTTCCGTGGAGCCCGGACTTTCCTCACCCTACCGTCTTTCGACATTGGTAAAGCGCGGCTGCCCGGCCAACTGGCACCGGCTCCATAAACGGTTTGATCCGCAAACGCCACAGCACAGAGCAAAGAATCCGTCCGAATGACTTACAATCGAAGCACTTCGCCCGCTTTCTGGAATCAGAACATCAACGGGTAAGTGCGGCCATAATCCAGCGCCACCGTCGCATATAATACGTCCTCTACCGGCTTTGCACGGTCCATCGAGGCGATCACCGTCTCGACCTTTTTGCAATAACGCTGCGACACCGGGTTCATGCGCTTTGCCCCATGGCCGGCATTGTATTTGAGGATGGTCCGGCAGAGCTTTCCATCACCGAGCTCATGCGCGCCGGCGAGATATTTCATACCATAGCGGATGTTGGTTTCAGGATCATAGAGACCGGAGGCACGCCCCCTGTACCCCATCAGCTTGGCCGTTGCAGGCTTGATCTGCATCAGGCCGATCTCTCCCGCGCTTCCCTTTGCCATCGGCTGGAAATTGCTTTCGATCCGCACGACAGCCATCGCCAGCTCGGTCGGAACGCCGTATTGATCGGCATATTGACGAATCAAACCCTCGTAACGCGACTGGCGAAGCGCACGCTGATCTTCCGGCGTCTTGGCCTGCATGGTGGTTTCGCGCGTTTCCCAGGGCTTGATGACCTGTTTTTCTGTAGAGTTCGTCGTCTCCCCACCGTCTTCGGCGCGCACGAAATCCGTACCCGCAGCAAGCGCAATCACGCCCGCTGCGGCTGCAATAGCCAGCATTCTCATGAAGTAAGTCAGTCTCCGGGTAAGGTCCTTCAACTCATGGACCTGAAAGGCTCGCGGCCGGCACATGCCGATCCTTCGGAAGCAATGCCGGAAAGACGATGCGACCGTTGACGAAACCCGTTCGTTTTTCTTTGCAATCCCCGCCTACAAGGCGATTGCGCGAGCCACTGCTTAAACCCGGTTATTAAGGAAAGTCTGTGGCAGCACAGCAAAACGAAGATTTTACTACCTTACAACTCTCAGGAGATCAGATCTCTACCTGGCTATATTTCGGCAACGAGGTCAGCAATCTGTGCAGGGTATCGATCGTGGAGAAATCGGCTATTCCATCGACCAGCGCCGGACGAAAATGCCGCTGAAACGCTTCCAGCACACCCTTGGTGCGGTCGCAGAAATTGCCTGTTATCTCAAGATCGTAGCCGTAGAAGGATAGCATCGATTGCAGCGCCTCGATGGGCTGCCCCGCCTCGCCCAACTGGAAGAACCGCCCGCCGGCAATCGGACTTGCGTCGACCCAATGACCAACACCCGCATCATACAGCCGCTTCCACGGAAAATTCTCGCCCGGATCAACCTTGCGGATTGGCGCGACATCGGAGTGACCGAGCACCCGTTCCGGCCTTATGGACCACCGCTCGCCGCAATCCAGACACAATTGAACCACCGCTTCGATCTGGTCGGCAGGAAACATCGGAAGCCCGCCCGGATGCCCGGGATTGGCGATCTCGATACCGATCGAACAGGAATTGATATCGACCTCTCCCGCCCAAGCACTTTTTCCTGCATGCCATGCACGCCGCGTCTCCGGCACGAGCTGGATCACACGCCCGTCCTCATGAACGAAGTAATGGCTGGAAACTTGGCTCTCCTCGTTACAGAGCCAGTTCAGCGCCTGATCGGCGTCCGGCATGCCGGTATAGTGAAGGATGATTGCATCAGGTTGACGGCCGGAAACTCGCTCCCCGTGATTGGGAGACGGCCGGACAGATGCTGCCGCATAGTCCGCAACGAAATCACTCATGCTGCGCGACGCTCTTTCTCGATCGCCTTATAAGCCGCGTTCAGCGCAGCCATCCGCTCGTTTGCGGCAGCGTGAAGCGTGGCAGGCACGCCCCGCGCAATCAAACGGTCCGGATGATGTTCGGAGACAAGAAGGCGGTATTGCTTGCGGATCGCAGCGAAATCATCCTCAGGGGAAACGCCGAGCACCAGATACGGATCCCGACCATCGAGATGCACATGCCGCGCCATGATTCGGCGGAAATGTTCGTCATCTATCCGGAAGATTTCCGCAATACGGCCGAGGAACAGAAGCTCCTTCTCATGCACCAGGCCATCCGCCTTGGCGATATGGAAAAGCCCATCCACGACGCTCTCGAGCATCGGGCAGTTCTCGGCAGCTCCCGAACTGCAAAGGTTTGAGAGCTTGGACGCATAGGCCTCATAACCGGCCACGTCCTGACGCGCGAGATTGTATAAACGCGCGACGTTGCGGGCTTCTTCATCCGGAAAATCGAAGATTTGCTGAAACGCCTTCACTTCCGCTTCGGTGACGATTCCATCCGCTTTGGCCATCTTCGCGGACAGCGCGATGATGGCAACGGAGAAGGAAACCTGCCGGCGGGTCTCGGGATCCCCCTCGAAAAGCGTGCGGATAGCCTCCACCACGCGCCCCAGCGCGCTACCGGCGGCATCACCGATCGCGCCGATAAGCCGCTCCCACAAGGAGGAAATCTGCAGACAGGAAAAATCGAATATCATCCGCCTAAATGACCAGATAACACCAAAAAATGCAACGGATCGGGCGTTCACCACCAGATTAAACTATGTTCATGTTATCCGAACAATGAGCTGGCTCCGAGGTCAGGCCGACCGCTTTCATGGCATCTGAAATCAGCCCCCCTTCAAAGCCATCCGCTGCGCACCAACCTCCGTCATATGTGATGCAGCGCAGCTTTATCGACGCATCCGTTTGAAAACACGGAATTATTACCCACCGAAAAACAAGGCGCACGACGGAATAGGCGAAGAAATACACTTTACACCGTCTGCCCTCTATCGCATCCATACCGCCGGAGAAATGCAGGGGAAGCGTTCACGCGCGACGGAGGAACCATGGCCAGAGAGAAAGTAGCAATGTTGACGGCAGGCGGTCTTGCTCCCTGCCTATCATCGGCTGTGGGAGGCCTCATTCAACGTTACACCGATGTCGCTCCGGATGCCGAACTGATCGCCTATCGCTCCGGATACCAAGGGGTTCTTCTCTCGGACCGAATCGAAATCACGGCGGAGATGCGAGAGAATGCACATCTGCTCCACCGTTATGGCGGCTCGCCGATCGGCAACAGCCGCGTCAAACTGACAAATGCCGCAGACTGCGTGAAGCGGGGCCTGATCAAAGAAGGCCAGAACCCTCTGGCAGTTGCAGCAGAGCAGCTTGCCGAAGATGGCATCACCGTGCTTCACACTATTGGCGGCGATGATACCAACACCGTAGCTGCCGATCTCGCAGCATATCTCGCCGCCAACGGTTACGACCTCACCGTAGTTGGCCTGCCGAAGACGGTCGACAATGATATCGTTCCCATTCGCCAGTCGCTGGGCGCCTGGACAGCAGCGGAAGTTGGCGCAGCATTTTTCGACAATGTTTCGAATGAACAGACGGCGGCGCCGCGTACCCTCATCATCCATGAGGTCATGGGTCGCCATTGCGGTTGGCTTACCGCAGCAACGGCACGCGCCTATATCCAGAAAAGCAGTTCCAACAACTATGTCGAAGGCTTCCTCATGAATGAGGAAATGAAGGGCATCGACGGCGTATATCTTCCCGAAATGGCCTTTGATGCGCAAAAGGAAGCGGCTCGTTTGAGGGAAGTCATGGACAAGCGCGGCTTTGCGACGGTCTTTGTTTCCGAGGGCGCCTGTTTGGACGCAATCGTTGCCGAACGCGAGGCTGCCGGCGAAAATGTTGCCCGTGATGCGTTCGGTCACGTCAAACTGGATACGATCAATGTCGGAGGCTGGTTCCAGAAGCAGTTTGCGGCCCGGATCGATGCGGAACGATCATTGGTGCAGAAGTCCGGCTATTTCGCCAGGTCTGCAGCTGCAAACGGCGATGATCTTCGATTGATCCAGGGAATGGTCGATCTCGCTGTTGAAAGTGCATTAAACCGGATCTCCGGCGTGACCGGACATGACGAAGATCAGAATGGGAAGCTCAGAACGATCGAATTTCCGCGCATCAAGGGTGGTAAACCTTTTGATATGACGGCAAGATGGTTCGGCGATGTAATGGAGTCCATTGGGCAGTCTTTCGAGCCCGCCTGATGGAAAAATGACGGATGCTGTGGCATCCGGGAGGGTGATGATGACCATAGAAACATGGCTCGCTTTTGCGGCAACGACGGTTGCTATCCTTCTTATGCCGCATCCCATTGCATCGCTCACTGCAGCGTTCTCCGCTTCATGGGGAAGAACAAGCGCATTCGTGACGATCCCGGCCTTCGTTCTATCCTTTGTTCTTGGAGGCGTTTTGGTCGTCGCCGGCGTTTTTCTGATCACTTTCCTTTGGCCAGCAGCAATCGGCGCTCTTTCATGGATAGGGCTGTCCTACCTGATGCTGCATGTCCTCTACGCCTACCAGGATCCTCGGCTCCGCTATGGGACTGCCGACAACGACAACCTTCCCGAAACGCGTCCCATGCGCATATTCGGTTATTTCGTTCTGACAACGTTCAGGAGCACGCGTTACTTTGCGCTCACGGCAGCAATTGCCGTCCAGTTTTTTGATCCCGCCCGCGCGCCACAGGAACAGTATATAAACATGATTTCTGCACTGGCCGTTTCGGCGATGATAGGGGCGCTTGCCCATGCCACACTTCCCGCCAGTTTCACTCGGAAACGCCGCGTTTCCAAGGCCCGCAGCAAGGCCCCCTACAAGCCCGGAACGCGCTTCATAGCCCGTCGTGCGGTCACTGCCGGATATCGGCGCATCGCCGCATGATCATCTGCGACCGGCTGGTGGCTTGTCGATCTCTTTCGAATGAGTTAATTGAGGTCGAGTTTCACTGGTCTTGTTAACGTTCTGGGCAACGATTTTTAATGAAAGCGACCCGATGGCAATGATGCGATTTGTGGGCCGTAAGGCAGCCGTGGTTATTGCCATGTCTTCCGCATTGGCTGCATGTTCCAGCGTTGACCACAGCAGCAACGTGGCGTCGAACGAGACGCAGGACCAATCCGTTCAGCAGACTGCCGATGCATCTTCGGCGATCGCAGAAGGAGGTCCTGACAGCACAGTTACGCTCGTCAAGACAAGTCGCCTCCCGGTTCCCGTACCGACTGTGTCGGACGCAGCCAACGTTCAGACCGCAGCCATGTCATCTCCGACCATGGCGCCGTTCGTTGCCATGCAAACGAGCTCGACTGCCGCATCGATGCCTGTCGTCGTTGCCTCTGCTCAGCCAGTAGCGCATAGCACCGCCAAGGGTGCCCGCCTTGTTTCCCCTCCGCTCGCTCCGGCAGTCCAGTCGGGACAGATCCAACCGGCAGCAGCTCAGGCCATCGCGCTTGACGAACCAGAACTGACGCCGGACATGGTCGCGCTGCAATCGGTCATTCCGATCCCGCGCCCGCAGGTGCCGACGACTACGCTTGCTTACGCAGCGCAGCCGAAAGCAGTCGCCGCAGTTTCGGCGATCGACAACCGGATGGAGTTCCCACCGGCTCCCGGCGAGCCGATGCCGGAAACCGCGACGGACGCCCCTTCGAACTTGAAAAAGCTTATCCACCGTTATGCCGGCCTGTATGGTGTACCGGAATCGCTGGTGCACCGCGTCGTGCACCGCGAAAGCAAATATGACCCCAAGGCCTATCACAAGAACGGTTATTGGGGCCTCATGCAGATCAAGTATTCGACGGCCAAATCGATGGGTTACGAGGGACCACCAGAAGGCCTTCTCGATGCCGAAACCAACTTGAAATACGCGATCAAATATCTCCGCGGCGCTTGGCTCGTCGCCGACAACCAGAACGACAACGCAATCCGGCTTTATGCGCGCGGCTATTATTACGATGCCAAGCGCAAGGACATGCTCCACGTCCTGCAGAAATAACGGCTAATCGGCGTTTACCCGTTTCACCACTTCCGATGCCAGCACACTCGCATCGTAGCCCTGCGATCTCGGCGTCAGGCCCAGCCTCACGATCACCAGATCCAGTGACGGAATGACAAATACATTTTGCCCGTCATGCCCGCTGATGACGAATGCATCCGATGGCAGACCGGCCCCAGGCTTCGGCAGCCACGTCTGCATTTTCGAATAGCGGCCGCCCGAACTTCTGTTGGCCTCATGCATCTGCGCCACGAAGCCTTCCGGCAACAGGCGCGCGCCCTCCCACACACCGTCGCGCGCCAGAAACAGCCCGAACCGTGCCCAATCGCGGGCAGTCGCATACATGTACGAACTGCCGACAAACGTGCCCGCCGCATCGGTCTCCATGATCGCCGACGTCATGCCCAACGGCGCGAAGATCGCCCGCGAGGGATAGGCGAGCGCCTCATCACGATTGCCGATGCGATCCATCCAGATCCTGGAAAGCAGCACGGACGTCCCGGATGAATAGGTGAAGCGGGAGCCGATCTCGTCTTCGAGCGGCAGGCTTTCGACGAAACGCGCCATGTCCGGCTCAAGAAACAGCATGCGCGTGACATCGGCCACCGTGCCGTAATTCTCGTTGAAAGCCAGTCCGCTCTCCATACCCATGAGATCGGAAACACGGATCAATGCGCGCCGATCATCCCTCCACTCCGGAAGCAGGTTCTTCTCGTCGAGCGACAAGCGCCCTTCCTTCATCAGTCGCCCGATGATCGCGGCATTCACGCTCTTGGTCATCGACCAACCGAGAAGCGGCATATCTTTCGAAAAACCTTCGCCATAGGTTTCGGCAACGATTTTGCCATGACTGACGATCACCACCGCACGCATGCCCGGCCCGGTTAAAGCAGTGTCTGAAAGTATTGAGACAAGCGTTTCTTCCGAATCGGCTTTATCTCCTTCAGGCCACAGCGCCTCGGGATCACTCTCTGGAACTGGCCTAGTGGCATTGCCCGCCGACTGAACACTTCCAACCGCCCCGACGGTGCATCCCGTTCCCTGGCGGTAAACTGCCTCACTCGGCGCAATCGATCCCAGCAGGGCAGCATTGACGCGTTTACCGTCACGGTCGACTGCAATGCCCATCAACCGCAAGAGCGGATGGCCCGGCGCCTGAACATCCTGCTCCAGAATCACATCGGAATCACGACCCGCAATGAAGACGTTGGAGCACACGATCTTCGCCGCATAGCCGCTGCCGACGCGCAGCAGATTGGGCGGGATGAAATAGATCCACAGGCCGATGCCGATCGCCACGATGAGCAGGAACACCGCAAGACGACGAAAAATTACCTTCAGCACCAGCGCCTCCATTCTGTCTGCGGCATGCAAGCAAAATCCGCGACCGAGGGGAAGGCTCATTGTTGCGTAACGCGTTCACGATGAAGCAAGTCACAATGCGCGTCACGAAGCTGTTGCACGAAGCGGCTAAACGCCTCGAAACTCATGATGAGGCAGGATTTGGTCATGGCAGATATCGTCGAAGAACGTGGCTTGCAGCGCAACCGCAAGCTCAAGGACGCCCTCCTCCAGCACAAGGCCCTGTCGCCGCACGGCCTTTCCGAGCGCCTGTTCGGCCTGCTCTTCTCCGGTCTCGTATACCCTCAGATCTGGGAAGACCCGGCGGTCGACATGGACGCGATGGAACTGTCGGAAGGGCATTCGATCGTCACCATCGGCTCTGGCGGCTGCAACATGCTGGCCTATCTGTCCCGCTCGCCGAAGAGCATCGACGTTATCGACCTTAATCGTCACCACATCGCTCTCAACCGACTGAAGCTTGCAGCCTTCAAACATCTGCCGGCGCATGCCGACGTTGTCCGCTACCTCGGAATGGACGGCCTGAAGTCCAACAGTTCGGCGTTTGATACCCATATCGCCCGCAACTTGGACGAACAGACGCGAGCCTATTGGCAGAAGCGCTCACTGACCGGTCGTCGGCGCGTCGAGGTGTTCAACAGAAACATCTATCGCACCGGCCTGCTTGGCCGCTTCATCGCCATTGGCCACGTAATCGCCCGTCTCCATGGCGTCGATCTGAAGGAATTTGCAGAGGCACGCTCGCTGCGCGAACAGCGCCAGTTCTTCGACGCCAACATTGCACCGCTCTTCGACCGCCCGCTGATCCGCTTCATCACCAGCCGCAAAAGCTCGCTCTTCGGCCTCGGCATCCCGCCCCAGCAATATGACGAGCTCGCGAGCCTCGCACCGAACGGCTCGATTGCACCGGTCTTGCGCGAGCGGCTGGAAAAGCTCGCCTGCCACTTCCCGATGAATGACAATTATTTCGCCTGGCAGGCCTTCGCACGCCGTTATCCGCGCCCCGAAGAAGGCAACCTGCCCGATTATTTGCGTTCGGAAAACTACAAGGCGATCCGGCAGAATACCGACCGCGTTACCGTCCATCATGAAAGCGTCACCGTCCTTTTGGCGCGCAAGCCGGCCGGCTCGGTCGATCGGTTCGTGCTGCTCGATGCCCAGGACTGGATGACCGACGACCAGTTGAACGCGCTCTGGAGCGAGATCAATCGCACCGCAGCACCGGGCGCCCGCGTCATCTTCCGCACTGCCGCCGAAAAGAGCGTTATCGAAGGCCGCATCTCCAATACGCTTAGGCAGGAATGGACCTATCTTGGCGAACGCTCCGCCGAACTGAACCTGCAGGACCGCTCCGCCATCTATGGCGGCTTCCACATCTACGTGAAGGCCGGCCAGTGAGCGCCGGCGCAACGACGGAAACTCACGCCGCCCACATGGACCGCATGTACCGCTACCAGCGGCACATCTACGACCTCACGCGGAAATATTACCTTTTCGGCCGGGACAGAACGATCGCAGGCCTGAACGCGACCGACGGGACAAGCATTCTGGAAGTCGGCTGCGGCACCGGCCGCAATCTCGTCCTGACCCGCCTCCATTACCCGACAGCGAAGCTCTATGGCCTCGATATATCCGCCGAGATGCTGCAGACCGCACGCGCCAATCTGGCCGGCGGCACACAACAGCCGACTTTGATCGTCGCCGACGCCACGACCTTCCGTCCGGAGGACTTCGGTGTGAGCGGCTTCGACCGCATCATGATTTCCTACGCTGTCTCAATGATCCCGGCCTGGGAGGATGCGATCTCCGCCGCACTGGCTGCCCTCAATCCGAACGGCTCTTTGCACATCGTCGATTTCGGCCAGCAGGAGCGCCTTCCCCGCTGGTTCCGCACCATGCTTCAAGCCTGGCTGCGCCGTTTCCACGTCACCCCGCGGGCCAATCTTCGCGAAGTCCTGCAGATCAGGCTCGACGGAGCCAATGCCGACATGACTTTCGAGGATATCGGGCGCGGATATGCCTGGCATGCAGTGGTCCGCAAGCGAGGCTGACGCACTCGTTATCCGGCCTATCATTTCACCTTACCCAATCCCGGCGGCACTATGGTAAACGGAACTCTCGAATGCCGCGCGGCCTGATTCCGGCCGATAGCGGCTTAGCTGCAGCTCAGACCGGATTCCTTATGCCGCGCACGCTTCTCGCCCTTCTTCTGACCTCCGTACTGGCCAGTTCCTGCACGTCCACCAGCGACCTCATGGACACGGCCTCGATCAGCGGCACGAAGTTTAAGGACAATGACCCGCAGAATTTCGGCCGCAATCACCCCGGTCGGCACGAAGTCCACGGCATCGACCTGTCGAAATGGAACGGCACGGACATCGACTGGCAGACAGTCAGGAAATCCGACGTCGCCTTCGTCTTCATCAAGGGAACCGAAGGCAAGGACCGCATCGATCCGGCCTTCAGAACCCATTGGCAAGGTGCTGCACGCGCCGGCATCCCGCATTCCGCCTATCATTTCTACTATTTCTGCTCGACGCCCGAAGATCAGGCCGACTGGTTCATTGCCAATGTACCAAAGGAAGCCAACATGCTTCCGCCGGTTCTGGACATGGAATGGAACCCCGCCTCGCCGACCTGCAAGCTGAGGCCGGATGCAGCAACGGTGCGTGACGTGATGCGGCGCTTCATGGCCCGCATCGAAGCCCATTATGGCCGCAAGCCGATCATCTACACATCGGTCGATTTCCACCGCGACAACCTCGTCGGCGCATTCAACGACTATCACTTCTGGGTCCGCTCGGTGGCAGCGCATCCAGGCGAAATCTATACCGGCCGCAAATGGTCGTTCTGGCAATATACCGCCACCGGCGTCGTACCGGGCATAAGGGGTGAAACGGACATCAACGTCTTTTCCGGCAGCGCAAGAAACTGGAACACCTGGGTCGCCGCTGCAAACGACTGACTGTCAGCCGCGGTGAGATCGTAGCGCTGTCTCCATACCTATCACTGGCAATGTGAATGCGACTGCGCTAAATAGCCGGCTGCCGCCGCGCTCACGGGTACGTGCGGCACATATTTCTACATTGATCATCCCCGTACACGCCACAGATCGCCAGGATCGCCCTATGTCATTTCTCGACAGCCGTAGCTTTGTTCTTGCAGCCCTTATTGCCGGAGGGCTGACCGTCCCCGCATTCGCCCAGACGCCTTCCACGTCACCCGCCCCTGCCTGCGGTGGCGACCTGACCGCGTTTCTCGCGGGCGTGAAGCAGGAAGCAATCTCCAAGGGCATTCCGGCCTCGGCGGTGGACGAAGCCCTCGCTGGCGCGCAGATCGACCAGAAGGTTCTGAGCCGTGACCGCGCCCAGGGCGTTTTCCGTCAGACTTTTCTTGAGTTTTCTCAGCGCACGGTCAGCCAGGCTCGCCTCGATATCGGCCGCCAGAAACTCAAGCAGCTCGCCGATGTTTTCTCACGTGCGGAAAACGAGTTCGGCGTGCCCGCAGGCGTGATCACCGCCTTCTGGGCGATGGAAACCGATTTCGGCGCCGTCCAGGGCGATTTCAACACCCGCAACGCGCTCGTCACGCTCTCCCATGACTGCCGCCGCCCGGAACTCTTCCGCCCGCAGCTGATCGCCCTGATCGAGATGGTGCAGCACGGCGACCTCAACCCGTCGACCAATACCGGTGCATGGGCCGGCGAAATCGGCCAGGTCCAGATGCTGCCGGAAGACATCATCGCTCAAGGCGTCGATGGCGACAACAGCGGCCATATCGACGTTAAGGGCAGCGCACCGGATGCGGTTCTGACGGCCGCGAAATTCATCCAGAGCATGGGATGGAAGAAGGGCGAGCCCTGGATCCAGGAAGTAACGTTGCCGGAGAATCTGCCCTTCGAGAAATCCGGCCTCGGCAACGAAATCCCGGCCAGCGAGTGGTTCTCCTACGGTGTCACCCCGCGTGATGGTGACACGAAATTCGGCAACCTGCCGGCAGCTCTCATACTGCCCCAGGGCCGCAAGGGACCGGCCTTCCTTACTTACCCGAATTTCGGCATCTACCTGCAGTGGAACCAGTCGTTCATCTACACGACCTCCGCCGCCTATTTCGCCACTCGTCTGACCGGCGCACCGCCCTACCAGAAGACAACTCCGGAACAGGGCCTCGATGTAGAGGCCATGAAGCAGCTGCAGACCAAGCTTGATGCTCACGGCCACGATGTCGGCAAGATCGATGGCATTCTCGGCTCCGGCACGCGCCAGGCTGTCCAGAAGGAACAGGCGCGCCTCGGCATGCCTGCCGATGGCTGGCCGACGGAGGCGCTGCTTCAGGCGCTTTAAGGTAGGAAATTGACCCCATGACACGAAACGGGTGGCGATCTGATCGCCGCCCGTTTTATCTTCTGCATCTCAATCAGCGGGAGAAGAGCATCCGGATGACATCAGCGACACCTCGATTGACCCTACTCGCCTGGGCCCTGCTCTTCCTTCTCGGTCTTCTCTGGGGTGGTTCCTTCTTCTTTGCCCGCATCGCGGTCCATGAAGTGCCGCCCTTCACGCTGGTTCTGCTGCGCCTCGGCATCGCTGCTCTCGCGCTGCACATCTATTTGCATGGACGCTTCGGCACTTATTCAATCCTGAAACAGCACTGGCGCTCGTTCCTTGTCCTCGGCTTGATCAACAACGCCCTGCCCCACACGCTGATCTTCTTCGGCCAGACCGAGATCGGCGCGGGACTCGCCTCCATCCTCAACGCCACCACGCCGATCTGGACGGTGATCATTGCCAATCAGTGGACCTCGGACGAAAAGCTGACCGGCGCCAAGCTTGCCGGCTGCGCCGCAGGCCTTGCCGGCACCTGCATCCTGATCGGCCCGAGTGCGATGACAGCCAGCGCCGCCCCGCTCTGGGCACTCATCCTTCCAGTCATGGCGGCGATCTCCTATGGCCTAGCCGGAACCTACGGCAAGCGTTTTCGCGGCATTCCAGCCCCTGTGACAGCCGCCGGCCAGTTGACCGCCTCCAGCCTCATCATGCTGCCGGTCTCGCTGATTGCCGACCAGCCCTGGACGCTGGCGACACCCTCCACGCACGCGATCGCGGCCATCATCGCGCTGGCTCTTCTTTCGACCGCACTTGGCTACCTGCTCTTCTTCAGGATCCTCTCGATCGCGGGGGCAACCAATACCTCGCTTGTCACTCTGCTGGTGCCGCCGAGCGCTATTCTGCTGGGAGCCATCTTCCTCGGAGAACGCCTCGCGATGACCGACTTGGCTGGAATGGCCGTCATCGGTTTCGGCCTCGTTCTGCTCGACGGACGAATCCTTCGCATGCGCAAAAAGACTGTTTGAAGCAGTGCAAAAGAGCCTTTTCACTCACGGAAAATAACGGTCATTAACAGACAAATAGATGAATTTAACGCATGGGAAAGCTTCGTTAATTTCCATTATTTCGTTTATTATCAACAAGATATATTGACAACAAAATCCTAACGCGGCTTGGTCACTGCGTTGCAGCACAAAATTCCGCTTTCCATTTGACACGGAACCGACATAAAATCGGACCGTCAACGCAAGGAGGCAGACATGGGACGTACATACCCCCTCAATCTCCTGGTAGTCGGTGCTGCATTCGCATTCATAGCCTCGATGCTCTTCATCTAGGCCAAAAGACTACCGGTCGTATCTTGCATCCATGAACGTTTGATATGGACCTGAATTTCGAAAGGCGCATGTTCCCAGGAACATGCGCCTTTCATTTAAGACAGCCTTCGGTCAAGCCGCAGCCTTACGCATTCCCGGCTTGTAGCCGATATTATCCAGCACAGCGGAAACGAGCGGCGAACGGTTCATCGTGTAGAGATGAATGTGGTTGAAACCATTGCGGCCGAGTTCTTCGATCTGTTCGGCGGCGACTTCGGCGGCGACCTTGGCCCGATCATCCGGGTTGTCGTCCAGCCCCTCGAACCGCTCATCGAGAAAACCGGGAATGGTCGCGCCGCAGCGTTTCGAAAAGCGCTTGAGCTGCGTCAGGTTCTGGATGGGCATGATGCCGGGAATGACCGGAATGGTAACACCGGCTGCAGCAACCTCATCCATGTAGCGGAAGAAGACCTCATTATCGAAGAAGAATTGGGTGAGCGCACGGTGAGCGCCGGCATCGGCCTTCTGCTTCAAGACCGAGATATCCGCAGCCATATTGCGGCTTTCGGGATGCTTTTCCGGATAGGCTGAAACGGAAATGTCGAAATCGCCGTATTCCGCCAACGCCTGCACCAGATCCGCCGTCCGCTGAAAGCCGTCTGCATGCGGCAGATAGGTTGTACCGATGCCAGCGGTCGGATCACCTCTGAGCGCAACGATCCTGCGCACTCCTGCAGCGCGATATTCCTCGACGACCGAGCGTACTTCATCCTTGGAAGCATCAACGCAGGTCAGGTGTGCGGCAGTCGCCAGGTTGGTCTTGTCGATGATCCCGGTGACAGCTGAGAGCGTAGGCTCTTTTGTGGAGCCACCTGCCCCATAGGTCACGGTGACGAATTCCGGCTGAAAGAGCGCCAGACGATCGACGGTCTCGAACAACTGCGCCTCCATCTCCTCGGATTTCGGCGGGAAGAATTCGAAAGAAATATCGAATCGCGGGCGTGTCGTGGTCTCGTTCATCATATTCTTCCTAAAATACCGAAATTGCTTCCGCTGGCTCAGCATCGGCCATCAGGAGACGGCGATCCTTTGCCAGCCATATCGTGACAGTGAGACCGTCATCTTGTTCCGGCGCAATATCGATGGCTTTTTCGATATCGAGCCCGGTCTTTTCCAACCAGTCGCCAATAGCCTCATGTGAGAAGCCAAGGCGTACATGGGCATGCTCTTCGCGCAAATGTTCAAGCTTGTGTGGTGCAAGGTCAACGATCAGCAGCCTGCCACCCGGCCGCAGGATACGGGCTGCCTCTGCGATCGCAAGTTCAGGCTGGTCGAGGAAATGCAGTACCTGGTGAATCGTGACGAGGTCGAAATCCTGTCCATCAAGCGATAGGTTGAGAATATCCGCATGACGCACGGACGCTTTCAAGATGCCGGCCTTGTCCAGATTGGCGCGCGCGACCGCCAACATATCGCGGCTTGCATCGACGCCAATCGCACGGCGGTAATGCGGAGCAAGCAGTTTCAGTATCCACCCCGTGCCCGTTCCAAGATCGAGCAGGGAATCGATAGGGGAAGGACCGACCAGCCGTAAAAGCGCCTGCTCGACAGCCGAATCGCTTGCATGGAGACGGCGAAGTTCATCCCATTCAGAAGCGTTGCGGCTGAAATAGGCCTGGGCACGTTCAGCCCGTTGATGCTTGACGGCAGAAAGCCGTTCGCCATCGCGAACCAGAACAGGGTCATCATTGGCCGAAGCGGCAAGCAAAGTCTTGACCAGCGCAGCAGCCGGGCCGTCCTGAGTCAGGCGGAAGTAAGCCCAGGCTCCTTCCTGATACCGGTCGATCAACGCGTCTTCGTTGAGAAGCTTCAAGTGGCGGGAGATACGCGGTTGCGACTGCCCGAGAATTTCGGTCAGGTCGGTTACCGTCAGGTCGCCCTTTGCCAACAAAGCGAGCAGCCGGAAGCGTGTCGGCTCCCCGACCGTCTTCAAAACGTCAACCAAAGTATCGAGTGCTAGCGACATACGCGTTTCCCGGCAATCAAGATATAAAGATATCTTTATATCGAATGCAGAGAGGATGCAAGCCGCCGTCTGGCGTTTGCAAAAAGGGCGGCAAAGCCGCCCTTTGAATTCACGGGAGTGAGTGAAGCGCCTTAGCGCGTCAGGCGCTTGTAGGCCTGGCTGCCCGGGTTCAGCGCATCCGGACCAAGTCGGCGAACCTTGTCCTGTTCGTAGTCTTCGAAGTTGCCTTCGAACCACTCGACATGACCGTCACCTTCGAAGGCAAGGATATGCGTGGCCAGACGGTCGAGGAACATGCGATCGTGGCTGATGATGATGGCGCAACCGGCAAAGGCTTCCAGCGCACTTTCGAGAGCGCCGAGCGTTTCCGTATCGAGGTCGTTGGTCGGTTCGTCGAGGAGGAGAACGTTGCCGCCGGCCTTCAGCATCTTGGCGAGGTGCACACGGTTACGCTGACCACCCGAAAGATTGCCGACCTTCTGCTGCTGGTCGCCACCCTTGAAGTTGAACGCGCCGCAATAGGCGCGGGAGTTCATGTCGAACTTGCCGAGCTTGATGACTTCCGCACCACCGGAAATTTCTTCCCACACGGTCTTGTTGCCGTCGAGAGCATCGCGGCTCTGGTCGACATAACCGAGATGCACGGTCTCACCGATGCGAATCGAGCCCTCGTCCGGCGTTTCCTGGCCTGTGATCATCTTGAACAGCGTCGACTTGCCGGCGCCGTTCGGACCGATAATGCCGACGATACCGCCCGGCGGCAGCTTCAGCGACAGGTCGTTGATCAGAGTGCGGCCGTCAAAGCCCTTCTTGATGCCTTCCAGTTCAATGACCACGTTGCCGAGGCGTTCGGAGACCGGAATGATGATCTGCGCATCGGTCGGCCGAATGTTTTCAGCCGCATCGACCAGCTGTTCGTAAGACTTGATACGGGCCTTCGACTTGGCCTGACGAGCCTTCGGGCTGGATGCGATCCATTCCTGTTCGCGCGACAACGCCTTCTGGCGACCAGCCTCTTCGCGAGCTTCCTGCTGCATGCGCTTGGCCTTGGCGGTCAGGTAGGCTGAATAGTTGCCTTCGTACGGAATGCCACGGCCGCGGTCGAGTTCGAGAATCCAGCCCGTGACGTTGTCGAGGAAGTAGCGGTCGTGGGTAATCATCATCACGGCGCCCGGATAGTCACGCAGGTGCTTTTCAAGCCATGCGATCGTTTCGGCGTCGAGATGGTTGGTCGGTTCGTCGAGCAGCAGCAGGTCCGGCTGCGACAGCAAAAGGCGGCAGAGCGCGATACGGCGGCGTTCACCACCCGACAGGTTGTCGACGGCGGCGTCCTTCGGCGGGCAGCGCAGCGCTTCCATCGCCATCTCGACTTGCTGTTCGAGGTCCCAGAGGTTCTGGCTGTCGATGATGTCCTGGAGCTTGGCACCCTCGTCCGCCGTCTCGTCAGAATAGTTCATCATCAGTTCGTTGTAGCGGTCCAGCACGGCCTGCTTGTCGGCCACGCCTTCCATGACGTTTTCGAACGCGGTCTTGTTAGGATCGAGCTTCGGCTCCTGCTCCAGGTAACCGACGGTCGCACCTTCGGCGAGCCAGGCTTCACCGGTATATTCCTTGTCCTGACCGGCAATGATGCGCAGAACCGTCGACTTACCGGCACCGTTCGGGCCGAGAATACCGATCTTGGCGTCGGGATAGAAGGACAGGTTGACGTTCTCAAGGATCTTCTTGGCGCCATAGGACTTGTTCAGTCCCGACATGTGATAGATGAACTGACGTGCCATCGATAATTAAGCTCCGGGGGAAAGAGGTTTTGCCGCTATGTAGGCGAAGACGCGCCTCGGGGCAATGCGAAGAGCGGGGGAGGTTTTGAAATGAGCTTGGATTTTGGGTGGGAAACGCACACTTTCCCCAGCCCGACGGGTGCCGGGATCGCCTATCGCCATGCCACGGCCCAAGGTGAAACAAAAGGCATCCTGATGATCTCCCATGGTTTGGCGGAGCATTCGACACGCTATCATCCCTTTGCCGAGGCGATGGCACGGAACGGTTTTCACGTTTACGCTTGGGACCATCGCGGTCATGGCAGGACGGTTGTGCCTGACGCACCGATCGGTCGTTTCGCATCGAAAGACGGCATACGCCTCGTCATTGACGACCTGATGGCCGTGCGTACTCGAGCCCTCACCGATCACCCCGACCTGCCCGTCATCCTGTTCGGCCACTCGATGGGTGGCCTGATCGCGCTCAACGCCGCAGTCGATCACCCTCGCGATTTCGCCGGTATCGCCATCTGGAATTCCAACTTCAATCCGGGCATGGCCGGCCGCGCTGCTCAAGGGCTTCTACTTGCAGAACGTGCGTTCAAAGGGTCGGACACGCCGAGCGGCATGCTCCCTCGCCTCACCTTCGGCGCATGGGGTGAAAGTATCCCCGGCCACCGCACCGCCTTCGACTGGCTGAGCCACGATCCGGCGGAAGTCCACGCCTATGTCGCCGATCCGCTCTGCGGTTTCGACGCCAGCGTCTCGCTCTGGCTCGATCTTTTCGAGATGACCTTCCGCGCCCCGAAACTCGTCGATCGGCTGCCAAAAGACCTGCCCATTCATCTGCTCGGCGGCGGAGAGGATCCCGCAACAGATAAAGGCCGGGCCATCCTTTGGCTTTCAGGTCACCTGCGCAAACACGGCTTCAATAATGTCATGACGCGCTTCTGGCCCAATGCCCGCCACGAAACTCTCAACGACACGATGCGCACCCAAGCCAAGGCCGAATTTGCCGATTGGGCTACCCGTATAATCCAGCCAATCAGAACAGCTGCGGAATGAGTTCATGACTTTTCTTCATGTGCGCAGAATGTCGCAGTCCATTATATCGAAATCATGAGTGCATCACCTGCCATGTCACGCCCAATAGCGCACACCGCCAGCATCACCACCGGCCTCGGCCTGATGATCCTGGCCATGTTGGTCGCGCCGCTGATCGACGTGTTTTCCAAGCTTGCGACCATCACCGCCTCCCCGACCATGATCACCGCGGCCCGCTTCGTCTTTCAAGGCCTGTGCATGCTACCATTCGTGCTCTGGGCAGGGTCGTGGCGCTCCTTTTCCTGGCGCATGAGTTTTTATCACGCGATCCGAGCCGGAGTGATCACCATATCCATGGTCTGCTTCGTCGCCACGCTGGCAGTCATGCCGGTCGCAGACGCGATCGCGATCTTCTTTGTCGAGCCTATCATTCTCACCATCCTGTCGAGCATCTTCCTGAAGGAAACCGTGGGTTGGCGCCGTTACACCGCCTGTGGCGTCGGGTTCATAGGCGCAATGATCGTCATTCGCCCGAGCTTTCAGGAGATTGGTTATGTCGCACTCCTGCCGGTCGTCACCGCCTTCTGCGTCGCCATCTTTGCCATGATGACACGTGCATTGGCGCATCGGGAGGAACCCTTCGCGATGCAGTTCCAGATGGCGCTCTGGGGTATCCCGATCTGCGCCGTCCTGCTTTTCGTCGGAGACGCTGCCGATATCGGCTTCCTTGCACCCTCGCTGCCCGGCATCACCACCTTCATGTGGATGGCTGGCGTTGGCGTTTTCGCCGCCCTTTCGGGTCTGCTGAGCGTATACGCCTATCGGGCCGCCCCCGCCTCCGTGCTCGCCCCGATCCAGTATTTCGAGATTGTCTCTGCCACACTTTTCGGCTGGCTGGTCTTCGGTGATTTTCCGGATCCGATCAAATGGCTCGGTATCTCGATCATCATCGGCTCCGGCCTCTACATCATCTGGCGCGAACGCCGCGTCGCCTCGATCAGACCCGTCACCACAAGCGAAACGACATCGGTAACCCCCTGACCATGGACATCGCCTCCAAAAAGCCGCCGCTTGCCGGCATCCGCGTCCTCGAACTCGCCCGCGTCCTTGCCGGCCCCTGGGCAGGCCAGATGCTGGCGGATATGGGGGCGGACGTCATCAAGGTCGAAAACCCGGAAGGCGGCGACGATACCCGCGCCTGGGGACCTCCGTTCGTCGAAAGCGCCGATGGCGAAAACCTGTCAGCCGCCTATTACCATTCCACCAATCGCGGCAAGCGCTCGATCGCCGTAGACCTGAAGACGGAAGAAGGACAGGCGATCATCCGCCGCCTCGCCGCGCAGTCCGATGTCCTGATCGAAAACTTCAAGCTCGGCGGACTGAAGAAATACGGCCTTGATTACGAGAGCCTGAAGAAGGTCAATCCGAAACTCGTCTACTGCTCGATTACCGGCTTCGGACAGGACGGCCCCTATGCCAGCCTCGCCGGCTACGATTACATCGTCCAGGGCATGTCGGGCTTCATGTCGATCACCGGCGAACCGGAAGGCCAGCCGATGAAGGCTGGCGTGGCGATCGCCGACATTTTCACCGGCATCTACGCGGTCACCGCCATTCAGGGCGCGCTGATCCATGCGATGAAAACCGGGGAAGGCCAGCAGGTCGACATGGCCTTGCTCGACGTCATGTCCTCGGTTCTCGCCAACCAGAACATGAACTACCTGATTTCCGGCATCTCGCCCGTGAAACTCGGCAATGCCCACCCGAACATATCGCCCTACGAGGTAATCCCGGTCCACGACGGCCACATCATCCTTGCTGTCGGCAATGACGGCCAGTTCCGCCGCTTCTGCCGCATTCTCGGCATCGAGCGCGTGGCAGATGCCGAGCGCTACGCAACCAACAAGGCCCGCGTCGCTCACCGTATCGAGGTTCGCAGCCTGCTTACCGCCGAGACGACGAAATGGACCAAGGCCGATCTTCTGGCCGCCTGCGGAGAAAATGCCGTGCCGGTCGGTCCGATCAATTCGATCGGAGAAATGTTCGAGGACCCGCAGGTCAAGGCACGCGGTCTGCGCATCGATCTTGAAGCGGCCGATGGCACGATCATTCCGGGCGTTAGGAGCCCAATCGTGCTGTCCGAGACACCGCTTGCCTATCACCGTCCGAGCCCCAAGGTTGGCGAGCATACGGATGAAATTCTGGCAGAACTGAATGCAATCGAGGAGGAGAGCAATCGATGGAAAGAACCGGGGAAACCACAAAAAGGACCGGCGGCCAGCTGATCGTCGAGGCGCTGAAGGCGAACGGCGTCAAACGGGTTTCCTGTGTGCCAGGCGAAAGCTACCTCGCCGTGCTCGATGCGCTTTATGAGAGCGGTATCGACGTCCTCGTCTGCCGCCAGGAAGGCGGCGCAGCAATGATGGCCGACACTTGGGGCAGGCTTTCGGGCGAACCGGGCATCTGCATGGTGACGAGAGGCCCCGGCGCCACCAACGCCTCTGCCGGCCTGCATGTCGCCAAGCAGGATTCGATCCCGATGATCCTCTTCGTCGGCCAGATCGGCCGCGATATGAAGGAGCGCGAAGCCTTTCAGGAAGTCGAATATCGCCGTGCCTTCACCGAATTCGCCAAATGGGTCGGCGAGATCGATGATGCCCGCCGCATTCCGGAATTCGTCACCCGCGCTTTTTCCGTCGCGACGTCCGGCCGCCCCGGCCCGGTGGTGCTGACGCTGCCGGAAGACATGCTGGTCGAAGAGGTCGAGGCACCGCAGGCTCGCGCCTATACGCGCGTCGAAAGCCATCCCGGAAAACAGCAGATCGACGAGTTCGAGAAACTGTTGAAAGCATCCCAGCGCCCGATGGTCATCCTCGGCGGTACGCGCTGGAATGAGCAGGCAGTAGCGGATTTCCAGGAATTCGCCAGCCGCTTCAAGCTGCCGGTCGGATGCTCCTTCCGCCGCCAGATGCTGTTCGACCACCTTCATCCCTCCTATGCGGGCGACGTCGGCATCGGCATCAATCCGTCCCTGGCCAAGGAGGTCAAGGACAGCGACCTTCTGATCCTGATCGGCAGCCGCATGTCGGAAATGCCGTCATCCAGCTACACGCTGATCGACATCCCCTACCCGAGCCAAAAACTCGTCCATGTCTTCCCTGATCCGGAAGAGATTGGCCGCATGTATCGCCCGGACCTTGCGATCTGCGCCGGCCCGGCAGAATTTGTCTCGGCGATCAACGACCTCGAACCTCCGGCCCTGCCGCTTTGGGCCGAGCGAAAGTCGACCATGCACGACGCCTATCTCAAATGGTCGACGCCGCCGGAGACCGGTCCCGGCGAGGTCCATATGGGGCCGATCATGTCCTGGATTGAAGATAACGTCCCCGACGATGCGATCTTCACAAATGGCGCAGGAAACTATGCCACCTGGCTGCACCGCTTCCATCGCTTCCAGAAATACAACACCCAGTCCGCTCCGACCTCCGGCTCCATGGGCTATGGCCTACCGGCAGCGGTCGCCGCCAAACAGCTGTTTCCCGAGCGCGAAGTCGTCTGCTTTGCCGGTGATGGCTGCTTCATGATGCATGGGCAGGAGTTCATCACCGCCGTCCGCTATGGACTGCCGATCATCACCGTACTGGTCAACAACGGCATCTACGGCACCATCCGTATGCACCAGGAGCGGGAATATCCGGGTCGCGTCAGCGGCACAGATTTGGTCAATCCGGATTTCGTCGCCTACGCCAAAGCCTTCGGCGGCCATGGCGAACTGGTCGAAAAAACCGAGGATTTCGGACCGGCCTATCTGCGCGCCCGTGAAAGCGGCAAAGCGGCAATCATCGAGGTCCGGCTCGATCCGGAAGCAATTACGCCAGCGAAAACACTGACTCAGATTCGCAACAAAGCCTAAGGCCCAGATTTGAGCATTTGCTCAAAAAGTCAGGAACCAAAGTCTGTTCATGTCGTTGATGCGGCATGGCAAATGAAACAAAACGAAAAGCACTGGGAGGCATGTCGACCTTCGTGGCCGTCATCTTCCTCATCGCAATCGCTCTTGCAGCCTTTTATCTTTTCGGCATGACGCCGGGCGAAGCATGATTAACAGATACACGAAAAGGGGCTGGATCTTCCGGCCCCTTTTTACATCTTCTGGGATAAAGAGAACTTGCTCGATCACCGAGCGGTCGGCAATCAGAGGCCGAGTTCGCGCTTGAAGATTGCGGACAACCGCGCACAAAATTCCACAGTGATCTGCTTGTCGGACAATGCATAGGCCCGCGTTGCCGTTCGCTGGGCAGCCTTGAAGGCTTTCTCCGTTTCCGCCTGCGGATTGGATGACGTCCCTCGTGCATATTTCAGAAACAGCGACTTCGAATCCCACACCATCGACGGACGCTTGTAGCGAATATCGCAAGCCCGCGCATAAATCATGGCTTGAGCGGCAACATCCAGTTCCGAACCCTGGGGCACGGAAGGCAGAGTTTGAGAGTGCGCCACGGATGCCAGCAGGCTACTGGCGATGCAAATCGTAAGCAGAGGTACTTTCAGCATCCGTGGCGCTCTTTATCAGATTGCGGCGGTTACGATGAACTCGACCTTGTACTTCGGAGCGGCCAGAGCAGCTTCGCTCGTGGCGCGGGCCGGCGGGTTGGCCGGATCAATCCAGGCTTCCCAGACGGCATTCATTTCGCCGAAGGTCGACATGTCGGAGAGATAGATGATCGTCTGCAGGATCTTGGACTTGTCGGAGCCGCTCGCGGCCAGCAGGCGATCGACTTCAGCCAGCGCGTCCTTGCACTGGTCGGTAACGGTTTCGCCTTCGCCAACCTGGCCGGCGAGATAGACGGTGTTGCCGTGTACGACCGCGCCGCTCATGCGGGCGCCGGGCTCGATGCGCTTGATGCTCATGGAAATGCTCCTGAATGCTGAGCTTGGAAAAAGCACGGAGTGAAGGTCACACCGCGCGCGAAAAACGGGTCAGCCCTTGAAACGCTGGGCCTGTTCGTAGATGGCGGTCGAGCGCGCGCCGGACCGGCAAAAGCCGAGCATCGGCTTTTGAAAATCTTCCAGCGCATCGGCCATCTCGGTCACGCCCTCCGGTGTCAGGCCCATGCGGCCGACCGGAATGTGACGGATTTCGAGGCCGAGTTCCTTCGCGCGAGCTTCGATTTCCGCATAATGCGGCTGACCGGGCTCTTCCTCGTCAGGACGATTGCAGACGAGAGACTTGAAGCCGAGCGCCTTTACCTCGTCCAGTTCCTCAACGGTGATCTGACCGGAGACGGAATACTCGTCGTTGATCTGGCGGATATCCATGGGCAACCTCCATTTTTGTGGCGCCAGCATTACGCGGTGGCTTGACGAGCGTCAACGGCACATAGTCGCATCTCAGACGAAGGCGAAGCGCAGCGCATAGTCTGCGCTCTCGCCGGGCTGAAGCCATTGCAACTCGCCTGTCTTGGCCAGTTCCTCGCGACTCGCCATTCGATGCGATACCGGTTCAATTCCAAGCACATGCGCCGGAGACTTCTGGTTTCTCCACACCTGCAGATAAGGCAGGCCGTCGGTCTTGAAGCGCACCTTCAATGTCGAGCCGCCAAGCGACGCGATAGGGCCAAGCGCCACTTCCGCCCACTCATCGCCCTCACGGCTTGCCGGCACGCAAAACACACTGCCCGGTTCAGGTCCGAAATCCCAGCGCATCTGGCCGCCATCCAGCATGGCGCCGGTCAGGTGCACGCCATCATCGAACAGCCATGCGCCGATATTCATGTGGTACATATGCACTCGCGCCATCGGCCTGGTTCCGGTATTGGTCACCTTGTCCTGCAGGCAGACCTCGCCGGTTGCGCCATCGATCCTCCAATGACGTTCGAGCAGCGCCTCGCCGCCATCCGCCGTTTTAACGGCCACACGGGCACGACATTCGGCCTCCTCCCCCTGCATATCCCAGAACAGAATCTCGGCCGGGTGGGAAGAATAGGAACCATGCAGCGGATATTTCCGGCCATCCGCGTCGCCGGCAATCGCTTCCGGATGGCGGATATGGTCCGGCCCGCACGTAAACAGAAATCCTTCCAGCGAATGGTCGATACGCGAATCACCATCGTCGGGGATCGCACGGCCGGGAGCGATATCAGTGTCGTGAACAAAGCATTTTCCGATATCCAGAACAGAGCTCTCGTCGAGCTCAAGCTTCGGTCCGAGGGCCGCCGTAAAGGTTTTCATCCACATTTCCTCCTGATGCTCACAACGCGTTTACCCAAGGTGAGCGGAATTTAATGATTCATTCATTGCAAACTGGGATTTTTCCATACAAGCGTCAAAATTAGCTTGTCAGTCAATGCACATAGCAAACGGGAACCAAGCACCCACATTCCCGATTACATGAATGTGCAACAGTATAATCGGTGAGAACGTGAAGCGCTCCGTCCTTTTCAGCATCAGCCTTGCGGCTCTGGCGATCTCGGTCGTTCCTGCAGCAGCGCAGTCGCGTTACGCGCAATATTCCGACAGACCCGTTCTGGTCGCACCAGATGGCGCGATCCTCGACTACATGCCCAACCAGCGGGACATGTATCTCAGTCGCGACGGCGCAGGCCGGCGGGTCTATCTCGACCGTTACGGCAATATCATCGCCACGGAAATGCGTCAGGGTGGCAATCGGCAGCGTTATGAGGAGTATCCGCCTGCACCGCGAGGTTATGACAACCGCCGTCAGGCAGGAGCCAATACCTCGCGTTACGACAATCAGGGCGGATACCAGGATTATCGTCAATATCGCCCGGAAGAGCCGGGATCGGTAACCGGCTCCATCGGCGGCTCAGTCACCCGCATGCCGCTCGAGCAGCAGGAATTGCCGGGCATAGATCAGGGCTATTCGGAAGAAGCATCGCTTGAGCCGAACCAGAGCATGCCACCGGCAGATAATCTGCACCCGAACAAGCCGGTCATCACGGTCACGAAAAAACCGCAGGCCGAGATCGCGGCGCTGCAGGTCTTTCTCGACCGCGAAGGCATTTCGCCCGGCGTTATCGACGGCCACCTTGGCGATAACGTCAACAAGGCGATTGCAGCCTGGCAGGAAATGACGGGCGAAACGCTCGATCCGAACAATTCCGAGGATATCATGCAGCGCCTCACCTATTCGGGTGGATTGCCGATCGTCGACTATACGATCACCGCATCGGACGCTGCAGGTCCATACGTCGCCGCCATTCCGGAAGACTACGCCCATAAGGCCGCGCTGCCAGCCATGTCATTTACCTCGGTTACGGAAAAGCTGGCTGAACAGTTTCATATGGACGAAGGGTATCTGAAGGCCCTCAACCCGAACGCCGACTTCACCATCCCGGGCACGATCGTCAAGGTCATCAATCCTGGCCAGCCGAAGACAGGTCAGGTGACGCGCATCATCGCCGACAAGGGGCGCAAGCAGGTCTTCGCTTATGGTGCCGACGGCAATCTGATCGCCGCCTATCCGGCAACTATCGGATCTTCGGACACGCCGTCGCCATCAGGCGACCATACGGTGCAGCGTATCGCGCTTGATCCGGGATATACCTACAATCCGAAGATCAACTTCACCCAGGGCAACAACACTCAGATCCTGCAGATCCCGCCGGGTCCGAATGGTCCGGTCGGTACGGTCTGGATTGCACTTTCCAAGCCCACTTACGGCATTCACGGCACGCCGGAACCGTCGAAGATCGGCAAGACCAACAGCCACGGCTGCGTGCGCCTCACCAATTGGGATGCGACGGAACTCGCCAAGATGGTCAAGCCGGGAACCACAGTGCAGTTCGTCGAATAAACAGACCGAGCCATACAAACGTCCCGAACGACAATGGCCGGCTTTCGCCGGCCATATTCATATCTCACAGTATATGGAGATGTATCACGCGACACCCCGGCCGAGTCCGATCAGCCGAGCGACTGCAGTGCGGCTCATTCTGGTCGGCATCAGCCGCAGAACTTCAGATGCATAGGCGCGAACGTTATCCTTCGCCTTTTCGACATTGCTGACCTTCGACGGATCCATGCTGTAAAGCGTACCGCCGCTCTCAAACAACTCCTTGAAAGCGGTCCGCTCGCCGATCGGCGTTGTAAGCACATTCACACCCTTGGCCGCCAGCAAGCCTTTGATGGCAAGCAGCGCCTTGGTCGTGACCATCGACGTTACTCGCGTCAATACGACCGAATGCGCAATATCCAGCCTGCCCTTCTCCTTCATCATCGCCAGAAGGTCGAGGATTTGCGCAGCCCCCTTGGCATCCATCGCCGAACCCTGCACCGGGATAAACACATGGTCAGAAAGCCCGAGCGCCGTTGTCACCAACGCATCGCGCGCGCCTGCAAGGTCGATGATGAAATAGTCGGTAGCGGAGGCCATTTCCCGCAAGTGGCAGTGAAGTGACGCAACGGTAACCTCCGAGATCACCTCGATATTGCGGACCTCACCGGAGGTCTCCTGCCACTGGCTGATCCAGCGCTGCGGATCGGCATCTATGATCGTGATACGAAATCCCTGATGGGCAAGCTCGGTCGCCAGCAGCAGCGCTGCGGTCGTTTTGCCGGCTCCGCCCTTGGCATTGGCGAAAGATATGACTGGCATTTTCCATTCCTTGGAGGTGACGAGCCGCATCGCTCTGCTGGCATCCCCGAAGCATGGGGCCTTCTCAGCTACATCTTTTCCAAAGATGGTTAATCAGCAGTTAATTCGCAGCCTGGCACGGCTGTATCACCGTAAACTGGTGCATTCGGGTATCAACGGGGCGACACCAAACAGCGATCGCCCCGTTTTCTTGCCCTTCCTGATCAGGCGAGCGACGCCGCCTCCTTGTGCCCCATGGCAAACTCTTCCTCTGGGGAGAGAATCAGCCGGTGGCGACCGACGATGGCGAAATAGGCGATCGCCACGGCGAACCACACGACGACCCAGACCACACCCTTGAAGAAATTCGGATCCTGGACCTGATAGATCAGCGTGACGACGGCAATCCCGATTGTCAGAGCAGCACCGGGGATGCCAAGCGGCGAGCGGAACGGCCGCTCGATATTCGGCAACTTCTTGCGCAGGATGATGAAGGAGATCGCCTGCATGATGTAGGAGAACATCGCTCCGAAAACGGCCATGTTCAGGAGCACCGCGCCGATCACCGTCCCGCCCTGCTCCGCGCCGAGCGCGAACCAGATGACCAACATGACTGCAAGCCCAACGGCAGCACCGGCCATCATCGCAACATAAGGCGTTTTGTAGACTGGATGAGTAACTGAGAGCGCAGTCGGGAAATAACCGGCACGCGAAAGCGAATAGATTTGCCGGCCTTGCGCGTAGAGGATCGTGTGGAAGCTGGCGATCAGGCCGGTCAGCGCCACGAGCCCGAGGATGACGACACCGCTGTCACCATAAACGGCCTTGAAGCCATCAAGCAGTGGCTCGAGCGCCGAACCCAGATGGAAGGCCCCGACACCCGGCAATGACGGATTGAGCAGCACGATCATGAAAGCCGAGACCATCAGGGTAATAATGCCGAGAATGATCCCCTTGGGCATGTCACGCTTCGGATCGACGGACTCTTCCGCCGCAAGCGGCAGTTGCTCGATGGCAAGAAACAGCCACACGGCAAAGGGCAGCGTCGCAAGAACACCCGAAAAACCGAATGGGAACCAGTCGCCGTTACCTTCGGGCAATTCGATCGCCGAGCCATCCGGTCCAACACCGATATTCAGCGCCCAACGGGAGAAATCCATGTTCGGAATGGCGCTAATCCAGAAGAACACCAGCACAGCCAGAGAAATCAGCGTGATAACCAATGTTACCTTGAACGAAAGTTCCAGGCCGAAAACATTCAGCGCCAAGAATACGCCATAGAACAATATCCACAGAAGCGGTGAATAGGCTGGATCGAGACCAAGGATCGAGTTCACATAAGCCGTGATGAAGGTGACGATGACCGCCGGCGTCAGCACATATTCAACGTTTTCACAAAGACCGGTTAGAAACCCGCCCCACGGCCCCATCGCAGTGCGGGCAAAGGAGTAGGCCGCCCCGGTATGCGGCAGCGCCGGGCTCATTTCAGCGATCGAAAATGTCAGGCCGAGATACATGACCGCGATGATCATGCCTGCCACCAGCATACCACCCCAGCCGCCTGTCGCAAAACCGAAGTTCCAGCCCGAGAAATGCCCGGAAATAACGGCACCGACCCCGAGCGCCCAAAGCGACCAGACACCGGCATAACGCGACAGGCCGCGCTTATCGAAATAGGACGCATCAGCCTTCTTGTAGCTGACGCCAGCAGATGAACTTTCCATTCCCCTTCTCCTGCTCAAAGCAAAGGGCTCCTGCCCCAGCGGCCGGATATGCCCATAGACCGTCAAGACCCGATATTTCGGTGTCCGGACCGCACAGCTTTGACGACTCCCAGGAGGATCTTGTTCGGTTATTGCCAGATGGCCCTACCGTGTTTCAGACCAGTCGCGATCCCTCGACCGATCTGTTGAAATGCATCATCCTCCGAAATCACGAGGCAGACGCGGCCATTCAGAGGACGACCGGACACCGTAAACGAAAGATTGATGCAAGCATTCTTCACTTTCAAGTTGTCGTCAAATGGAACTTCATCCTGCATCTGGCCAAATTGCGCCTTACGTGTTCCATCCACGACGTCCCGACCCGGTTATCCACAGCCGCAGCCCCGCCGTTTTTGACGATCGCGAAAAAAATGCTTTGAAAGCTGGAGCTTATGGCCTGATGATCCGGCAATCGACTGTCACATACAGTTCACGATACCGCACTACGAGTTGCCGCCGACACGATCAAACCTCAGGAGGACATCCGTGCTCAAGAACGCTCATCGCCTGCTTTCGCTGACGACCGCCGCAGTCGTCGCATCCACAAGCTTCGCTTTTGCCGAGCCGAGCGCCGAACTGATCGCAGCTGCCAAGAAGGAAGGTTCGCTGACGACCATTGCGCTACCCCACAGCTGGTGCGGTTACGGTGACATCATTGCCGGCTTCAAGAAGAAGTACGGCATCGAAGTCAACGAACTGAACCCGGACGCAAGCTCTGGCGACGAAATCGAAGCGATCAAGGCCAACAAGGGCAATACCGGTCCGCAGGCGCCTGATGTCATCGACGTCGGCCTCTCCTTCGGCCCCTCTTCCAAGGCCGAAGGCCTGATCCAGCCCTACAAGGTCTCCACCTGGGATTCGATCCCGGCTGACGCAAAGGATGCCGACGGCCACTGGTATGGCGATTATTACGGCGTTCTCTCCTTCGTCGTGAACACCGACATCGTCAAGGAAGTCCCGAAGGACTGGAAGGACCTCACCAAGTCCGACTATGCAAATTCGGTTGCGCTCGCAGGTGACCCGCGCGGCTCCAACCAGGCCGTACAGGCCGTCTACGCAGCCGGTCTTGCCGGCGGTGAAACCGATGCCACCAAGGCTGGCGAAGCCGGCCTGAAGCTGTTCTCGGAGATCAACAAGGCTGGCAATTTCGTGCCTGTCATCGGCAAGTCCGCCTCGCTCGCTCAGGGCTCCACCCCGATCGTCATCGCCTGGGACTATAACGGCCTCTCCTGGCGCGACACGCTGAAGGGCAACCCGCCGCTCGAAGTCGTCGTTCCGGAGACCGGTGTTGTCGCCGGCGTATACGTCCAGGCAATCTCGGCCTTCGCACCGCACCCGAACGCTGCCAAGCTGTGGATGGAATATATCTATTCCGACGAAGGCCAGCTCGGTTATCTGAAGGGATATTGCCACCCGATCCGCTTCAACGATCTTGCCAAAAACAACAAGATTCCGAAGGAAATGCTCGACGCACTGCCGCCGGCAGCAGCTTACGAGAAGGCCAAGTTCCCGACTCTCGACGAACAGGCCGCAGGCAAGACCGCCATCACCACCAAGTGGGATTCGGTCGTCGGCGCCAACGTTCAGTAATGCATCTCGCCTCCCCGTCTGTCGGCGGGGAGGCTTTCTTTCGTCTCCCACAGAAGCGCTATTTCATGACAACGGCATCATCGTCCTTCATCGACAGACGCACAGTCATCGATTGGCTCGGCATCGCGCCGTTCATGATTTTCGCGCTGATGTTTCTGATCGTTCCGACGCTTTATCTCGTGATGGGAGCTTTTTTTACGCCGGACGGTCAGTTCACCTTCAAGAATATCGCTGACCTTTTCACGCCGACAATTCTCTCGGCCTACTGGATTTCGATCAAGGTCTCGTTTGCCTCTTCGCTCGGCGGCGCGCTGATCGGCTTTTTCCTCGCCTGGGCAATCGTGCTCGGCGGCCTACCCTCCTGGATTCGCTCCGGCCTTTTGACATTTTCCGGCGTCGCCTCGAATTTTGCCGGCGTGCCGCTTGCTTTTGCCTTCATTGCGACGCTCGGCCGCACCGGCCTCGTCACGGTATTCCTGCGCGACTGGTTCGGCTTCAATCTGTATTCGACCGGATTCAATCTCCTGTCCTTCGTCGGTTTGACCGTCACCTACATGTTCTTCCAGATCCCGCTGATGGTTCTGATCCTGACCCCGGCTCTCGACGGCCTGAAGAAGGAGTGGCGCGAGGCCTCCGAAATTCTCGGCGCGTCCACCTGGCAATACTGGCGGATGGTCGCCTTCCCGATCCTCTGGCCAAGCCTGCTCGGCACCAGCCTGCTTCTCTTCGCCAATGCTTTCGGTGCCATTGCCACCGCCTATGCATTGACCGGCTCCTCTCTCAATATCGTGCCGATCCTTCTTTATGCGCAGATCCGCGGCGACGTGTTGCATAACCCGAACCTGGGTTATGCGCTGGCGCTTGGCATGATCGTCATCACCGGCCTGTCGAACATTCTCTATATCTGGCTGCGCATGCGCGCCGAACGCTGGCAGAAGTGAGGGCGACAGAGATGAAGATGACGAAATTCTTCGCCTGGCTCGCTATCGCTATCGGGGTGATCTACTTTTTCGTTCCGCTGCTCGGTACATTTGAATTCTCGTTGCGCATGCGTCGCGGTGAATATTCCTTCGACGCCTATGGATCGGTCTTTTCCGATGTCCAGTTTCAGCAGACCTTCGGCTTTTCCATTCTGATGGCGCTGTTCACCATAGCCTTCGGCATGCTGCTTGTTGTACCGACGGCCTATTGGGTCCGTCTTCGCTTGCCGCAGATGCGCCCGGTGGTCGAGTTTGTCACCCTCATGCCTCTCGTCATTCCGGCGATCGTCATCGTCTTCGGTTACTTGCGCCTCTACAATTCCTCGTCCTACATCCCGTTCACCGGGTCGACATTCGGCACCAACGTGCTTCTTGTAATGTCCTACATCACCCTGTCGCTGCCCTACATGTATCGCTCGGTCGACACCGCGATGCGCACGATCGACGTGCGCACCCTGACCGAGGCCGCCGAAATTCTCGGCGCAAAATGGCCAACCATATTGTTCCGCTGCATTTTCCCGAATGTCATGTCGGGTGTCCTGTCGGGCGCATTCATCACGTTTGCGATCGTCATGGGCGAGTTCACCATGGCAGCTCTCCTCAATCGCCCGGCCTTCGGTCCATATCTGCAGCTCGTCGGCGCCAACAAGGCTTACGAGCCGTCCGCGCTCGCCGTCATCGCCTTCGCCATGACCTGGCTTTCCATGGGCCTCATTCAACTCGTCTCCCGTATCAGCAAGATGGCGCCGGCCCGCCGCGCCTAAGGAATTCCGCCCATGTCCTTCCTCGTCCTCGACAGTCTCAAGAAGAGTTTCGGCCAGACCCAGGTCGTCAAGGATTTCAACATGTCGATCGACAAGGGAGAATTCATCTCCTTTCTCGGCCCGTCCGGCTGCGGCAAAACGACGATCCTCAGAATGATCGCCGGTTTCGAAACCCCGAGTGACGGCACGATAACCATCAACGGCAAGAACCAGTCGGGCCTGAAAACCAGCCAGCGCAATATCGGCATGGTTTTCCAGGCTTACGCGCTCTTCCCCAACATGAATGTTTTCGACAACGTCGCCTTCGGCCTCAAGGTCGCAGGCCAGCCGAAGGCTGAGATAGAGGCGCGGGTGAAGGAGATGCTGAAGCTCATCCACCTTGAGCACCTTGCCGACCGCTACCCCTACCAGATGTCTGGAGGCCAGCAGCAACGCGTGGCCCTTGCGCGGGCGCTGGCTCCCAAACCCCAGGTTTTGCTGCTCGACGAACCGCTTTCTGCGCTTGACGCAAAAATCCGCGTATCGCTGCGCGAGGAGATCCGCCAGATTCAGCGCCAGCTTGGCATCACCACCGTCTTCGTCACGCACGATCAGGAAGAGGCATTGTCCATATCCGATCGTATCGTCGTCATGAATGCCGGCCGTGCCGATCAGATCGGCACGCCATCGGATATCTACAATCGCCCCGCCACACGTTTCGTCGCCTCATTCGTCGGCACGCTCAATATCATCGACGCGGCAGTAGCCGACCCGGCCGCCAATACGATCCGTATCGGCGAAAACATCATCACTCTACGCGAGCCTATCGGCGCTCTGAAATCTGGAGAAAAAGTCTCCGTCGCCCTGCGGCCGGAAGCGGGTTCGTTGGCAGAAAGCGCCAAAGGCGATACCGCCCTCACAGGAACAGTCGTCTCGTCTCACTTCCTCGGTTCGGTCGTTCGCACGAAATTCGGCGTCGGGGGCAACCAGATTTCCTTCGACATGTTCAACGCCCCGGACAAGGTCCTTCCGCAGCCGGGCGAAACCGTCACCCTGCGCTTTGCGGCAAGCGACCTGTTATTGATCAAGGACTGATCAACGGCGCTCGTTGGCGGCATCAGTCCTGTTGCCAAACTGCATCGCCATACCAGTGGAATAACCGGAAAAACGGCCTTTGAACCTTGATATGCGGCCTCCCATGCCGCATTCCGGTTTGCGCTATCTCCCTGAGCGGGAGCCCACCCCGTACCTTCAGTTGAATACAATGTCTTCGATTACCTCATCGGCTCCTTCGAGAGCCGCACCGCGCCGTCTTACCTCTCAGGATTTCAGAACCCTCGGCCTCGCGGCGCTCGGCGGCGCCCTGGAATTCTATGATTTCATCATCTTCGTCTTTTTCGCGACGGTGATCGGCAAACTGTTCTTTCCGCCGGACATGCCGGAATGGCTGGTGCTGATCCAGACGTTCGGTATTTTCGCAGCCGGTTATCTCATTCGCCCGCTCGGCGGCATCGTGCTTGCCCATTTCGGTGACATGTTCGGCCGCAAAAAGGTCTTTGCCTTTTCGATCCTCTTGATGGCGCTGTCGACGCTCGGCATGGCTGTCATGCCGACCTATGCGACGATCGGCGTCCTCGCCCCCATCCTTCTCGTGTTGATGCGCATCCTGCAGGGTGCAGCCATCGGCGGCGAGGTTCCAGGTGCATGGACCTTCGTGGCCGAACACGTCCCCTTCCGCCGTGTCGGCTTTGCCTGCGGCTTTCTGACATCAGGTCTCTCATTCGGCATTCTGCTTGGCTCGTCCATTGCAACCGTAATCAACACGGTCTTCACGCCGGAAGCGATCGCCGATGGCGCATGGCGCATTCCGTTTTTCATCGGCGGCATCTTCGGCCTCCTCTCTGTCTGGATGCGTCGCTGGCTGCAGGAAACGCCGATCTTCGCCGAGATGAAGGCCAGCCGTGCGCTTGCTCCGGAACTGCCGCTGAAGACGGTCCTGCGCGACCATCTGCGCGGCGTCGTCATCTCCATGCTGCTCACCTGGATCCTGTCGGCAGCAATCGTCGTCACGACCCTGATGACAGCAACCTTGCTGCAGAAAATCTATGGCTACACAGCGCAGCAGTCGCTTGCCGCCACCAGCTTCGGCACGCTATTCCTGATCTTCGCCACCTCAGCGGCCGGCAGCATTGTCGATCGCGTTGGTTCGGGGCGTTTCTTCACGATCGCCGGTGTCGTCTTTGGAGCAGCCACGTGGGCCTTCTACAGCTTCGCGGCAACGTCGATCACCCTCATGTTCGCGCTTTATGCGGTCATGGGTCTGGCGGTAGGCCTGGTTGGCGCAGTGCCCTATGTTATGGTTCGTGCTTTCCCGGCCCGCGTCCGTTTCACAGGCCTGTCCTTCTCCTACAACGTCTCCTACGCCATATTCGGCGGTCTCACCCCGATTGGCGTTACCACCGCGCTTGCCATCAACCCTATGGCGCATGCCTGGTACTTGCTCTTCATCGCGGCATTGACGGTCGGTATCGGCATTTACCTTATGCTGCACGGCGACAAGGTCGAGTCCGAAGCCGGCATCGAGGAACTGACAGCGCGGTTGGCTAAAGCCTGACCGCAAAACTGAATGCGATATGAAAAGGAAAAGCCGGAAAATAAAACTTTCCGGCTTTTTCTATGTGATCATCGGAAACCAAGCCTGGCAGAAAAGACGACTGCACCGCCGTCCTCAAGAGAGGCCGCGGCTGGACTATGACTGGCTCAGATAACGTCCAGCTTCATTGGAAGATACGAAGTTCTGGTCGCTCATCCTGCAGTGAATATTATCAACAGAAAAAATTCAAAATATACTTCATCTAAATTGACCGCGAAAATAATATAGAAATATAAAATAAAAATACAAAAGCACCACCGCAAGACGCGAGAATTCCATGAGAAATCATTATGAAGTCTTGGATGCATTGCGTTTCATGGCCGCCACTGGCGTTCTTTTATTTCATTTAGCACATTGGCTGAACATACCCTGGCTGCTTCCCAATGCCGGTATAGCCGTCGATTTCTTCTTCTGCCTCAGCGGCTTCGTAATGGTCGTGGCGTACCAGCACAAAATAGGCTCCTCCTCCGACTTATTGCCATTTCTGCGAGTGAGGGTGCTGAGACTTTGGCCAATGATCATGCTCGCGACATTCGTGAGTGCCAGCTATCTCGTCGCAAAGGGATTTTTGTCATCTGACGCCCCAACCATCTCCATGGTCCTGGAAGCAGCCAGTTTGTCGTTGATTTCCGTGCCCTATATGGATGCGCCCGTCTCCATCGGTGGCCCTCAGGTATTCCCTTTGAATGGACCACAATTCTCGCTGTTTTTCGAGATTTTCGTGAATATAGCCTGGGCGGCCCTCCTGATCACCCTCCCTCGAAGGTTCTATCTGATCACCTGCGCCATCCTAATTCCTCTTTCTGGCGCCTGCCTTTATTATGGCTTTGGTGGTGATACGACTGCGAATTTCTGGCTGGGTTTCCCGCGGGTAATATGCTCGTTCTTCGTCGGCATTCTGGCCGCCAATCTGTTGACCAAAGATTGGGACCCTGGCGTTTTGGGTCGCAGACTATTCGTCGCGCTTCTTTTGATGACTGCACTTTTGGTCATCCTGCCGATACCGATGGGTCGGTATGCGACGATCTGGACGATTATCGTATCACCGATACTTGTCGTCCTCGGCGCCAAACAGCAGCTGCCGTCAAGACTGAAAGCAGCTGCCACGTTCAGCGGAACACTTTCGTATCCGATCTACACTCTGCACTACCCACTGTTCTGCTGGTTGAACGGTATTTTCGTCATGATAACAAAATCGCAGGGAGGCCTGCTGGAAGCGGCAATCCTGGCCCCCATCATAATAGCGATCTGCTACTTGGTCACAATCAGGATCGAATTGCCCGTCATGGCCGCGCTCAGGCGCGCAAACGCGCCAACAGTAAAAAGCCCTGCCTGAAAGCTTATGAGCCGCGCGCAGAAAGCCACAACGGCAGACGTGCCCACGATATCCCACACCAGCACCGACCGTGCCTGCTATGGCTGACGGAACATATTTGGCCGATCAATCGACATGAGATGTCGGAAGGCTCATCTAGCCCTCCCGACAAATCGCTTTCTTGTTCAACCGTTAAGCGGCGTCCTCAACAGCTTCCGCAGCCGCACCGCCGGGCACATAGTTCAAGACCGGCCCCAGCCAGCGCTCTACCTCTTCAATCGCCATCCCCTTGCGCGACGCATAATCTTCCACCTGATCGCGCTCGACCTTTGCGACACCAAAATAGTAGCTGGCAGGATGGCCGATATAGATACCCGAGACCGACGAACCCGGCCACATGGCATAGCTTTCAGTAAGCTCAACACCGGTCGCATTCGTCGCATCGAGCAACGAGAACAAGGTAGCCTTTTCAGTGTGATCCGGCTGGGCCGGATAACCGGGTGCGGGACGAATGCCCGCATATTCCTCGTGAATCAGCTCATCGTTACTGAATGTCTCATCTGAGGCATAACCCCAGAATTCCTTGCGGACGCGTTGGTGCATGCGTTCGGCAAACGCCTCCGCGAAACGGTCTGCCAGCGCCTTGACCAGGATCGAGGAATAATCGTCATTTGCCCGCTCGAACCGCTCCGCGATCGCCACTTCCTCTATACCCGCCGTGACGACGAACCCGCCGACATAATCTGCCTTTCCGCTATCGACCGGGGCCACGAAATCCGACAGTGCCACATTCGGCCGCCCGTCGCGTTTCGAAAGCTGCTGGCGCAGGGTAAAGAAAGTACCAAGGTCCTCGGAGCGTTTTTCGTCGGTAAACAGGCGAATATCGTCGCCGATCGAATTTGCCGGCCAGAAGCCGATAACCGCCCGCGGACGGAACCACTTTTCCGCGATGATCTTCTTCAGCATCGCTTGGGCATCGCTCCACAGCTGACGCGCTGCCTCGCCCTGCTTCTCGTCCTCGAGGATCGCCGGATAACGACCCTTCAGCTCCCATGTCTGGAAGAATGGCGTCCAATCGATATATTGGGCCAGTTCCTCAAGATCATAGGTCTCGAACACTTTCGTGCCGGTGAACTGCGGCTTAACAGGCTCATAGGCGGCCCAATCCACCTTCTCCGCATTGGCACGGGCACGGGCAATCGGCAGGCGCAATTTCTCGCGTTCATTGCGGGCATGCGCCTCGGCAACTTTCGCATATTCGCCACGGATGCCCTCGACATAGGCCGGCTTCTGCTCTTCCGACAGCAATGCCGATACAACACCCACCGCACGGCTGGCATCGGTCACATAGATCGCCTGCCCCTTTTCGTAACGCGGATGGATCTTTACCGCCGTATGCACACGGCTGGTCGTAGCCCCGCCGATCAGAAGCGGAACATCAAATCCCTGTCGCTCCATTTCAGCCGCCACATGAACCATCTCGTCGAGCGACGGCGTGATCAGACCGGAAAGCCCGATGATATCGACCTTCTCGGCCACGGCCGTCTCGAGGATTTTCGTCGCCGGCACCATTACGCCAAGATCGATGATCTCGTAATTGTTGCAGGCAAGCACGACGCCGACGATGTTCTTGCCGATGTCATGTACGTCACCCTTGACGGTCGCCATCAGCACCTTGCCGGCCAACTTGCGCTCGTCGCCGCCATTCAGGCGTTTCTCTTCTTCCATGTACGGGAGCAGCACGGCCACCGCCTGCTTCATGACGCGGGCCGATTTCACCACCTGCGGCAGGAACATCTTGCCCGAACCGAACAGGTCGCCAACCACGTTCATACCGGCCATCAATGGGCCTTCGATGACATGCAGCGGACGCTCTGCCTTTTGCCGGGCCTCTTCCGTATCTGCCTCGATATAGTCGGTGATGCCGTTCACGAGAGCATGCGACAGACGCTCTTCGACCGGCTTTTCGCGCCAGGCGAGATCCTGAACCTTGGCTTCCTTGCCCGGTCCGCCACGGAACCGCTCTGCGACCTCAAGCAGCCGCTCGGTGCCATCGGCACGGCGGTTCAGTACGACGTCCTCGCAGGCCTCGCGCAGTTCCGGATCGATATTCTCGTAAATCGCCAGCTGGCCGGCATTGACGATGCCCATGTCCATCCCTGCCTGAATGGCATGGTAGAGGAACACGGCATGCATCGCCTCACGTACCGGCTCGTTGCCGCGGAAGGAGAAGGACAGGTTGGAGACACCGCCCGAAATATGCACGAGCGGCATTCTTTCGCGGATAGTCCGCGTCGCCTCGATAAAGTCGACGCCGTAATTGTTGTGCTCCTCGATACCCGTCGCGACGGCAAACACGTTCGGGTCGAAAATGATGTCTTCCGGTGGGAAACCCGCCTGTTCGGTCAGGATCTTGTATGCGCGAGTGCAGATCTCAACCTTGCGCTCATAGCTGTCGGCCTGCCCCGTTTCGTCGAAGGCCATGACGACGACGGCAGCACCGTAGTTGCGCACGATTTTGGCATGCGCCAGGAACTTCTCCTCGCCTTCCTTCAGCGAGATCGAGTTGACGATCGCCTTGCCCTGCACGCATTTAAGGCCAGCCTCGATAATCTCGAATTTAGACGAGTCGATCATCACCGGCACACGGGCGATATCCGGCTCTGCGGCAATCAGGTTGATGAATTCGACCATCGCCTTTTCGCTATCGATCAGGCCTTCATCCATATTGATGTCGATGACCTGCGCACCGTTTTCAACCTGATCGCGCGCGACAGCCAATGCCGCCGTATAATCGGCATTGGTGATCAACTTGCGGAATTTCGCCGAGCCGGTGACGTTGGTGCGCTCGCCCACGTTGACGAAGGGAATGTCCTTGGTCAGCACGAAAGGCTCGAGCCCCGACAGCGACATGAACGGCACATGTTCGGGAAGCGTCCGCGGCGGATATTTGGCCACGGCTTCCGCAATTGCGCGAATATGGTCCGGCGTCGAGCCGCAGCAGCCGCCGACCACATTGACGAGGCCTTCGCGTGCAAATCCCTCCACCTGGCGCGCCATCATCTCCGGCGTTTCGTCATATTGGCCGAATTCGTTCGGAAGGCCGGCATTCGGGTAGGCGCAGATGAACGTGTCGGAAACGGCAGATAGTTCCTGCAGATGCGGCCGCATCGCGTCGGCGCCGAGCGCGCAGTTCAGACCGATGGTGAATGGATTGGCATGGTTGACCGAGTTCCAGAAGGCGGAAGGCGTCTGCCCCGACAGCGTGCGGCCGGAAAGGTCGGTGATCGTGCCGGAGATCATCACCGGCAGATGCACGTCCTTCGCCTCGAAACGCTCTTCGCAGGCAAAGATCGCAGCCTTGGCGTTCAGCGTATCGAAGATCGTCTCGATCAAAATGATGTCGGCACCACCATCGATCAGTCCGTCGATCTGCTCGCCATAGGCGATACGCAAATCATCGAAGGACACGGCGCGATAACCGGGATTGTTGACGTCGGGCGAAATCGAAGCGGTGCGGTTGGTCGGGCCTATAGCGCCTGCGACGAAACGGCGACGACCGTCTTCTTTTTCGGCGCGGATTGCAGCACGGCGGGCGAGTCGCGCACCGTCGCGGTTCATGTCATAAACCGCGCCTTCCATTTCGTAATCCGCCTGCGCAATACGTGTAGACGAAAACGTGTTGGTTTCGAGAATATCGGCACCAGCCATCGCATAACGATAGTGGATGTCCTCAATCGCCTGCGGCTGCGTCAGGATCAGAAGGTCGTTATTGCCCTGCTGATGGCAGGCGCAGCCGATAAAGCGCTCACCACGAAAATGATCCTCGTTGTAACCCAGCCCCTGGATCTGCGTACCCATGGCACCGTCGATCACGAGAATGCGCTCACTGGCGGCTTTTTTGAGAGCTTCCAGAATTTCTGCGCCATTACGGCGAGCACCTTCGGGACCGAACAGTTCATCGAACAAGGCAGACACTCCTGATAGAGATCAAGGCAATATCCATAATCATATAAAGATACCTTTATGTGAAGTCCAGCACATACGTCGCAATCGCTGTCGGATTTGTCGCAACGGCCAACGGTCCGATTTATGCCAGATTCGCCGATGACAGCTATGGCCGCAATGACTATAGCCTTTAAGTAAAGTGTTGAGGCACAAGGGAGAAGAAGCATGAGCGATACAGGTCAGACGTCGAAATTCTGGAGCGATCTAACCTATCATCGCCGCTGGCTGCTCGATCAGGCAGAGGGCCTGATGGACTTCTTCCAGTATCGTGCCATCAACCCCAAGGGCGGCTTCTACGATCTGGACGACGAAGGCCGCCCGCTTCCAAACGCCAATGCAATCCGCGGCATCCACGCTTCGGCGCGCATGGTCCACTGCTATTCGATCGCCTACATGCTCGGGCGCCCGGGTGCCGGCGACCTGATCGACCACGGCATGAATTTTCTCTGGAACGGCCACCGGGATCAGAAAAACGGTGGTTACGTCTGGTCCATGAACGATGACGGCCCCGCCGACACCAACAAGCAAGGTTACGGCCACGCCTTCGTCCTGCTTGCCGCCTCCTCCGCCAAGGTTGTTGGGCACCCTCTCGCCGACAAGATGCTGGCGGATATTACCGAAGTGCTCGAAACCCGCTTCTGGGAAAAGCAGCATGGCGCCATAGCCGAGGAATTCACCGCAGACTGGGGGCCGATCGACGGCGGCACCTATCGCGGCCAGAATTCCAACATGCACCTCACCGAAGCGCTGATGGCAGCCTATGAGGCCACCGGCGAACAGCATTATCTCGACAAGGCGGAGAGTATCGCCGACCTGATCATCCGCCGCCTTGCCGGTGCGACCGGCTTCCGCGTCGGTGAACATTTCGACACGAACTGGACACTCAACAAGGATTATTATCACCCGGACGAAATGTTCCGCCCTGCCGGCACAACACCCGGCCACGCGCTGGAGTGGGCACGCCTCACACTGCAGCTCTGGGCCCTCGGAGATAAGAAACACGCCTGGATGCCGGATGCAGCCAAGAACCTTTTCATTCAGGCAATGTCACTGGGGTGGGACAAGCAAAAGGGCGGTTTCTTCTACACACTCGACTGGGATAACAAGCCGGCCAAGACCAACAAGCTCTGGTGGCCGATGTGCGAGGCTGCAGGTGCCGCTCACTTCATCAACCAGCATCTGCCACACGATCCCTTCTTCGAGGACAGCTATCGCCTGATCTGGAGCACCATTGCAAACCGCTTCATCGACCACAAAAACGGCGGCTGGCACGAGGAGCTGACGGAAGATCTCGTCCCGGCTCATACACTCTTCCCCGGCAAGGGCGATATCTACCACGCCTTCCAGGCCTGCCTCATCCCGCTCTATCCGGCAGACGGCAGCCTGACGAAGATGATCGGCGAAACGAGCGGCGGTATTTCTGTTTAAACAGTTTCTGGCGGCGCGCGCTCAAAGCGCCGCCAGCGTCTCGCGCATCTCTCCCACCACCACCGAGCTGGTCCGGTATTGCTGCCGGGCCACAAAACCGAAGTCGACAAGCGCCCCATCGACAAAAGTCACCGGCAGGCGACACGAAGCATGAACCTCCGCAACACCGGTTCCAGCAACGATATGCGCCACATTGGCAGGCGTAATCCCGCTCCCGGCCATGATCGCAACTCGCCCGGCCGACCGATCGGAAAGGCGGCGAAGCAAGGCCATGCCGTCCGGCGCTCGCACCGCCAGCCCTGAAGTTAGAATGCGCTCGAAGCCGAGGACGATTACCTGCTCCAGCGCCTCATCCGCATCCGGCACCAGATCGAAGGCACGATGCAGCGTCCGACCCATGCCGCGCGACCGCTCCGCAAGCAAAGTCAGCAGATCCACATCCAGCCGACCATCGGAAAGGCTTGCTCCAAGCACGACGCCCGTGAGCCCGCTATTCCGCGCAGTATCGATATCCGCCAGCATCACATCCCGCGAGGCGGCATCGAAGATAAAATCCCCTGCCCTCGGCCGGATCATCGCATAGACCGGCACCGGCATTTTCGCAGCCAGCGCCATCAATCCTTTCGACGGCGTAAGTCCGCCGACATCTAGTGCCGAGCAGAGTTCGATCCGCTGCGCGCCACCGGCAACGGCGGCTTCCAGCCCTTCAGCACTGTCGACACAGACTTCAAGCAGCACGGGCATCGGCCACTCCCTGGCGTGCCAGCACGGCTGCACCGATAAGCCCGCCATCCTCGCGGCGGATCGCCGGCACCAGCAGTGGCAGATCCAACCGGTTCAGGATGCGGGCCCGAACAGCCTCGTCCAGCGCCGCAATCAATGCCCCGGCCGAGGCAAGCCCGCCGCCAACCCGCACGATCGACGGCCCGACCGTATTGATCGCGACCGCCAGCGGATCGGCAACAAGCTGCAGATAGGCCTCGATCGTTTCGCCGGCCTTGGTTTCTCCTGCCTGCCAGTCCTCGATGATCCGATGGCTGCTGCGCTCTTCTGCATGAAACAGCGTGTGCAATTTCTCGATCCCCCGCGCGCCGCCGATCGTATCGACGCAGCCGGATCGTCCGCAGCCGCAGGAAAACCGCGGAACGTGAACCAGCCGACCGCCGATCTCGACGCTCGTATTCAGCGCCGGCCCATGACCCCATTCGCCGGTCACGCCGCCGGCACCACGCAAAATACGACCATCGACGGCAATCCCGCCGCCGATCCCCGTGCCGATGATGATGCAGAACACGACAGAATGACCGCTCCCGACACCGTCATTCGCCTCAGCCAGCGTCAGGCAGTCGGCATCATTGGCAGCAAAGACCGAACGCCCGGTCGCTTGAGAAATCGCCTCGGCAATCGGCAGGCCCGTCAGGCACGGGATATTCGCCGAAAGCCCCTTGCCCGTAACCGGATCGACAAGCCCTGCAGTTGACAAGCCGAGCGGCAAGACGCCGCTTGCATCCGCATCATTCGCCAGACTTCGCAGGGCCTCGGCAAGCTCGCGCCAATCAGATTTCGGCACAGGCACGCGCGCAAGCTCCTCCACCTCTCCCGGCTTGCGGGAGAGGCCGAACTTGATGAACGATCCGCCGATATCGGCACAGAGCACCGCTGCGCTCTGCATCACGCAGTCCGTTCCTGCAGCCAGTCGCGAACGATCACCTCGTCTTCCGCTCCAAGTCCATGATTGGTATCAAGCACCTTCGCCGTCAGCTGCGCACCGGCAGCTTTCAGCCTGTCCTCCAGTTCACCCGCAAGCGGACCGTAGAAATCATCGATGGCGCTGAGCGAGAGAACCTGTACCGCTGACAGATCGACCACCGGCCGTTCTTCCAGCACGTTCATGGAGCGCAACAGCACCGCCTTTCGGATCGCATCCGGCCGAAGCTGCATCGTCGCGCCGAGCATGTTGCCGCCATTGGAGTAGCCAAGGAAGGTCAGCCGCTCCGGATCTACACCATAGGCCGGCCCGATATCCTCGATGAAGGCGACAAAGGCCTCGACCTCGGATGCGATCTCTTTCTGGTCGAATGTCGTCTGGTCAAACCTGCGGAAGAAACGCGGAGACCCTTCATCCGTCGAACGACCGCGCAGGCCGATCAGCATGGCATTCGGCGCGACCTTGCGGCCGAGCGGCAGCATCGCCGTCTCGTTCGCCCCGCTGCCGTGAAGCAGAACCAGTGTCGAGCCATCCCAATCTTCCGGCATATGGATGCGATGCACGAAAGGCAGGTCGCGATAGATCACCCGCTCCTCGCCCGGCAGGCCGAATTGCGGCAGCATCACCTTCAACGCCTCGTGATCCGCCTTGTAGTGTTTGGGGATGAAAAATCCCGTCCCGAGCGCCTCGACCGTCTCATCCGCCGTAAAGCCCGGATCGTCTGTCGCAACCTCGATCAGCGTGCCGCCCGGCTCGCGCACATAGAGGGAGTAGAAATAATGCCGGTCATGCACATTGATATCACCTGCATTCTCGGCTTGCAGCGCCTTGTGCAGATCGTCGACGGCCTGCTGGCTTTTCGCTCTCACCGCCACATGATCGATCGTTCCGGTTCCAGGTGCTGCCGTCCAGAACCCGCCAGCATTGCGCACATCGATGATCTGCCCGCTTTCGGATACCAGCCGCCGGATCGATCCCTCGACCGCTTCAGGAGCGAAGCCCGTATGCCGCTCAAGAAACGCGACCGTCTCATCGGCCTTTTCAGACAGGATGGTCGCTCCGCGAATACCACGGATGGCATCCGCTTCGGCGATGCCGCCATCCTTCCACCAGACCCAGTCGCCATAATCATCGACGCCGACAAGCTTGACGATGATCCCGTCCGGATCGGTCAGCCTCAGAACCGGTTCGCCGAACTCCTGTGTCGGCCCGGTCATCTTCACATTGCATTGCAACGCCCGTGTTAGCCAGAAACCGATGGCTTCGCGATCGATGGCGAAGCTGATCTCGCTTGGCGCGCTATGCCCGACGCGCCCGAGGGAACCGTCTTCCCAGGCCAGAAACGTGACCAGCGAACCTGGCGTTGCAGCACCGTCTCCATAAAACAGGTGCAGCTGCTGCGCGTCCTCGAAACCGGCCGTACGCTTGACGAGGCGCAGGCCCAGAAAGCCGACGTAGAAATCCACATTGTCCTGGATTTTCCGGGTAATGGCCGTCAGGTGATGAATACCGCTGGTCATGATCTTTTAGCCTTGGGTGTCCGGGTTTTTGCCCGATCGTGTTTCGATTGCGGCCTCCGGCGCGATTGCACCTAAGCAGCTCACTTGGGTTCGAGCGACATCATCAGGTTGGCAAGCAGCGCGGTGCGCGGCGCAAGGCTGCTAACGAAAATATGCTCGTCGAATGTATGCGCCCCCGCCCCGTCCGCACCGAGACCATCCAGTGTCGGCACGCCGAGCGCAGCGGTAAAATTGCCGTCCGAGCCGCCGCCCGTCACCACGCCTTCCAGCGTAATCCCGAGCTTTGCGGCAATCTCGGCCGCGGTATCGAACAGCTTCACGCCGTCTGCGGATTGCGCAAAGGGCGGCCGGTTCATCTGGCCGGTGATCTCGAATGTGATATCCGGATCGACCGGCTTCATGGCCTCAATTCTGGCAGTGATCTCGGCAGCGGCCTTGTCGTCCGGCACGCGCACATCGACCTGCATCCGGCATTCCGCCGGAATGGTATTGCGGCCCGTGCCGCCCTGGATCGTCCCGACCGACACGGTGATGCCGCGCTCGGCGTCATTCAGTGCCTCAAGGTCAAGGACAAGCCGCGCCGCGGCCCGGATTGCACTGCGTCCATCCTGGGGCCGAGTGCCGGCATGCGAAGCCCGTCCCCGGATGGTGACATCGTACATCGCGACACCCTTGCGGGCGATGACGATCTTGCCGCCATCACGCGCCGGCTCGACAACCAGCGTATAACCGGCGCTTGCTGCCAGCCTTTCCATATAGGCGCGCGACGACAGGCTGCCGATCTCCTCGTCCGGCACGAAGACCAGATCGACCGGCATGCGGCTGCCCCTGGCGACCGCAATCTTCAACGCTTCGAGCGCCATCAGTGCTCCCGATTTCATGTCGTAAATGCCAGGACCATAAAGCTTGTCGCCGTCCCGCTTCAAAGGCAATTGCTTGGCGATCACCCCATGAGCATGCACGGTGTCGAAATGTGCCAGTACCAGCACACTCTTTTCATTGCTGCCTTCGGCCCGCGGCGAGCGCACCGTCAGAATATCGCCAAGTCCAAGCGTTCCGGGCAAGCGCTCCACATCCAGCGAAGCGGATTTCGCCAATCCTTCCACCCGATCGACCAGCCGATTGACGGCATTCGCATCATGAGACGGCGTTTCGATCTCTACCCATGCTACGAGTTCCTGCAATAGAGCCTTGTCGTCAATATCGGCGGCTGAAACGGAATTGGTCATTGAAATCCCCTGCTATGTTCTGCGAGCGTGGGGACTATAACCACGATCCCGTCACGGGCAACGCCTCATAACGACGATCGGACTGTTCACCATTTAGGTAACAATGAATTCTATTCGTTCACCAGTTTGAGAATGAGTTGATGGACATTGCCGCCATTGTTCATCTCCAGTTTGTCATAGTCCCGGTGCCGCTCGCGATTGCGTTTCGAAATCTCGCCGAGCCTTGCGGTAAGGTCCTGCCTTATCTTCTGGCATTTCTGATCATCCGCTGCAGTAAGCCCGACGCTCACCGCCTCGATCTCCCTTACCATCTCCACGATCATGTCGCCATGCACCCGCTCATGGCGGCGCACGCCTTCGGCAAATGTATCCCATTTCGTCTTCAGGGCGCCCGGCATCTTGCCGGCCTTCGGCAGGGTGTAGATCAGCGTCAAGCTTGGCCGTGCCGAAACCAGCTTGCATGAACCATCCGGCTGCGGCTGGTAATTGCGGGACCAGAGCAGCTTGAAATCCGTATGCGCAATCGTCCGCATCTGGCCGCCGACAAGCGGCCCCTTCTCGCCGATCTGGGAATAAAGCTCGATACCGGTGAAGCCGCTGACCGTATACGTCTTCACCTGCTCGACCGGTGCCCATTGAGCAGCAGCCAAAGACGGCGCAACGAACAGGAAACTCCCGGCCAAAAAACTTACGAGCATTCTTCTCACGGCAAACTCCAGCATCTGTTCCCTGCCGTGGTAGAGCGACGCGCCACCGTTTTCAACACACCACACGTCATCGGAAGGTATGTCCGCGAACCGCGTCATTCCGGCTTATGTCGCCCCGTTGCGGCCTATGCGATAAATCAGCCTCGAAACACACCTCTGCGAATGGGTGACAAACAGGCAAACTTGTCATACATGTTAAAGTAGCAAGCTAATAAGCGATCGAACCCGGAAAACTCCGGGAACTATAATCTCCCAGCAAGGAAACGCATCCATGAGCGAGGAATTCAACACGGATCTGATCGCCTCCCCGAAGACGCGCGCAACGCAATTGAGCGACACGCTGCGCCAGGCGATCGCCGAGGGACAATTCCCGCCAGGCTCCAAACTTCCAAGCGAAGCTCAACTGACACTGGCGCATGGGGTCAGCCGGACAGTGGTGCGTGAAGCCCTTGCCGCCTTGCGGTCCGATCGCCTTGTGGAGGCTCGCCAGGGTGCCGGCGTCTTCGTTCTCCAGGCGACCCCGACACCGCCGCCATTCAACCTGTCCCTCGGCCATATCGATCTCGCGCGCGTTTCCTCGATGATCGAGTTGCTTGAATTGAGGACTGCCGTTGAGGTCGAATCAGCTGGAATGGCGGCTCTGCGGCGCTCGCCTGCACAGGAAGAGGTGATATTCGAGCGTCATTATGCCGTGCGCTCCTGTCTGGAGGCGCATCAGCCGACAAGCGAGGCCGACTTCGCTCTTCACCTCTCCATCGCCGACGCGACAAACAATCCGCGCTTCCGCGAATTTCTGACGATGATCGGCAAGAACGTCATCCCTCGCGCTGCCCTGCGCGGCGACGAAACGGCGGAAGAGCAGATGGATTATATCAACCTGCTTGTCGACGAACACCATGCGATCGTCACGGCCATTTCCGAAGGAGATGAAGAAAAGGCCCGTGAAGCTATGCGCCGGCATCTGCGCGGAAGCCAGTTGCGCTACAGGAACCTTCTTCGCGCGCAGCGAGAAGATGTCAGATAACTTGTTGACATAAATTCCGCCAACCTGTACGACAATTTCTGTCTGGAGGAGACATTCAAGAGGAAATTCCATTATGACGCCTGAAGAAATCAAGGCGGCGCTCGGCGCCGGCCTATTGTCCTTTCCTGTTACCCATTTCGACGACGAGGGGGAGTTCAAACAGGATAGCTACCAGCGCCACATCGAATGGCTGTCCGGTTTCGAAGCGCCGGTTCTTTTTGCCGCCGGTGGCACCGGCGAGTTCTTTTCGCTCTCTCCTGATGAAGTGCCGACCATTGTGAAATCCGCCAAGGAAGCGGCCGGCAACAGCAATACCGCGATCGTTTCCGGTTGCGGATTCGGCACCCGTGTCGGCGTCGAAATGGCAAAGGCAGTCGAAAAGGCCGGTGCCGATGGCATTCTTCTTTTGCCGCACTACCTGATCGATGCGCCGCAGGAAGGCCTCTATCAGCACGTCAAGAAAATCTGCCAGTCTGTCGGCATCGGCGTCATGGTCTATAACCGTGACAACTCCGTCCTGCAGGTCGACACGCTGAAGCGCCTTTGCGACGAGTGCCCGAACCTGATCGGCTTCAAGGACGGCACCGGCGATATCGGTCTCGTCCGTCAGGTTACCGCCACGATGGGCGACCGTCTTATGTATCTCGGCGGCATGCCGACTGCGGAACTGTTTGCCGAAGCCTATCTCGGCGCCGGTTTCACCACCTATTCGTCGGCCGTCTTCAACTTCGTTCCCGGTCTTGCTGTCGAATTCTACAAGGAGCTTCGCGCAGGCAACCGTGCCCGTTGCGAAGAAATCCTGAGGGACTTCTTCTACCCCTTCATGGCTCTTCGTGCCCGCCGCAAGGGTTATGCCGTCGCTGCCATCAAGGCCGGTGTGCGCCTGCAGGGCTTCGATGCCGGCAAGGTCCGCCCGCCGCTCGACGACCTGACGGCGGAAGAGGAGCAGATGCTCCTGAAGCTCATCGGCAGCCACAAGAGGTAAGCCGGATGAAAATAGCGTCGGTTCGCACTCACCTTCTTGAACACCAGCTCGATGTGGCTTTCGAAAGCGCGTCCATGCGCTTCGATCGCCGGGCTCACATATTGGTAGAGATCGAGTGCGACGACGGCACGGTGGGCTGGGGCGAATGCCTCGGCCCTGCCCGTCCCAATGCCGCAGTCGTCCAGGCCTATGCCAACTGGCTGATCGGTGAAAATCCGCTCGAGACCGAGAAGATCTGGGCCAAGCTCTACAATGCGCTTCGGGATCAGGGTCAGCGCGGCCTGACCGTCACCGCCCTTTCCGGCATCGACATGGCGCTCTGGGATATCAAGGGCAAGCATTTCAACGCCCCCATTTCCATCCTTCTCGGCGGGCGTTTCCGCGAGAGCATCAAGGCTTACGCAACAGGCAGCTTCAAGCGTGACGGCGTCGACCGCGTCGAGGACAATGCGACCGACGTTGCCCGCTATAGGGCAGAAGGCTTTCACGCGACCAAGATCAAGATCGGTTTCGGCGTTGAGGAAGACCTGCGCGTCATCCGCGCCGTCCGTGAAGCCGCCGGCCCAGACATGCGGCTCATGATCGACGCCAACCACGGTTACGACGCCGTCGAGGCGATCCGCCTCGGCAATGCCGCTGCGCAATACGGCATAGACTGGTTCGAGGAACCCGTTGTGCCCGAACAGCTTGCGGCCTATCGCGAGGTCCGCGCCAAACAGCCGATCCCGGTTGCCGGCGGCGAGACATGGCATACTCGCTGGGGCATGCGCGAGCCAATCGAAACTCGCGCCATCGATATCGTCCAGCCGGATCTGGCAGGCGTTGGCGGCTTTACCGAAGCCAAGCGCGTTGCGGATCTTGCGGCGCTTCACGGCATCCGCGTCGTTCCCCACGTCTGGGGTACCGCCATCCATATCGCAGCGGCCCTGCAATTCATGGCCGCGATGGTGCCAAGCCCTGTCCGCGTCAATCCGATCGACCCGATCCTCGAATTCGATCGCACTCACAATCCCTTCCGTCAGGCAATCGTCAAGACGCCGATCGAACACAAGGGCGGCGTGGTGCAGATCCCGAACGGCCCCGGCCTGGGCATCGAGATCGACCGCGATGCACTGAAGGAGTTCCGTATGCCCGACGACAAGGGAGCGGCCTGATGCTCGTTCGCACCCTCGCCGGCAAGGTTCCGAAGATCAAGCTGCCGCAGGGTGCGGTCGACACACAGATGCATATGTATCTGCCGGGGTATCCGTCCCTCCCCGGCGGACCGGGCCTTCCGGCCGGCGCCCTGCCCGATCCCGATCAATATCGCCAGCTCATGCAATGGCTCGGCATCGATCGGGTCATCATCACGCAAGGCAATGCGCATCAGCGGGATAACTCCAACCTGGTTGCCTGCCTCGACATCATGGGCGATGTCGCCCGCGGTGTCGGCATCATCGATGGCAATACCAATGATGCCGAGATGGTCCGCCTTTCAGAGGCCGGCATTGTCGGTGCCCGCATCATGGATCTGCCGGGCGGTGCCGTTGATCTCAAGGAACTCGAAACGGTCGATGCGAAAGCAGCCGCCCACGGCTGGATGCTGGCCGTCCAGTTCGACGGCAGCAATATACTTCACCACGAAGCACGCCTGGCAAACCTGAAATCCCGCTGGGTTTTCGACCACCACGGTAAATTCTTTTCCGGCGTCACGCCCGACAGTGAAGAGATCTCAGCCGTCAAACGCCTGATCGACGCAGGAAACTGCTGGTTCAAGTTCGCCGGCGTCTATGAATCATCGAAAACAGGCGGCCCCGATTACGCCGATATCGCAGCCGTTGCGCGCGAGATAGCAAACTACGCCCCGGAACGGATTGTCTGGGGCACGAACTGGCCGCACAATCTGGCCCGCGAACAGGCGGATTACCCGGATGACGCGGCCTTGACCGATACCGTACTTGGCTGGCTGCCGAACGAAAACGCTCGGCATCTAGCCCTGATAGAGAACCCGCAGACCCTTTTCGGTCTGCAGGAATGGAGTGCATCAACGAGTTGATATTTTGAACAACCGGTGCGTGGAGGCACCGGTTTCTTTGGAGGAGGAAAACATGAAAATCACGAAAGCTCTCGGGCTGGCGCTGACGCTCGCACTTGCTGCGACGACTGCCGCACCGCTCGCTTACGCGCAGCAGGTCACGTTGCGCTCGGCCGACATCCATCCGGACGGTTATCCGACCGTCGATGCGGTCAAATATATGGGCGATCTCGTCAAGGAACGCACCGGCGGCCGTATCGCCATCCAGGTGATGAACAACTCGATGCTCGGCGGCGAAAAGGACACGATCGAGCAGACCCGTTTCGGTGTCATCGACATGAACCGCGTCAATGCGGCACCGTTCAACAACCTGATCCCGGAAACGGTCGTCCTCGGCCTGCCCTTCCTGTTCCGCTCGACCGACCATATGCATAAGGTCGTCGACGGTCCGATCGGCGACAAGATCCTGGCTGCCTTCGAACCCCACGGCCTGATCGGCTTGGCCTACTATGACAGTGGCGCCCGCTCATTCTACACCACCAAGAAGCCCGTCGAAAAACTGGCCGACCTCAAGGGCCTGAAGATCCGTGTCCAGCAGTCCGACCTCTGGATCGCCATGATGCAGGCTTTTGGCGCCAACCCGACGCCGATGCCGATGGGCGAAGTCTATTCCTCGCTCGAAACCGGTGTGGTCGACGGCGCGGAAAACAACTGGCCGTCCTACGAGTCTGCCCGTCATTACGAAGTGGCGAAGAACTACACGCTGACCCAGCACTCGATGAACCCGGAAATCCTGGTCATGTCCAAGGTCTCCTGGGACAAGCTGACCCCGGAAGACCAGAAGATCGTCCGTCAGGCAGCCAAGGACTCGGTCGTGAAGATGCGCGAACTCTGGACCGCCCGCGAAAAGACCTCGGAAGAAAAGGTCCGCGCCGGTGGCGTCAACGTCATCAACGTCAACAAGGAAGAGTTCTCCGCCGCGATGAAGCCGGTCTACGACAAGTTCGTCACCGACGCTTCGATGAAGTCTCTGCTGGAAGAAATCCAGGCAGTTCAATAATCGCAAAAATGAAAGCCGGCCTCCTTCGAGGCCGGCTTTTGCATATCCGGCGCAAAGTCCGGAAGGAGGAGGAACGGAACAATGCGAAAATTCATGCAGGCGATAAGACCCGCGCTGGGTGTTGTCAGCCGCTTATCACTCTGGATCGCCGGCATAGGCATGATCGCCATGACGCTGATCGTCGGCTGGCAGATCTTCGGCCGCTACGTACTCAATGACTCCCCGGCATGGTCGGAGCCATTATCGCTCTACCTGATGTCCTGGTTCATCATGCTTGGCGCCGCCGTCGGTGTGCGCGAAAGCGTCCATCTGGGATTGGACATCGTCCGTTACATGATGCCGCCCAACATCCAGAAGGCCATGGACCTTCTGAGCCTGGGCCTTATCGTGCTTTTCGGTATCGGCATGGCCTATTACTCGACCCTTCTGGCAGCCGGCACATGGACTGCCCGAATCCCCGTGCTTGGCTGGCCGGGCGGCACAGATTTCTTCCCGATGATCGCCGGCGGCGCGATGATCGCGATCTTTGCGCTTGAACGTTTCATCGATGTCGCAATCGGCGAGGAAATCGCGGCCGACGTGCTTGTCCAGGAGGCTGCGTAATGGCCTATACGATCCTTTTCGCTTCCTTCACTTTCCTGATGATCATCGGCATGCCGATTGCGTTCTGCCTCGGCATCGCGTCTTTCGCGACGGTGCTTTATCTGGGTTTGCCGCCGATCGTCGTCTTTCAGCAGATGAATTCCGGCATGAACGTCTTTGCCATGATGGCGATCCCGTTCTTCATTTTCGCCGGCGACCTGATGGTGCGCGGCGGCATCGCTGCAAGACTGATCCGCTTTGCGGCCGGTCTGGTCGGGCACATGCGTGGCGGCCTCGGTCAGGTCAATGTCGTCGCCTCGACCCTGTTCGGTGGCATTTCCGGTTCGGCCGTCGCCGATGCCTCGGCCGTCGGCGGCCTGATGATCCCGCAAATGGCCAAGCGCGGCTATGATCGGGATTATGCGGTCAACGTCACCGCCAATGCGGCCATCATCGCCCTGATGATCCCGCCGTCGCACAACATGATCCTTTATTCGATCGCCGCCGGCGGCAATGTCTCGGTCGCCGATCTCTTCACCGCCGGTATCATCCCCGGCCTGCTTCTCGCCGCAGCACTGATGTTCACCGCATGGTGGGTCGCCGTCAGACGGGGTTATCCGGCCGACGCCTTCCCCGGCTTCCGCCGCCTCGGTTATTATCTGGCAGCCTCCCTCCCCGGCATCCTGCTGATCGCCATCATCTTCGGCGGCGTGCGCTCCGGCGTCTTCACCGCAACGGAAAGCTCCTGCATCGCTGTCCTCTACGCCTTCCTGGTTGCCATGCTCGTCTACCGGGAGCTGGATTGGGCAGGCTTCGTCGAGGCCGTCATGGGCGCTGTCCGCACCACGGCCATGGTCCTGCTGGTCATCGGCACCGCTGCCTCCTTCGGCTGGCTGATGGCCTTCCTGCAGGTGCAGACACTGATCATCGCCGCGATCAGCGCCATCTCGGATAATCCGATCATCGTGCTCCTGATGATCAACGTCATCCTTCTGATCCTCGGCACCTTCATGGACATGGCGCCGATGGTCATCATCGCTACCCCGATCCTGCTTCCGGTGGTCAAGGCCTTCGGCATCGATCCGGTCCATTTCGGCGTCGTGATGATCCTCAATGCCGGCATCGGGTTGAACACGCCACCTGTCGGAACCGTGCTCTTCGTCAGTTGTGCCGTCGGCGGCATATCGATCCGCGAGGCGATGCGCACGATCTGGCCCTTCTTCGGCGCCAGCCTCGCAGTTCTCCTTGCGGTGACATACATCCCCGCTTTGTCGCTCTGGCTACCGAGCCTGTTCCGATAGGAACCGACACCATCCGAGGCCCAGATCCCGCTTCGGCGGGATCTTTCATTTCGGGCGTCATTCTTATGCAAGAAATTGCGGTTCACGACACGCGCGCCGAGGTCTATGGTCAGCCGCATTATACTCATTTGTCCCATCCGGATTTCATCATGACCGATACCGTTACCAGCCGTTTCCTCCGTTACGTCGTGCTCGACACCCAGTCCGACGCCTCTTCACTCACCCAGCCATCGACAGCCAAGCAGCTCGATCTCGGCCGGCTTCTGGTCGGTGAATTGCAGGCGATCGGTGTAAAGGACGCCGAGCTTGACGAGCACGGGTACGTCTATGCGACGATCCCCTCGAACACCGGCAAGAACAACGTCCCGGTCATCTGCTTCTGCGCCCACATGGACACCGCACCGGATTTTTCCGGCACCGACGTCAAGCCGCAGGTGATCCGCAATTACCAGGGCGGCGACATCACGCTGCCGGGCGACAAGAGCCGCACCATCAAGACGTCCGAACATCCGGAACTGAAGAACCAGATCGGCAACGACGTCATCACCTCCGACGGCACGACGCTGCTGGGCGCCGACGACAAGGCCGGCCTTGCCGAGATCATGACCGCTGCCGAATATCTGCTCGCCAATCCCGACATCAAGCATGGCACGATCCGCATCCTCTTCACGCCCGACGAGGAAATCGCCCGCGGCGTCGCCAAGGTCGACCTGCAGAAGCTCGGCGCAGATTTCGGTTACACGCTCGACGGCGAAACAGCAGGCACGATCGAGGACGAGACCTTCTCGGCCGATAGCGCAGACATCCTGATCAAGGGTGTCGCGATCCATCCCGGTTTCGCCTATGGCAAGATGGAAAACGCCATCCGCATCGCCGGCAACATCATAGCCAAATTGCCGAAGGACATGACGCCTGAAACGACAAAGGGCCGCGACGGTTTCATCCATCCGACCTCCGTCTCCGGTACGATGGAAGGCGCCAAGATCAGCCTCATTCTGCGCGATTTCAGGACAGAAGGGTTGAAAGAAAAGGCAAAGCTGCTCGAAACCATCATCGACGAAGTCATGGCCGACTATCCCGGTTCGTCGCATACGCTGAAGATCACCGAGCAGTATCGCAACATGAAAGAAGTGCTCGACCATCACCCCGAGATCGTCGACAACGCCATCGAGGCGATCCGTCGGGCCGGCATGTCGCCGGTACGCGGCAGCATTCGCGGCGGCACCGACGGTGCACGTCTTTCCTTCATGGGCCTGCCCTGCCCCAACATCTTCGCCGGCGGCCACGCCTTCCATTCGCCGATCGAATGGGTCAGCAGCCAGGACATGGAAAAGGCCGTGAAGACGATCGTCGAACTGGCCAAGCTCTGGGAGGAGCGCGCCTGATAAGCCGGCAGTCTTTCAGGATTGCTTTCGGGGCGTCAATTCGGAAACGGATTGGCGCCCTATTGCTGATTGCCGGAGCTCTTGCGATCAGTTGTAAGGCCCAAGCAGCCGAAAATATTCCCGCTCGCTTTCGCCGTAAGCATCGGCGGCGAACTGTTCGAGTGCCGGCCTGTCGCGCACGATGATCATGCCACGTTCGGAATAGATCAGCTTGCGGCCCTCAAGCACATGCAGCGCCGTCGTCACGCTCGGACGCCGAACCGCCAGCATGATCGACAGGAACTCATGCGTCAGGCTGATCTCGTCGCCATCGGTGCGGTCGTGGCACATCAATATCCACCGCGCCAACCGCTCGTCGATATGGTGGACGGCATTGGAAAGCGAGGTAAAGGCCCCCTGCACCGATAGTGCCTGAACATACCGTCCAAGCAGGTTCTTGAGATCAGCGTCCCGATCGAGCAACGACTTCAAAAGCTCGGTAGAGATGCGGAAACCGTCACCCTGAACCTGCATGAAGATCGAAAACGGATCGGACCCCGCATCGAGCACGACTGCCGCCGGCGTCATCCCGTCTCGGCCAAAAATACCGATCTCGGCATGCTGCCCTTGCGGTGAGCGGGCGACGATCGAGGCAATGCCCGTTTCCGGGAAATAGGCATATTCCGCAGCCTCATGCGGTTCCGAGAGCTCGAAACCGCGCGGCAGGTCCATCGGCTTCAGATGGGCGGCAATTGCGGAGAAGCTCGTAGGGCTCATCAGCCGAAGCAAATTGTTACGGACCGCCGTTTGCCGAATGTCAGCCATCGCTCATCCTTGATAGGAGAACATGGCCTGTTCGGCTTCCTCTGAACGAGAAGTCTCCGCTTGATTTGAACGATTTCCATCTATGGCCATAAAATTCGCGACACAACCCGCCGGACCCCCTCGGTACGGTATCAGACAAAGGGGTACACGCGCGCAAAAACCGTTTAACTAATCAGTATCTTGCAGGGGAAGAGATTCGAATTGGCAGACAAGCTCATATTGTTGCTGGAAGACCAGCCGCTGATCTCCCTCGACGTGGAGGAAGCGCTTGTAGACAAGGGCTTGAGCAATTTTGTCACACTCCGCTCCCAGAGAGAGGCGCTGGAATGGCTTGACGCATCGTCACCCGACTTCGTGCTGCTCGATCTCTACCTCAATGATGGCGACAGCCAGCCGGTGCTTGCCCGCCTGCAGCAAGACAGTATCCCCTTCATGATCTACACCGGCAGCGAAAAGCCGCCGGAATGGAGTGCGGAGCTTTTCGAAGGCAGCGAATGGATGAGCAAGCCGAGCGATCCGGACGCCCTGGCCGACCGGATCAGAACCCGGCTTGCAGTCATCTAAGCCGATTTGCGGGTGATATCCTCGATATCGCCGAACATGCGTTCATATTCCCGCTCAGCACCGCCATAGGAATCCGCAGCAAACTGCTCCAGCGCCTTGCGGTCACGAACAATGATCGTGCCGCGATGCGAATAGATCAGTTGCTTGCCTTCCAGCACATGCAGCGCCACCGTCACGCTCGGTCGGCGTACCGACAGCATGATCGCCAGGAATTCGTGCGTCAGGTCGATCGCATCGCCATCCACACGGTCGTGGCACATCAGGATCCATCGCGCCAGCCGCTCATCGACAGGATGGATGGCATTCGACAGCGCCGTGAAAGCGGCTTGGCTCATCGCCACATGCGCCCAGCGCGTCAAAAGCCGCTTCAAGCCAGGCGAGACTTCCATCATCCTGCGCATCACGGCAATCGGCACGCGCACGCCATGTCCCGGCACCTGCATGACGACGAGATAGGGTGCATCCGCCGCGCCCAGCGCAACGGAAGACGGTGACACGCCCTCGCGGCCCAGAAGCCCGATCTCCGTGCGCTTGCCAGACGGGGATGTCACGACAGTGGAGATCACGCCGGAAAACGGGAAATAGCAGTATTCGAGCGGTTCGCCCGGCGCCGACAGCACAAAGCCTTGCGGAAGATCAATTCGTTCCAAGACAGGTTCGAGGGCGGCATAATCATCGTGAGAGAGAAGCGCCAGGAGCTTGTTCTGGTTTTTCATGTCCATCTTTTCCTTGTCCTCTTTGTTGCGTCCAGTTCACCACCGTTTCGGGCGGTTCGCGCGTCCTCAGTCTGAACCTTCAGAACTGGTCATCGCTGCGTATTCCCCACCCCGGCGGGCGCATTGGTAACGGTAACCCTCCCTTGAAGTTCCCATTTGGAAACACCACCTCATGATTGCCGGTTGCCTGATTGGGACCGGCACGATGAATTCCGCAGCTTCTACCGACCATGTTGCTTGATGAGGATATGGTGCGACGAAGGCATGATCCCCTTTAGTGCCCGCCGGATAAAGCGGAGCGCCGTCCATTACCCTTGTCCGATGACGGATCGGACCGCTGCAAAGCCGCCTGAAACCGTGCCCTCGGCTCCCCGAAACGGCTTTGGTTTCAACTCATGTTTTGCGTCTGGAGGTAGTGATGAGACAGAATCCATATGAAATTTTGGGCGTGAAGCAGGATGCGTCGCAGAAGGACATCCAGAGCGCCTTTCGAAAGCTCGCCAAGAAATATCACCCCGATCTGAACCCCGGAGATCAGAAGGCCGAGGACATCTTCAAGGAGATATCCGCCGCCAACGAAATCCTCGGCGATGAGGAAAAGCGCGCCCGCTTCGACCGTGGCGAGATCGACATCAATGGCGTCGAACGCGCTCCATTCCAGCAGCATCGCGAATATGCCGGCGCCAATGGCGGAGAAGCCTTTTTCGACGAAGGCGGCTTTTCGCAATTCGGCGGTTTCGAGGATATTTTCGAAAGCTTCATGTCCCGCCGCGGAGGTCAGACAGGCTCGCAATTCGGCGGCGGGCAGTTTCGCTCGAAGGGGGCAGACGTCCACTACACGATGGAAGTCCCCTTCCTCGACGCCATCAACGGCACGACCGCACCGGTCTCCTTCGGCACCGGTTCATCGCTTGATGTAAAGATCCCCGCAGGCACGCGCGACGGCCAGGTCTTGCGCCTGCGCGGCAAGGGAGGCAAAGGCGCGCCAAAAGGTCAGGATGGCGACGCCCTCATCGAGATCAAGATCAAACCGCACCCGTTCTTTAAGCGCGACGGCGATGATATCCGCGTGGAAATCCCGATCACCATTCGCGAGGCGGTGCTCGGCGGCAAGATCAAGGTACCGACGCCCGGAGGTTACCTGAATGTAATGCTAAAGCCCAAAACCAATACCGGCACGACGCTGCGTCTTAAGGGTAAGGGCGCCCCGAAGACCGGTGGCGGATATGGTGACCTGCTGGCGACGGTGAAGATCGTCCTGTCGGAAAAACCGGATCCTGACCTTGCGGCATTGATGGAGAACTTGCCGGAAAAGCCCAACGAAGATCCGCGCAAACATCTTAACCTTTAAGTAAGGTGGAACTTTATAAGTCTGTCAAACGTCGTGTAAGACGAAAGCCACGCTTGAAATATTTGGACCAGGTGTCATCTTGCCCTGGTCCTCATATCACACTGTAAAGGTAAAATGACGGAAGCCGATGATCTGAACGACTATCCGAACATCCTCCTACTGGAGGACGATCTTCTTCTGGCGATGGACATGGAAGACCATCTGCTCCAAACCGGCCACAACATCATAGGCCCTTTCGGCAGGATCGCCGACGCGATGGATGCAATCCCGCGCAATGATCTGGCGGGCGCCATCGTCGATCTCAATCTCCATGGCGAACTGTCAGTTCCGGTCATCGAGATGCTTCGGGAACGGGACGTTCCGGTTATCATCTGCAGCAGCCATGCCGAACTGCCGGAACTCAAGAGCAGGCTCAAAGGCCTGCCCATGCTTCCCAAACCTTGGCATCCTCAGAAGCTCAACCGGTTGGTCGCAGAGACGTTTGGCGCAAGCAGCACTGCTTGATCACAGCATCACGGATATCTCGCTCAAAAATGGCCCAGCAATATGCTTCGCCGTTGAGCATGCACCCATGTCGCCGATCGGCGACATTCAGATGCCGCTGGAAAACTTCTGCGCCACCCAATAGCCGACGACCGCCGAAAACGAGGTAAGAACAGTCCCCCAGGCCATGTCGACGGCACTGACCATCGGTGACCAGTTCTTCAGAGTAGCAAGGTTCGTCATGTCGTAAGTGCCGTAGGCAATCAGGCCGAGAATGGCACCTGCAATGGCTGCTGTGGTCCAGTTTCCGGACACCAGCGCAGGCTGAACTGCGAAGTAGACGATACCGGCAACATAGAAGAGATAGAAAATACCGGCGACTACGAAGTTAGGTTGGTCAAGCAAAAGGCTGCCGATCCGGCTGCGGTAAAAACCCGTGGCGACAGTACCGAGCCAGATAAAATCGAGACCGAGGAAGGCGACCACAGTTCCCATATAGGCAAGCAGATAGGTCATCTCGTCCTCTCAGATTTTCAGGATCGGCTGCACCAGCCGCACAATCCAGCTCGAGAATTTGAGCGGCGCTTCGGTCACGGCGAGGCAGATGCAATCCTCTCCCTCTGTCGCCTTGGGTGTATGCAGCAGATCGCCGTCGGCTTCCTCTATATCCCCGCGGGCGAACAGCTCTTCGCCATCGTGAAAACTTCCCGCCAGCACCAGAGTCAGTTCGCGTCCCTCATGGGTGTGCTCCGGAACTGGCTTTCCGGCCGGAATGCGCAGCAGCCTCACCTGCGTATCCTTATCATTCGTATCGATCAGGATCTGATAGGCACCACGCCCGAGCGCTCGCCATTTGAGATCTGCAAGGTCGCCACCGACATAGGATCGAAGTGGTTCCGGAAGCACGACTGGCTGCTGTGTAGCCCTTGGAGCCTCAAGCTTGATTTCCTCGACCTTGATATCAGCCGCCCGTGCCTTGAAGCGGGCCCAGGCTTCGTCTTCGTTGGCGCTTTCGTCTGCCTTATCCAAAAGCGCTCCCGCAGCCCCTTCCATCGCATGAAGGCGCTGGCGACATGCGGGGCAAAGCGCCAGATGGCTCGCCACCGCAAGGCTCCAGCCTTCAGAAAGACTTCCCGCGGCATACTCGATCAGAAACTCGTCGCTCAAATGATGCTTCACGTTCATAGCCGTCCCTCCAGCGAGGAACGTAGTTTCTCGAACGCCAGCCTGATGCGTGATTTCACGGTTCCGAGCGGAACACCAAGATCGCGCGCGATCGTTGAATGAGAAGCCTCATCGAAGAAGGCCCGTCGCAGCACGTCCAGTTGCTCCTCCGGCAAGGTCGCCATCGCACCGCGCAACAACTGCGCCTCCTGAATCTGCTGGAACTCCTGATCGGCTGGGGCGACGTCGTCAGCAACGAACGCCGGATCATTCATGTCGAATTCCGGGCGTTTGCGCCTGTAGGCATCGATGCGCACATTGCGCGCGATTGTATAGATCCAAGCAGACACGCTGCCGCGCGCCGGATCGAATTGGCCGGCCTTGTTCCACACCGCAGTCATGGTTTCCTGCATCAACTCTTCGGCGGCTTGCCTGTCTTTGGTTTTGGCTGCCATGAAGCTGCGGATGCGTGGCGCATAAAACCGGAATATAGCTTCGAACGCATCTGCGCTGCGGTCCCGTCCGACGATGGATAGGAGCCGCACCATCTCGGCCTTCGCGAGATCCTCGGCTTCCGAGCCACCGGAGTTTTTATTGTTCATCCCGAGCCCACGCGCTGCTAGTCCCGCCAGCCGTATAGGCGACGGTCGGTATATTTGCCATTTATCAAGCGAGATAGGTGAGCTCAAGTTCATGGCAAGCTTTACGAAAGACTTCCAGATGTGGATCACACCCTTTGTGATTTTTTGCTGAGATCCGATTGCCGCCCTAGTTCGTATTGGATTGCAGACGAGAGCGAGGATGCTGGGATGACGCCTTTGACTGGGAATTTCGGACAGGAAGCGAAAAGGATCGCAGTCATCGGCTTAGGCATCAGCGGCCTGTCCTGCGCATGGCTATTGTCGAAAAGCAATAATGTCACTCTTTACGAAGCCTCGGACCGGCTGGGTGGTCATGCCAATACCGTGAATGTCGAAATAGAGGGCCGCAGCGTCGCAGTAGATACCGGCTTCATCGTCTATAATGAAACCAATTATCCAAACCTCGTGGCCTTGTTCGAACATCTGAACGTGCCGACGATCGCTTCGGACATGTCGTTTGCAGCATCCATGGATAATGGCGGGTTCGAATATAGCAGCACCGGCCTGAAAGGACTTCTCGGGCAGAAAAGAAACATCGTCCGGCCCCGCTTCTGGTCCATGTTGCGCGACGTTCTCAAATTCTACAAACAGTCCCCCGCCCTTCTGGATCAGCCGGATATGCAGGAGATCACGCTCGGTGACTATCTCCGTCAGGCAGGCTACTCCGCGACCTTCATCAACGATCACCTGATGCCGATGGGAGCCGCCATCTGGTCGACGACGGCCAGCGAAATGCATGATTACCCCCTGCACGCCTTCCTGCGCTTCTTCGTCAACCACGGTCTGCTGCTTCTCTCCGGCAGGCCGCAATGGCGCACCGTCGAAGGCGGCAGCCGGGAATATGTCACGCGCCTGGCCGCAGACTTTAATGGAACGATCAGGCTTTCCACTCCGGTCGCCTCGATCCGCCGCGCCGCAAACGGCGTGACGATGACCGACACGCACGGCCATTCGGACGAATTCGATGATGTGGTGATCGCAGCCCATGCGGATGAAGCCCTCAACATGCTGACAGATGCCGACGACCACGAACGGGATCTGCTTGGCGCGTTCGGTTACACCCGCAACAAGGCGGTCCTGCACAGCGATCCGGCCTTGATGCCGAAACACCGCAATGTCTGGTCGAGCTGGAACTATCTGAGCGGCACGGAAGGCAACGGCGATCAGCAGCTCTGCGTCACTTACTGGATGAACAGGCTTCAGAAGCTCGACACAGACCGGTCTCTCTTTCTCACGCTCAACCCAAACCGGCAACCGCAGCCGACATTGATCCACGGCACCTATGACTATACCCACCCGCGCTTCGACACGCGCGCCCTGAAAGCCCAGAACGACCTTTGGCAGCTTCAAGGCCGCAACCGCACATGGTTCTGCGGCGCCTATTTCGGCAGCGGCTTCCACGAGGATGGCCTTCAATCGGGGCTCGCCGTCGCCGAGGCGCTCGGAGGTGACCGCCGCCCATGGAGCGTCGAAAACGAATCCGGCCGCATCAGGATCGAGGAATTCCGCGAGGCTGCCGAATGAGCCAGACCTCCAGCATCTATGCCGGCGCTGTCGTCCACACGAGGCTGAGGCCGAAAAAGCATAACCTGCGCTACAGCGTCTTTTCGCTGTTGCTCGATCTCGACGAACTTCCGACGCTGGACAGGTCGCTGCGCCTTTTCGGCGTCAACCGGCGGGGCCTGTTCAGCTTCTGGGAAAAGGACCATGGCGACGGCGTATCGGGCGGCCTCAAGACATGGGTTGCGAGCCAACTCTTGGATGCCGGAATAAATACGGATCACCTGAGCATAAGGGTTCTCTGCTACCCCCGCATTTTCGGTTACGTCTTCAATCCCCTCACCGTCTATTTCTGCTACGATCGTCAGAGCGAATTGCGCGCAGTCATCTACGAAGTCTGCAACACCTTCCACGAACGCCACGCCTATATCATTCCAGCCGCTGGCGAGGACGGCGGCCAGATAAGCCATTCCTGTACGAAGGATTTATACGTCTCGCCCTTCGTGCCGATGGATTGCCGCTACGATTTCTCGGTAAGGATACCTGCAGAGCAGGTGCGGATCGCCATCAAGGAATCCGACGCTGACGGCATGTTTCTCTATGCGATGTTCCAGGGCAGGCAGTCACCCCTCACCGACCGCGGCTTGGCGATGGCCTTTTTCAGATATCCGCTGATGACGTTCAAGGTAACGGCCGCCATCCATTGGGAGGCGCTGCGCCTGTGGCTGAAGCGGGTGCCCGTTCATCGTCATGCGCGCGCAACCTCACCCAGAGCCTCGACCATCGTAGCCCATAGCCCACGGACGGAGACCCGCTGATGTCGGATGTCGACCACAAGCTTGAACTGCCGTTGCCGTCCTTTTCGTTTCTTGAAAGAATTCTCTGCCGATGGGCCAATCGCATGGCGGTGGGGCAACTGGCGCTGCGGTTTCCAAGCGGCCGTGAAGCGCGTTTCGTTGGAGAGGCAAGCGGGCCGACAGCCACGATCGAATTCAAGACGATGCGCCCGCTTCGCCGACTGGCGACAGGCGGCAGTCTCGGCTTTGCCACCTCCTATCTCGAAGGCGAATGGGAAACTCCGGATCTGGGCGCAGTGATGGATCTGGCAATCGCCAACGAGGCTCGCTGGCAGGGCATCATGAAGGCGAGCCCACTTGCCGCCTTCGTCGCGCGCATCCGCCACCGGCTGAACCGCAATTCGAAGGCCGGCAGTCGCCGCAACATTGCCTACCACTACGACCTCGGCAATGCGTTCTACGGGCAGTGGCTCGATGAAACCATGACCTATTCTTCCGCCATTTTCTCCAACCCGCGCGAAAACCTGGCCGATGCGCAGAAAACCAAATACCGCCGCATCATCGAGGAACTGAAGATCGGCAAGGATGATCATGTGCTCGAGATCGGCTGCGGCTGGGGCGGCTTTGCCGAAGAGGCGATCCGAGCAACCGGGTGCCGCGTCACCGGGCTGACGCTTTCCAAGGAACAGGCCGCCTTTACCGAAACGCGGCTGAGGCAGGCAGGCTTCGAAGACCGCGCCGATATCCGTCTGGAAGATTATCGCGACTGCGAAGGCACATTCACCAAGATCGTCTCGATCGAGATGTTCGAGGCGGTCGGCGAAGAGAATTGGCAAACCTATTTTGACCGGGTCAGATCCCTGCTTTCTCCGAAGGGACAGGCTCTCGTCCAGGTCATCACGATCGCCGAAGAACGGTTCGCCCATTACCGAAGCCATGCGGACTTCATTCAGGCCTACATCTTCCCAGGCGGCATGCTGCCCAGCATCAAGGCGTTCGAAGCCGCCGCACGAGCCTCAGAGTTTTCGGTCGAGGATCGCTTCTGCTTCGGCCGCGATTACGAGCGCACCCTGCTTTTGTGGGACAAGGCGTTCAGAGAGAACTGGCAGCGCATAATGTCCCACGGCTTTGACGAACGCTTCTTCCGCATGTGGCACTATTACCTGCAATATTGCGCCGCCGGATTTCGCACCGGCCGCCTCGATGTCGTGCAGTTCAGGCTTGCTCGCTAGAGCGCCGTGCGTCCGAATGGACGCACAAAGGACGCTCTATCTTTTTGAATCGATGGCATCCTCCTTGCGAAGCATCCTACGTGTAATCGCAAGGCTGATCGGATAGGGCAAAGCGGCAAGCAGCTTCATCGCCACCTTCATCTTCCACGGGAAGACGATCTCGAAGCGACTGCTCTCAAGCCCCTTGATGATGGCATCTGCCGCCTCGTCTTCCTTGATCAGGAAGGGCATCGGAAAATCGTTCGTCTTCGTCATCGGCGTATCGACAAAGCCGGGATTGATGACCTGCAGTACCACCCCTTCCCGTTCAAGCTGCGGCCGCAACGCTTCGCAAAGGGTAATCAGCGCCGATTTCGTTGCGCCATAAACTCCACCACCCGGCAGGCCGATATAACCGGCCACCGAGGCAACCACCGCAATATGTCCGCGACGCCGAGCAATCATCGGCGCCATCACCGCTTGAAGCGCATGCCCGGTGCCGACGACATTCAGATTGAACAGTTCAGCCAGCTTTTCGGCATCGAACCGGCGCGCGCTTTCACGCACATATCCGCCGGCGGAAAATAGCGCGAGATCGATAGGCCCGAGTGACTGCTCGATATTCAGCGCCGCATCCCTCACCGATTCCCCTTCGGTGATATCGAGAACATAGGCATGGATAAGCCCCGGCCGCTCCGCCGCAAGCGCCTCGAGCTTGGCGCCGGAACGCGCACTGACCGCAACCTGCCAGCCTCGGTCCGCCAGCTTCAGCGCGACCGCGCGCCCTATGCCCGAACTCGCACCGGTAATCCAGGCAAGGCGTCTTCCTGTTATCGTTTCAGCCATGGCATCCTCTATCGAGCTCATGCTTGATACGCTGGACTGCGACTAATGGATCCCAACAATGTGGATTTGCATGACGAGAAATTTCAGCGGATGGAGATGGAGTTTTTCGGCTCTCGTTCAATGAAGCGGCGTGCCAGCAGCCAACAACCGGCAGCCCAGGCGGCACCGGCACACCAACCACCCAGCACATCGGTTGGGTAATGAACGCCAAGATAGAGGCGCGACAAACCGATCATGAACGTCAGCAGGATCCCCGTAGCCAGAAGGAATATCCGCGTGGAGCGATATTGTTGCGCACGGGAAAGAAGTGCTGCGAGGGTCAGATAGGTGACAGCCGAAAGCATGGCATGGCCGCTCGGAAAGCTCATGTCATGAACCTCGACCAGATGCGGAACGATATCCGGGCGGGGCCGCGCAACACCGAGCTTGAGAGCACTGCTCACAACCCACCCACCGGCGATCGAAAGAAACATGAATATCGCAATTGCCGTTTGCCGCGCGAGTAGAAGGTAGACGACAGCGAGAACGGTCATCAGCGAAAGCACCGTAACCCCGCCAAGCGCGGTAATATCACCCACGGCATGCGTCACCCAGGAAGGAGCGATCGGCACTGCAAGATCGGTTGCCTGTCTCAGTGCAAGCAGAATTTCCTCGTCGAACGCATGTGTATCTCCCTCAAGCACCTCTCCCGTCAGCGTCAGGAAGGCAAAAATCCCGCCTGCCATCAAGGCGAAGATGATAAGGCTTAACGGCTCGAAAGTCATGAAACGATCGATGAAACGACGACTGAATTGCTGATGCAGTGGCATGCTCTCTCGCAGGCTTGTTGAACCTCCAGTCTAGATAGGGGATAAGCGCTATCACGCAAGAATTTGACAGGCCATTCCGCCCATATTGACGTTTGGTAGGTCCTGACGATCATCTGGCCTACGCTAACCCGCTTGCGCTGATTCTGGTAACCCTCGACCTGAAACCGGATGCATGCCTCTCCTCTACATGGGGAACACGAGATCAGCTAAAAGAGATCGGGCGGAAAAACGGAGGATTTGATGCCGCAAACCATGCTTTCCGTATCCACCCAGGGCCAGGGCCTGTACGAATTCACGGACCAGGCTGACGCCTTCGTTCGCAACCATCATGTCGGCCAAGGGCTACTGACAGTGTTTGTCAGGCATACTTCATGTTCCTTGCTCATACAGGAAAACGCCGATCCCGACGTCCAGAGGGATCTGAAAACCTTTTTCGGCCGACTGGTCCCTCCCTCCATCCATCCGGACATGAGTTGGGTCGTTCACACGACCGAGGGGCCGGATGACATGCCGGCTCATATCAAGGCTGCACTGACAGCAGTATCGATAGGCATCCCTGTGAATGGAGGACGCCTAATGCTCGGCACATGGCAAGGCATCTATCTTTTTGAACATCGCGACCAGCCACATCGCCGCGAAATTGTTCTCCATCTTTCAGCCTGACACCCGGATCACCCGTTGCCGCGCTGAACCCAGCCTGAACGTACCCTTGGGGATGCGTTCAGGCTTTGAGAAATAATATCCGGTCATCGCCTGACATGGCGAAAAGAAAAAAGGCTGCAACCGGAGGATCTCCCATGACCAGTTTGCTCACCAGGATCGGACTTGCCGCAATCGTCGCCCTGAGCGGTATTTCCGCCACCGCGTCCACAGCGGCCGCCTCCGAACGAGGCTTCGGCCCCAATGGAAACGGCTTATACGTGCAATATTACGAACGACATGACGATCGGGGCCGCGATTGGCGCCGCCATCATGACCGCCCCGGCTGCTCCCCAGGGCGTGCGCTCGATAAGGCCGAGCGCATGGGGCTGCGGCGCGCCCGGATTGTCGATGCCTCCCGCCGCGCCATCGTCGTCGTGGGTCGCGACCGGCATGGCCGTGACCGCGTGGTCTTCGCCAACGAACGCGGATGCCCGGTAATTCGCCGCTAAGGCATCAGCCCGAACCGTGATCTGCACAACCAAAAAGCCCGGCCGCATGTGCGACCGGGCTTTTTTGGGGGAGGACATGCGACCTTCAGTCAGCTTACTGCTGCAAGGCGAAGGTCACATTGACAATCACCGTATAGGTGCTTTCTCCGGCGGCAACAGGAACGGAATCCCCGGCCATTTCCTTTGCCATCGCCATCCGCATCATAGGCTGCGCCATAGGACGCACCGAATTTTCGCTCATCTCGATGATACGGCCAAGCTTGACACCTGCGGCCTCCGTCAAAGTCCTTGCCTTGGCAAGTGCCTGAGCGACGGCTTTCTTGCGAGCCTCGGTCAAAGCAGCTTCGGGATTATCGTTGGTGAAGCTGATCTGCCCTCCTTCATTGACGCCCAGCTTGACCGACTGATCAAGGAGCGCGCCGAGTTTTGAGAGATCACGCACCCGAACGGTCAGGGCGTTGCTGACCTGATACCCGACGATCTTGCCGGGATCCGAGTTTCCATCTTTTGCATCCGTCTGCTCGTGGCGTGGAAAAATCTGGAACTGGCTTGTCTGGATATCTTTCTCCTCGACCCCGCGTTCACGCAGTGCACCGACTACATTGCGCATGGCGGCATTGTTGGCAGTGAGGGCCGCCTCGGCGGTCTCAGCCTGCTGCAGCACGGTCAGGGAAAGGATGGCCATATCGGGAGCGACAGCAGTCTCCCCCTCGCCTGATACGTTGATCTGAGCTTCGCGCGGTTTGCTTTCCTGAGCCAAAACGCTACTGGACAAGGGACCGGAAAGCACCATGGGCACGAGGAGTGCGGCATAAGCAAAACGGGTGAAAGGCTTCATCGGTTCTTCCTTGTGTTCTTCTCTAGATTTCGACCCACCCAGCCTGCAGCAGGCTGAAAGCGATGGGAACGAGGCAATTCGTTGACATTACAGAACCATACCTGCAGGTTCATTGTGAAGCTATTGCGGCAACCGCTTGTGACCGGTGAAGAATTGCGTTAGAGCGGGCACCAAGGTGAGACGAACCATTGCGTCGAACCACTGCCCTCACCGGCAGGGCCTGTAGCTCAATGGTTAGAGCCGGCGGCTCATAACCGCTTGGTTGGGGGTTCGAGTCCCTCCGGGCCCACCA